>CANQSZ010000001.1 GCA_947626645.1 Candidatus Gastranaerophilales bacterium
CCACACACGGATTATCTTTGACAACCTGAATGCCCTTATCCCCGACAAGCCAGCTCACTTCATATCCCGCATCTTTTAAGGCATTTGCCAACGGAATATTAAATATTACATCTCCCAGTGATGACAATTTTATCAATAAAACTTTTTGCTTTTTTTCCGTCATAAATCCGATTCCTGTTATAATTAGGTTAATTATAACTTAATCGATAAAAGTAATCCAATTTTTAACTTTTTCTTAAAAAAGTCAAAAATTTGTCGCCGTATTTTTTTTGTTTAATTACCTCAAATCCGCTAAAATCAACATCAATAACATGTTCCAAAATTACAACATCGAAAGACAAATTTTTAATCGAGTCCAAACTTTTTTCATAAATCCCCGAAAAATAGGGCGGGTCAATGAATATAACATTAAATTTTTCATTAAGAGTTTTGCAAATTTTTAAGCTGTCACCCGCTAAAAGCCTGATGTTACAATATTTTTCAAATTTTTTCAAATTGGATTTTGTAACATTAAAAACTTTTCTGTTATTTTCTATGGCAACGGCTTTTGAAAAACCTCTTGACAGAGCCTCAACAGACATAATACCGGAACCTGCAAACATATCAAGAAAACTTGAACCGTCAAAATCAATCATAGCTTGCAAAGTATTAAAAACACTCATTCTTACTTTTGATAAAGTCGGACGGGTAATATTTTCATCCGGAGCCGTAATTTTCTGACCTTTGAATTTTCCTGACGTAATATTCATGGTTATAATTTAACATAAAAAGACCCGAAAAGCATTCGGGTCTTTTGTTCGACTGTCAATCAAAATTTTATTAAGATGCAACGGCAACTTTCATAGTTTTTTCAATAATTTCATTGAAACTGTCGGCTTTTAAAGAAGCACCGCCGATTAAAGCGCCGTCAATGTCTGATTTTGACATTTGTTCTTCGATGGTTGAAGGTTTAACCGAACCGCCGTACAAAATTCTGATAGAATCAGCGGCATTAGCACCCGCAACTTCCGATACAACACTTCTAATCATTTTGATAACTCTGTTAGCTTCGTCAGCATCGCAAGATTTTCCTGTTCCGATTGCCCAGATAGGTTCATAGGCGATAACCGATTTTGCAACATCTTCTGATGAAATACCGTCTAAAGCTGCTCTGATTTGGGAAGCGATATGAGAATCGGTAATACCCTGTTCTCTTTGTTCTAATGTTTCACCGCAGCAGATAATAGGTATTAAACCGCCCGCTAAAATTGCTTTTGCTTTTTTGTTAATCATTTCATCGGTTTCGGAAAAATACTGTCTTCTTTCGGAGTGTCCGATAATAACAAAAGAACAACCCGCATCTTTAAGCATTTCAACGGAAATTTCACCCGTGTAAGCACCCGAAGATTCCCAATGACAATTTTGTGCGGCAACATAGAGTTTATTTCCGCCGCATCCGCATGAACAAGGAATTTCCGATACCTGATTTAATGATGTAAATACCGGCGCAATAACTACCGTCGGCAATTGAGGTGCCGTATAATTTGATACAAATGATTTAATCCCTTCATACAACGCTTTTGCATCGCTTTGTACAAGGTTCATTTTCCAGTTTCCTGCAATAATTGGTTTTCTTGACATAATATAATCTCCTTTTTTTACCTCGTTTCAAGTGAAATTCTATTACAAATACGGATTTTGTTCAAGAAAATATTTATCCGCCGAATATTTCAATTATAACTATTTCAAAAACAATAGAAATGATGTTATAATATCTGATATGTTCACGATAAACGAAGACGATATCACCTCAAATTACGAAATTTTCAGAACAAAAATAAAAGACGGCAACTCCTTTGCCGTAACAGGTTTAACCTCTGTTCTCAGACTTTTTCTGTTGTCTAAAATTAAAACTTATTCAAAGAAAAAAGTTCTTTTTGTAACATCAACGGAGCAAAACGCACTCAAATACCAAAGTGATTTAACTTCCGTTTTCGGCTTAAAATCATCGGTTATGCCGTTTCAAAACATTTCCATGTACGAAACAATCCCGCAAAATTTGTACGACTATTCCGAACAACTGGAAATTTTAAATTCAAAACCCGATATTGTAATTTGTCCGGTGAAATCTCTTTTGGAAAAATTTCCGAACGAAGATTTTTTCAAAAAAAACAGCCTTAAAATAAAAATCGGCGATACGATAGATTTAAAAGACCTTTCCCGAAAACTTACCGATTTGGGATACAAAAAATCCACTATGGTATCTGATATATCAGAGTTTAGTATCAGAGGCGACATCGCAGATATTTATTCACTCAACCCCAAACCCGTAAGAATTGAGCTTTGGGGCGATGAAGTCGTTGATATAAGATATTTTGACAATCAAACCCAAAAATCCGTTGAAAAAGCAACCCAAACAACCATTTTACCCGTTTACAAATTTATTACCGCAGGACAGGAAGATACCGTTAAAAAAATTCAGCAAAATTTAATCGATATTGATAATGAAATTCCCGAAGAAAACTACTTTGAAGGGATTGAAGTTTATCAAAACTTTTTCAACAAAAACCTTGTATCCGTTTTGGATTATTTTGAAGATTATATTCTTGTTTTGGATGAAACTGCCGAAATTTATTCAAAATACGAATTTTTGGATGACGGTTTCAACAAAGAACTTGAAGAAAATACCAAGTTGGATTTAATTAAAGAAACAAAAGGAAAAAACCATTACACCTACGAGGAATTTTTACGCAAAACAACCTATTTTCAAAAAATCGGATTTAACAATTTCATCGACGGAAGTACAAATGATTTAATCGAATTTAATGCTCAGCCGTTGAGAAATTTTGAGGCAAATATTGATTTAATCACCGAATTTATTAACGAACATAAAGGCTACAAAATAATTATAGCAACCGATTACCCCGAAAGAGTAAAAGAAATTCTTTCCGAAAAGGAAATTTTCAATGTTGAATACTCCGAAAGTATTGTACATTGCGGATGTATCTTGGAAGATTTCAAAACAATCATAATCACCGACCGAGAGCTTTTCAACAAGCGTTCAAAAGAAATAACGGCTTCAAAAAAATCATACTTCAAGGAAAAGCCCGAATATATCGAAAATATTAACGATATAAAACCGGGAGAGTATGTTGTGCATACAATACACGGTTTGGGGATATATAAAGGGCTTTCAAAACAGGAAATAGACGGGCAATTAAAAGATTATTTAACGATAGAATACGCAAACAAAGACAAATTACACATTCCGGCGGAGCAAATAAACCTGCTTTGCCGATACAGAGGCTCCGGAACCGTCAGACCGAAACTTTCAAGAATGGGCGGCAAAGATTGGGAAAGCACGAAAGCAAAAGTTAAAAAAGCGGTTGAAGTTGTCGCCTACGACTTGTTAAGACTTTATGCAAGACGTAAAATGCAACAAGGAATTGCCTTTTTGCCTGATACAACTTGGCAAATCGAAATGGAAGAAGCGTTTGAATTTGTTGAAACTCCCGACCAATTAAAAGCAATTTCGCAGGTGAAAAACGATATGGAATCCGAACAACCGATGGATAGGCTGATTTGCGGGGATGTAGGTTTTGGAAAAACGGAAGTTGCAATGCGGGCAATATTTAAAGCCATTACATCGGGAAAACAAGCCGCCGTGATTGTTCCGACAACAATTCTTGCTTTGCAGCACTATCAAACCATGAGCGAAAGATTTAAGCCTTTCGGGGTCGGAGTTGAGCTTTTATCAAGATTTAGAACAACTAAAGAGCAAAAAGAAACAATCAAAAACCTTGCAATCGGAAAATGTGATTTGGTAATAGGTACACACAGACTTTTACAAGACGGTATTGTTTTTAAAGATTTAGGGTTGCTTGTTATTGATGAGGAGCATCGTTTCGGGGTTCGGCACAAGGAAAAAATCAAACAATTGAGAGAAAATATTGATATACTTTCCATGTCGGCAACACCAATTCCCAGAACATTATATATGTCGCTATCGGGAATTAAAGACATGTCCGTAATCAACACTCCGCCTCAAAACCGCCTGCCGATAAAAACTTTTGTCGGCGAATGGAATGAAACCATGGTTAAAAATGCCATAAACCACGAAATTGACAGAGAAGGACAGATTTTTTATCTTTATAACAGGGTTGAAACCATACAGGAATTTAAAAACCAATTGCAAAAAATAGTTCCTAACGCACGAATTGCAGTCGGGCATGGTCAAATGGACGAAAAAACATTGGAAAATGTAATTGTTGACTTTGCAAATCACGAATATGACGTACTGTTAGCCACAACAATTATTGAAAACGGTATTGATATTCCGAATGCAAACACAATGATAATCCACGATTCGGACAGGTTCGGACTTGCGCAGTTGTACCAGTTAAGAGGAAGGGTCGGACGTTCTCAAAGGCAGGCATACTGTTACTGTTTCTACAAAAAAAGTAAAGAAATTTCAAAAGATGCGGTTGACAGATTGAAAGCTATAAAAGAATTTACAACCTTAGGCAGCGGTTATCAAATTGCATTAAGAGATATTGAAATAAGAGGGGTCGGGAATATTCTGGGTACAAAGCAGCACGGACACATGGTAAACGTCGGGTTTGACACGTATTGTGAACTTTTGGAAGAAACCGTACAAGAATTACAGGGGGAAAAAATTCAAAAAACAATTCCGACGATTGTTGATATAAATGTTACGGCGTATATCCCGGATGATTGGGTAGGTTCTTCGGAGCAAAAAATGATTGAATATAAGCGATTAGCCGATGTAAAATCTTCCGTTGAACTGGATTATATTGTTGAGGAGTGGAAAGACCGATTTGCAAAACCGCCTGAGTGTGTTGAAAATTTGATAAAATTAATTCGTTTACGGCTTTGTGCAACCGAAATCAGAATTTCCGCCATAAGAGAATCCGGAAACTGTTTGAGAATTTACACCCCCTATTCAAAACCCGAATGGAATATTATTCAAAAGGTTTTACCGTTAAATCTTTCAAAAAAAATCAAATTTACTCAAGCCCCGAATACTTGTCAGGAAGGTTGTTCTATCTTGATTTTAGACATTTCTTATGTAAATTTTGATGAAGTAGTTAACATTTTGACAGATTTGTTTTATTATATACATAAAGTCAGTCACGAGTATTAAAAAAAGAGGGAGAAAAAATGAACGGAAAAAAAATAATTACGACATTAATGTTATCGACATTATTGTTTAGCGGTTGCGGTGTAAAAAACAATTACATCATAAAAGTTAACGACGGCGGAGTAACAATGAAAGAGTACAATCAAATGATGGATAAGGCAATTGCCCAAGCTCCGTATGCAAAAATGGGATTAGGTGATTTAAAAGGAAACAAAGACGGTTTTCTTTACCTTATGACAGAACAAAGAGTAATAAATCAGTTGATTATTCAAGAGTTGTTGGAACAAGAGGCTCAAGCAAGAGAAATCAAAGTTACCAACCAAGAAGTTGACGAGGCGGTAAAAGAATTAATCGACAAAATGGGCGGAAAAGACTTGTTAACAAAGACTTTAAGACAAAACGGCGTTTCCGTTGCCGATTTTAAAAAAGATGTAAAAAATCAGGTAAAAATGGAAAAATTAGCTAACGCTTACGGAAAAATTAACATCACCGACAACGATTGCAAAAAATATTACACAAAAAATCCTGACAAATTTAAACATGGCAATCAGGTAAGAGCATCTCACATCTTGATTTCCGCTAATCCTTACCAAATTCAAGAGGAATTGAAAGCTAACTCAAAAAATAAATTAACCGATGAACAAATAAAAGCCGAAGTTGAAAAAGTAATGGCCGATAAAAAAGCCGAGGCTGAAAAACTTGCAAACGAATTGAAAGCAGACAATTCAAAATTTGCACAGTATGCAAAAAAATACTCGGATGATGAAGGCTCAGCGGTACGAGGCGGGGACTTAGGATTTTTTGCAAAGGATAAAATGGTTCCCGAGTTTGCAAATGCGGCATTTAGCGCAAAACCAAACACCGTAACCGACCCCGTTAAATCACAATTCGGATATCATATCATTATGGTTACGGACAGACGTGAAGCGGGTATCGTTCCTTATGAAAAAGTTAAAAACGATATCAAAGACTTTTTAACAAGCGAAAAACAAATCGTTGCTCTTGACGAAATTATCCAAGCCGCAAAGAAAAAATCAAAAATTGAATACCTTGATGAAAGATACAATCCTGATGTAATAGGCGACAAACTTCACAAACAGGTAAATGACGCTACTAACGGCGCGGCTGACAAAGTTAAAAATCAAAAAAATAAAAAATAAATTTCTTTTTAATATAAAGACCTTCCAAAATCGGAAGGTCTTTTATTGAAAAAAATCATACAAATGTTTTATTATTTATTTAATAACCTTTGGTATAATTATCTTATGTTTGATTTAACGTCTCCAACTGTATATATTCCGACAACATTTATAATTTTGGTTGCAATTTTTGTATCGATACTTCAAAAAGATGCAAAAAAACTTGTACACGAAAACACCAAAGACTTGCCGTATTACGGTGAAATTAAGTTGTCTATGAATTACATAAACAACGCCGTTTTAGACGACGGAAGATTTCAATACAGAAAGAATGTTTCATCAGACATTACCTACGACAACAACGTATATAATTCCCTAAGACATGCCGGAACATTGTATTCAATGTATATGTATGAAAAACTGGGTTTGGAAAATAAATTTCACGAATCAAGAATCAAAGCCTCAAAATACTTTGTACAACGGTACATCAAAAAAATCGGCAGAGGCAAATATGCCGTAATTTCAATCCCCGAAGAAGAAGGATTTAACTTTAAGATAGCAAAATCAGGAGCCGCAGGGGTTGCATTGTGTGCTTTATCAAATCTTTATAAAGAAGGTGAAATCGAACTTGAAATACTGCAAGGTTTGGGTGAGTTTATACTGTCATTACAAGACAGAGAAGGCAACGTTTACGCATATTACGATATGGAAAATAAAACCATAGACAAAGATGCCGAAGCGGTATTTTACCCCGGGGAAGCGGCAGCGGGGCTTTTGTATCTGTATGAAGCAGATCCTCAGCAAAAATGGATTGACGGCGCTAAAAAAACTCTTTCATACCTTGCAAAAAACAGAAAAAAAATGGACATGGATATACCGTTTGACAATTGGTCTGTTTTAGCGATAGAAAAACTCTTTGCACAAAACCTTCTGACCCCCGAAGAAACCAACACCTATAGAGCCTACGCGGAGCAAATGGCAATCCCGATGTTAAGCAACCAAATTACCAATTCCAAAAACAGCTATTTCGGTGCGTTTAAAGACAATATTCGCCCTTGCAGCTTGGGAACAATTATGGAAGGGCTTTGCTCGATATATTTTTGTACCGACAATAAACAACTAAGAGAAATAATATTCAAATCGCTTTCCATCGGCTGCATATTTTTAAGCAAAGTACAGGTAAAAACGGGAGAACAAGCAGGCGGTCTGCCAAATTCGGCAAACTGGGTTAAAGCCGGTGTCACACCGAATGCAAGCGTTATAAGAATTGACAACGTTCAACACGTTGCAACAGGTTGGTTAAAATTCCAAAATATACTTAAAATTACGGGGAATTACTAATTACCGCAAACCGTTTTATTTCTTCCGGAATTTTTCGCCTCATACAGAGCCATATCCGTTCTTTCCAGTAATTGTTCTTTCGTTTTAATTTCGTCGGTCAGTTGGTATGCGCCGATACTAACGGTGATGTGCAATTTTTCCCGTTGATATTCAAGAAAGAGCGTATCTATTGTCTTTCTAAACCTTTCTAAAGGGATAACGGCTTGGTTGATATCGGTTTCGGTCAAGATTACAATAAATTCTTCTCCCCCAAATCTATAAACGGTATCTGTTTTTCTGAAAGTTTGCAACGCGGCATTTGATACCTGTTTTAAAACATAATCACCGCATTGATGACCGTATTTGTCGTTAAATTGTTTAAAATAGTCTATATCAAACATTACGAGCGTTAATTTGTTGTTATAACGCTTTGCCCTTAAAAATTCCTTTTCAAAATCGTTTTCAAAACTTCTTCTGTTGGGCAATCGGGTTAATTCGTCGGTCAAGGACAGGTATTTTGTTCTTGAATACATAAAATTAATCTGTCTTATAACTTCCATTTTATTTTCTTCGGGAATATCGAAGGTGTTGATTACATGCTCGATATTGTGTTGAATTTCGTCCAACACAGTTTCGGGAATATCAAAAGACATATCATCAGAATTATTAACCATACTCTCCTCTAAAGTTATTTTACCATAAAATCTTACTGTATAAAAGTATTTACGGCAAAATTAATTTGCGGGATTTTTGTCGTTTTTAAACAGGAATAATAACGGAATTAAGAAGAAACATAAAATTCCGAAAATTCTGAAAGAATCAGTGAAAGCCCAAAGAGTGGATTGTTTCAAAAGAGTTCCGTATTGAGAATATTCCGCCATGTGCTTAGCGACCGAAATATTTGTATATTGAGATAAAGCCGCCGTTGTTGCCTGAACTCTTTCAACAAAAGCCGGATTTAATTCGGTGAGCTTACCGACCATCATATACTGGTGCATTTGAGAAAATCTTGTTAACATTGTTGCAACAAGCGACGTTCCTATTGCACTTCCGATATTTTTAAACAAATTCTGCAACCCGGCGGCATTGGTCATTTGTGTATTTGAAAGCGTTTCCATAGACAGATTTATAATAGGAACAAACGACATGCCCATGCCAAATCCCATAATGCAGTTAGGAATCATAATATTTAACGGAGCAATCTGCAAATTCAAAAATCCGAAAAACAATCCCGCAACCCCGATACAAAGCAATCCGAAAATAACAAGTATTCTTTTATCGACCTTGTCGGCAATAAAAGCACAAACAATGGTTGCCGATAAACTTCCGATACCGCGGGGCATCATGGACAAACCGCTTAAAAACGCCGTATATCCCATCATGCTTTGCAAAAATTGCGGCAAGATTGCAACCGATGCGTACAAAACCGCCATCATAACAACTTGGATAAATGTTCCCATTACAAATTCTTTGTTTTTAAATACGCTTAAATCAACTAAAGTTTCACCTTTACGTAATTGTGATAAGAAAAAGCAAATTCCCGAAAAACAAGATATTGCAAAAATCCACCTTATCCATGTTGCATTAAACCAATCGGCGTTGTTACCTTTATCAAAAAATACCTGCAAGCAACACAACCACAATACCAAGAAGAAAAATCCTCTTTTGTCGAGTTTGACATTTTTTTGACGTCTTGAGTATGGAGGATTAAACAGTAAATGTTTTGCCAAAATAGCAGCCACGCAGCCCATAGGAACATTTATGAAGAAAATCCAAGGCCAAGTCCAATTATCGGTAATCCAACCGCCCAAAACAGGACCTACAATCGGGGCAATAATTATACCCATACCGAAAATTGCCATAGCCGAACCGCGTTTTTCTTTCGGGAAACTTTCCATCATAATCGCTTGCGACAACGGAACGATTCCGCCTCCGCCCGCGCCTTGCAAAACTCTGAATAACACCATTGCACCGAGCGATTTTGCCATTCCGCACAATAACGATGCCAATGAAAATATTAATATGCTTAAGATATAGAAGTTTTTTCTTCCGAAAAGTTTGCTGAAATATCCGACAGACGGAATTACAATCCCAGAAGATATTAAATAACTCGTTAAAATCCAAATACTTTCATCTCTTGTAGCCGAAAAGCTGCCCGCCATGTGCGGCAGGGCAACGTTGGCAATCGTTCCGTCCATTACATAAACGAATACTGCCAGCATTAGCGGGATACAACATATCCACGGATTTTTAGGAAGGTATTTTTCTTCATCTTCCGGAGTTATTACATTTTCTTCTATATTTTCAGACATTTTTAATTCTTTTTGCTATTTAACTTTAACTTTAGGTACTACTGACATTCCGGGGACAATATTATATTGTTCGGAATCTATTTCTTCGGTGAAAACGATTTTAACCGGTATTCTTTGTACGATTTTTACGAAAGAACCGACCGCATTCTCAGGCGGGAACAAACTCGATTTTGCACCCGATGCTCTTTGGATACTGTCGATTTTTCCTTTAAAAGTTTTATTCGGATAAGTGTCAATTTTGATATCAACCGACTGACCGACTTTCATTTCACGAAGTTGGTTTTCTTTGAAATTGGCAACAACCCAAACATTTTCCGGAACCAGTGTAAACAAAGGAGAACCGGCAGTTACATACATGCCTTTTTCAACTCGTCTTGAAGATACCGTTCCCGATTGCGGCGCATAAACTCTTGTATAAGACAAATCCAATGCGGCTTTGTCTTTTGCGGCTTTTGCCGTTCTTAAATTTGCATCGGCAACCGTTTTACCGCTATCGGAAAATAACGACTGTTCCGCTTGGGTTAATCCCGCTTGTGCCGTATCATATTTTACCTGTGCGCTGTCAAATGTTTGTTTTGAAACTGCACCTTGTTCATACAAGTTTCTGTATCTTTCCAAATCTTTTTTTGCTAATGCGATGTTTGATTCTGCCGCAATCAAGTTTGCTTTTGCGTTTGATTGGTCAAGTTTTATTTTTTCATAAGTCGAATCCGCTTGCTCCAAACGAACTTTATAATCAGCATCATCAATTATTGCAACCAAATCACCCTCTTTTATAAACTGATTATCCGTAACATAAACTTCTTCAATTTGTCCCGAAACTTTTGGTGAAACATTTACCGTTGTTGTTTCAACGTAAGCATCGTCTGTTGATTGATATTGCATTTCGTTTACAAAATAAACTCCGCCTGCTGCTATTACTGCGATTAAGGCTATCAATCCAAGGGTTCGTTTTATTCCTTTCGGTTTTTCTTTTTTATCCTGTTCTTCCATTTTTACCTCTTATATTTTCATTTCTACTTCTTTTTCTAAATATATTCTGAATTTTTTTAATAATTCCATCAAGTTTTTCTTATCATCTTCGGAAAAAACTTTGGGGATTTTTGATATGTGTTCTCTCAATTTTTCGGATGTTTCGAATGTACATTTAATACCTTCGGGGGTGGGTTTCATTTTTCTTACCAATCTGTTGTTTTTTGTGTCTGCCATCCGTTCAATATAACCTTTATTTTCAAGGCTTTTTAAAATTCTTCCGGTGTTTGCCCTGTCTTTTAGAATTATTTTTGCCAATTCTCTTTGACAAATTCCGTCATTTGCGGTTATTACGTCCATTGCGGCAAATTCTTCCACACTCATCGGTATATTGAATTTTTGGAAAAGTTGTATTCCCAAATATCTGCAATACTTCGCAGTTTGTTCCAGTTTATAATATATTGAATCTGTAAAATGTTCTTCCTTATACATCTTTAGATTGAGTAATTATCTATTTGTAGTAAAAAATAATTTGTTGCATTTGCAACAATAATATGTTATCATATTGCTATATAAAATGCAAGCAGAATAATTTAAAAAGAGGACTGAATTTTGAAAAAGAAGATAACAACCCTACTATTGGCATGTTTTATGATTGCAAATGTTTGCCCTGTTTCATGTTTTGCAATCAGCGATAAAACCTCATCAAAACAATCCAAAAAGGTTTCCATAACAAAATCACACAAGCAAAGAGCCAAAAGTGATGCTTTTAAATACGAATATATCAACTACGATTGGTGGAAAAATTTTAATGACGATTTATTAAGCGGGTACATAGATTCGGCAATAAAAAACAACTACGATTTAAAAATGGCGACGATTGCGGTTGATGAATATTATCAAGCGGTAAAAATTCAGTTTGCGGATGAACTTCCTCAAGCCACTGTCGGATTTTCTCCGGCTTTTACAAAAATGCCCAATTCATCAAGCTCCGATTGGACTTTTGCAACTCCCGCTTTTGCAAATTATGAGTTGGATTTATTCTTAAAAAACAGAGATAAAACAAAATCTTCAAAAAAACAGTATGAAGCATCATTGCAAGATGAAAGAGCCGTTTATATTTCTATCGCTTCCACTGTCGGCACAACTTATTTCAATATAGTTAAACTTGACAAAATGATTGCTTTGCAAGAACAAATTGTTCAAGACAGAAAAGATATCTACAACTTGATGCTTGCAAGAAATAAAGAAGGTTTAACTTCAACCTCCGACACCGTAAAAGCCAACAAATCTTACATTGCGGGAACTACTGAATTGACGGAATACAAAAAACAAAGAACGAAACTTCTTAATCAGTTGGCGGTTTTAATCGGTGAAACTCCCGAAAAATCAGACGAATTATCAAGGATTAATTTTGATGAAATAAACTTTTCGGGAAATATTCCAAGCGAGATATCCTCGGAAGTTATTTCTCAAAGACCGGATTATTTAAAAGCGGAAAAACTGGTTGAAAAAGCGGGAATTGATGTCAGAGTAGCAAAAAAAGAATTTTTGCCGACAATTAATATAACGGGTATTGCATTTATGTTCGCTAAAGATTTCGGCAGTATTTGGACAACAAAGAATGCTTTGGCGGCTTTGGCAGGCGGTGCGATGCTTCCGATTTTTACCGGAGGAAAAAGAGTTGCCAATTTAAGGCTTAAAAAAGATACTTACGAAAGAGTTTTGAATAACTATTACAAAACAAATCTGACCGCTATTCAAGAAGTTAACGATGCTTTGGTTTCGATAAAACTTGACACGGAAAAATTTACCAACACCGAAAAACAAGCACAGCTTGAACGTGAGGATTTCGGTTACAGTACAAACAAATTTGATGAAGGTATCATTTCTAAACTTGACTTAATCCAAGTCAGAGAAAATGTTTTATTCACCGACAAACAAGTCGTAAATGATAAAATTGACTGCCTTGTTGACTATATTGGTCTTTATAAGGCAGTAGGAACAAGATTATAAGTCTTTACATCTTAATCATACTTCAAATCAAGCAGATATTATTAAAATATCTGCTTTTCATTAATTAATTTATTTGTTTTTTTATTTTTTAATCAACAACCTTTATCCACCCGTCGGGTGCTTTGATTTTTCCGTATTGAATACCGGTTAAGGTGTCATAAAGTTTTTTGGAAATTTCACCCGCAGAGTCCATTCCTGTCGGGAAACATATTTCTTTTCCGTTATCAACAATTTTACCGACAGGTGAAATAACGGCAGCCGTTCCGCAAAGACCGCATTCTTTAAATTCACTAAGCTCTGTCAAGTAAATTTCACGTTCGACTACTTCTAAACCCAAATACTCTTTTGCAACATGTAATAATGATTTTCGGGTAATTGAGGGTAAAATCGTCGATGATTTCGGGGTAACGATTTTGTTATCTTTTGTTACAAAAAAGATATTCGCACCGCCTGTTTCTTCGACTTTTGTTCGTGTTTTTGCATCAGGATACAGGTTTTCATTGTATCCTTCATTGTGTGCCGTAACGATAGCGTGTAAACTCATTGCGTAATTTAAACCGGCTTTTACATGACCTGTTCCGTTTGGTGCGGCGCGGTCAAAATCGGATATTTTAAGTGTTAACGGTTTCATACCGCCTTTAAAATATGGTCCGACAGGAGATACAAAAACTCTGAATTGATATTCTTCCGCGGGTTTTACACCCATAACAGGCGATGAACCGAACATAAACGGTCTTATATAAAGCGATGCACCTGTTCCGTAAGGCGGTACGTATTTTAGGTTTGCTTTTACAACTTTACAAACAGCATCAACAAACTTATCAACGGGATATGGAGGCATTTCTAGTCTTTTTGCCGATTCATACATTCTATGTGCGTTCATATCGGGTCTGAATATCACAACTTTTCCGTCTTGAGTTGTGTATGCTTTCATACCCTCAAAACAAGTCTGAGCATACTGCAAAACCCCCGCACTTTCATTCATTGTAATATTTTCATCTTCGGTTAAACAACCCTCGTCCCATTGTCCGTCTTTATAGTTGGAATAAAATCTTTTATCGGTTTTGTAATATCCGAAACCCAAATTTGACCAATCAATATTTGCTTTTTCAATTGTTTCCATAAATTCTCCCATTTTTTTATTATTTATAATTATAGAATAAAAAAAATTAATAGTTGTTTTTTTTATTCAATCCCTTTAAAAAGTTCGTTTATATCGACTTTCAAAACTTTGGCAATCATATAAAGATTAATTGCGCTTGGTATTTGCCTGCCTTTTTCGATTGAGGTTATTGAATTTGTGCTCAAATCAACCAATTCGGCAAGTTCCTCTTGGGACAAATCCCTTCTGTTTCTTTCTGCTTTTATATTTAACCCTAGTGCCCTAATATTCATATTTTTATTATTATCTATTGACTTAACATTTTCAACACCCTATAATTGGATAAAATACAAATACTTTTGTATTTTATAGAAGTATTTATTTGTGAGGTTGTTTTTTTTATGAAAAATATTTCTTTATTAACGGATAAAATCGGAGAAAAATTAACGGAAATAGGCGAGCTTTCAAAGTGTTTGTTTAAGGTCATAGAAAGCGGGGTTGAAAATTGTGAAGATATTTCTTATATCGCACCGCTTGCAAAAATTGTCAGCCAAAAAACCGACAAAATATTGAAATATTATGACGAACTGGAGTTTGAGATATCTGAAATTGTTTATGCCGACAGGTTATGAAAATTATCTTATTTGAACCGGCATAATTAAGCAAACAAAATCGTCTTCGCTTTTGGGTTTCAAAACTGTTGCCGAAAGACTTGCGTTCAATCCGATTATTACTTCATCACTTTCAATAATCCTCAGTGCATCCAAAACGAATTTGTAATTAAAAGCGATGACTAATTCTTCCGCGGTGTAATCGATATCAATTTTATCTTCAGATTTACCGGAATCGGGAGTGTCGCCTGAAAGTGTCAATTCGTTATCGGCAAAGTGCATTTTTACAATACAAGTTTTTTCGTTTACCAAAACGGAAACTCTTTCAAGTGCCGAAATCAACTGTGATACGTTTACAATAGCTTGTTTCGGGCTATCCGAGGGGATAAGCTGGTTATATTTCGGGAATTGACCTTCCAAAAGCCGAGATATTGTTAAAGTTTTTTCTGTTTTGAGTATTATTGTTGATTTATCTTTGCAAATTTTTATACTTTCTTCGTCAATAAACGAACTCATCTTCAAAAATTCATTTAATGTTCTTGACGGAATAATCAACTGGGTGGGTTCCGTTATTCCGCTTGTAATTTTTTCTCTGACTCTTGCAAGTCTGTTTCCGTCGGTGGAAGCTATTTCCAAAACGCCGTCGGAAAATTCGCACACAATACCGGATAAAAGGTTGCTGACTTCATAGCTTGCGGCTGCAAAACCGGCTTGTTTTATCGCTTTTAAAAACGGTTTTAATTCAACATCAAAACATTTTGTTTCGTCTATGGTGTATGTTGTAACGTCTGTCGGAAATTCGTTTGCGGAAATTCCTATTATATCGAATTTTGATTTATTACAGGTTATGTTGACGGTTGTTCCGTTTTCTTCTGTTTCGACGGTTATCAAGTCGTTGGTCAATTTTGAAACTATTTCATTGAGGGTTCTTGCGGGGAGTGTAATTTTTCCCGCGTCTTGAACTTGTGCGTCAATTGTTGTTATAACAGTGAGAACCGTATCTGTTGCAGTCAAACGAATCTTGTTATTTTCAAGTGTTTCAATAAGTATATTATACAAAACCGGTTGAACAGCTTTTTGGGAAGTTGCTCTTTCTACAATTTTTATACCTTCATACAAATCTTCTTTTCTTACAATAAATTTCATACCCTTCACTCCTTAAAATCTTTCTTATATTATAGAATAAAGTTAATCAAAATAAAACACTTGCCGACAATTCTACTACACGATTTGTTACATTATGGAAAATTAAACTATTTAAAATAAATATAAATTAAATAATTAATAAAATTAATCATGATAGTAACCCCAAAATATTTGTAAAAAACCCAAGAAAGTATAATTATAATTGAATTGTCGCTTGTAGAAAAATTGTAGAAAAAAATAAATAAATTCTGTATAAAATGTAGTAAATTTAGATAACATATAATAGTAATGATTTTTATGTAGAAAACTCATTGAGTTTTCTACAAAAACCACGAACACGATGTATAAAAATAAAAAATAATTTTTAAATATAAAAAAACCAATAAATAAAAGAATTAAATAATTGTATCATAGTGTTTTATGTAGAAAACTTTTTAAGTTTTCTACATAAACGATGAATATTGAGTTAATAAAAATAAAGTTAAAAAAAATTAAAATAATTGTTTTTGAAAAATTAACATAACGTAATGATATTTTGTGGTATAAGTTTTATTGAATGAAAGAATTATGGACAGAGTAAAAAACGTTGTAAATAAAATAAAAGAGTTTTGTAATAACCACAAAGAAGCCGTAACACTAATAAGTTTGGCTGTAGCTTTTTATTACATATTTTTCCATAATATAGGAACATATCCTCTGATGGACGTTGATGAAACCAGATATGTTGCAATGTCAAGAGATATGTTTTTATCCAAAAACTACCTGACACTTTATTTAAACGGTCAATATTTCTTTGAAAAACCGCCATTATATTTTTGGCAGGAATGTTTGTCGTTTACAATATTCGGGAAAATAAACGAGTGGACTGCAAGATTTCCGGTTGCTTTGTTGGGGTTTGTTTTTTCGTTCGTTGTATATTTTTTGCTGCGGCTTAGAATAAACAGAAAATTTGCGATACTTACATCATTGATTATGGCAACGTCTTTAGAATTTATCATGCTTTCAAAGTATGCGATACTTGATATTGTATTGACATTTTATATAGGATTAGCGCTTGTTTGTTATTGTTCGGTGTATTTTTGCAGGGAAAAGAATAAAAAATATTACTGGTGGGCATTTTATCTGTTTTCGGGGTTGGCGGTTATGGCAAAAGGAATCCCAGGGATTGCAATACCTTTTGGCACGGTGTTTTTTACATCGATTGCCGCAAGAAAGTTTAAAGAAGTTTTTAAACCGATAAATATAATCCCCGGAATTTTGATATTTTCGTTGATTGTTTTGCCGTGGCATATATATATGCTAAAAGAGTACAACCCGCAGTTTTTTAACGAATATATCGTAAAACACCATTTACACAGATTTTTGAATACCCAAAATAACGAAATAGGAAGAAAACACTCGGTTTATTACTATTTTGCGGTTATTTTGTGGGGATTTATACCATGGATATTTTCTTTGATTTCGGTCGGAATTGAAAAAATTATCAACTGGAGTAAACAACAGTACGTTGAAAAAGCAAGAAATTTCAATTTTGACACGTTGGATAATATCCATAAAATACTGTTTTTGGCATGGATAACGACTGTGTGGATTATTTTGTTTTTCTCATTATCGACAACAAAACTTGCAACATATATTCTGCCGGTTTATTTCCCGCTTTCAATAATTGCGGGGTTGATGTGGAACGATTATACCGACGGAAAAAAACATGAAAAAGCGATAAATATTTCAACAAAAGTATTCGGTTGGTTTTGTTTAACAGCGGGAATTATTGCAATATTTACACCGCTTTATTTACCCGAACAATTGAATAATGATATATCAGAAATTAAATGGTTCAGCATAATTTGTTTGATTGTTTTTGGTTTGTGTTCAATTCTTTTTGAAAAGTATAAAAAATACACCGCAATATTTGTTTTGTATGTAGTATTTATGGCGGTGGTTTCAGCTTTTGCAACGGAAGAATTTTTTGAAACGGATTATAAATTCGGACAAAATGATTTAATCGAATTTGCAAAATACGCAAAAGAAAATGATTACACAATTTCTGCTAACGGTTTGAGCAGAAAATATTCACTGCTTTATTACAACGATGAAATTGTCGATTATAACGACGAAGATAATGATATTAACATAATCAAAAACGATTTGAAAAAAGATAAAAATGTTGTTATCGTAAAAAATAAAGTGATGAATAAAATTCAAAACAAAGTAAAATTTGTAGTTATCAAAAAAGGCAGACGATACACAATGATAAGGGGTATAAAATAAAAACAGTGCTGCAACAATACGAAAAATTTTTATCGGATTTTGATACCGTATTAAAACTGTTGTTTGAAAACCACAAAAAATATATAAAATGTCAAAAAGGTTGTACAAAGTGTTGTGAAAAAGGTAATTATCCGCTTTCACAATTAGAATTTGCATATTTGACCAAAGGGTTTATAAATTTACCCGATGAAATCAAAAGAAAAGTTCAAATTGCAATAAAAGAATTACAAAAAGAAAAAGAGCAAACAAATTCCAAAACATTTGAACACAGATGTCCCTTTTTGGTTGATGATGAATGTGTTGTTTATGACTACAGGGCAATAATATGCAGGGTTTTCGGGATTTGTTATTGGGATGATGAAAACAGGTATGTAAGACTTCCGGATTGTGTGAATGAGGGTTTGAATTATGCAAAATATTATAATAAAAAAGACAAAACATTGAATATAGAGGATGTTTTGAAGATAAATCTGCGAACGGACAGAGTTTTGAACAGTGAATTAGCAAAACGATATGAACTTGAAATCGGTGAAATTCGCCCGATGCTTGATTGGATAAAATAAAAAAGACCGAAAATATTTCGGTCTTAAAAATTGGTATATAAAAATTATTATTATTTAACGTCGTCTTTAATAACAATAAGATTGTTCATAATTTTCATCGCACAGGTGGGAAGAACGACGTGTTCTAAACCTTCTGCGATACCGATAATTTTACCCGCGCCTAAAACAACTTCTTCACCTTTATAAGTGAATTTGTAGTCTGTTTTTCTGTCTGAACGAATAGTGATTTTTTCTGCCATAAAATTTACCCCTTACATATTGATTACATCATGGTATTATACACCAAAACCCGCTAAAAATCAAGGCATATAATGTTTATAATACATATTTTTTGCTAAACTTTTGCTTTTTCGAACATTTAATTTTTATAAAGTTTAGGAAACTGTATGTTGTTGTATCTCCTTTGGTTTTACTTTTAAATACCGTTAACCCGAATATTTTATTTTTTTTAGTGATAACTTTTAGTTTAGATACATCTATATTATGTTCTTTGAAATATTCATCAGTCCTTTTCACTGCTTCTTCATGATGATCACCAAATTTTCCTTGGGCTACTATAGATTTTGAATGCCGCCAGTAGTAATAATATACTCCCGTAACGGTTACAAGTTTTTTCAGATTATACAACACTTGTGGAGTGTATATTAAATCTTCATATAAAATACCTTCTTCAAATTTTAAATTAAATTCTTTGAGTTTTTCGATTTTGTATATTTTATTTACTACATAAGATTTTTCGGGAACATCACAAATCTCAAATTTTTTGTTTGTATCTTCCGTAACAACTTCATCTTCTATTTTTAAATGATATTTTTTGTTATGTTTGTTAAGTTTGATTATTCCTGCAACGGCAATGTCGGCATCGTGTTTTTTAGCTGTATTATACAATTTTTCGTAAAAATCCAAATCAATCCAATCATCGCTATCGACAAATCCTATATATTCACCTGTTGCAATATCTATGCCTTTATTTCTTGCTGCAGATACCCCTGCGTTTTCTTGATTAATAATAATTATTCTGTTGTCTTTTGTTTTAAATTCCTCTAGGATTTGTTCGGACTTATCTGTTGAGCCGTCGTTTACGCAAATAATCTCAATGTCTTTTAATGTTTGATTGATGATACTTTCCAAGCATCTTTCGAGAAATTTTTCGACATTATAAACGGGAACTATTACTGAAACTTTTGTCATTTTATAAAATCTCCATTATATATTCCCGCTTAACCGTCTTTTGTTCGCCTGTTGAAAGGTTTTTCACCGATACAACACCGGCATTAATTTCGTCTTCACCCAAGATTACCGCGTAATTTGCAACCTTAGATGCTTTTTCTAATTGTTTTGTGAATTTTTTATTCGATAAATCCATTTCGGTTGTATATCCCATATTGCGCAATTCTTCCGCCAAAATAAATGCCTCTTGTGTGTTGTTTGAAACAATGAAACAATCGAGTTTAGCCGCCTCTTTTTTATCCAACAGAGAAATTAACCTTTCCATACCCATTGCAAACCCGACCGCCGGAGTTGATTCTCCGCCCAGTTGTTCGACAAGATTATCGTATCTTCCGCCGCCGCAAACCGCATTTTGCGAACCCAAATTGTTTGATTTTATTTCAAACACCGTTCGATTGTAATAGTCTAAACCCCTTACAAGAAGTTTGTTTTCAACGTATTTGATATTTGCTCTGTCAAGATAGGTTTTTAATTCGTTATAATGCTGAGCGCATTCCTCACAAATAAAATCCGAATTGATAACCGCTTGAACTTCCGGTTTTTCAAAAATCTTTTTACAATCTTCAACCTTGCAATCCAAAAGCCTTAAAGGATTTTTTTCATATCTGTTTTGACAATCCTCGCACAAATCGTTGTAATAAGGTTTTAAAACGGATTTGAGCTTGGTTTTAAATTCCTCACGACATTTCGGGCAGCCTAAAGAGTTTATCTCAACTTCCAAATCGCAAAGCCCGAGGGATTTAAGGAAATTAACCGCCATAAGGATAACTTCGGCATCCGCTGCGGGTTGTTTAATCCCGAACATTTCAACCCCGACTTGGTGAAACTGTCTTTGACGTCCGGCTTGCGGGCGTTCGTAACGAAACATTGCACCTTTATACCAAAGTTTGACGGGAGCCGACAGTCTTGACATACCGTTTTCAATGTATGAACGCACAACCCCTGCCGTATTTTCAGGTCTTAATGTAATAGAACGGTCGCTTTTTTCAAAAGAATACATTTCTTTGTTTACGATGTCTGTCGTATCGCCAACACCTCTTGCAAACAGTTCCGTAACTTCAATTATAGGGGTTCTGATTTCTTTAAATCCGTATTTTGAAAAAACTTCCCATGCTTTTTTTTCGGTAAATTGCCACATGTCAACGTCTTGCGGCAATATATCCTTCGTTCCTTTTAAAACTTTTATTATCTCAGACATATCAAAATTATATTATTTCAATATCTAATGTCAAAGCCTGCGGTTTAAAATTTTATAAATTTAAACAATCCGTGAAAAAACCGCTAAAGATTAAATAATTTGTGTTAAGACCAATCCGCAATTATTTTCCGCAACTTTATCAAGCGGTATTTCAAATTCAACCGCCGGAAATTCCGGATCGGTATATGTAACCGTTTTGGTTTCGGGGTTGTATGATTTTATTGATGTTGTATGACCGGTATTTTTATGCGTGCGAAAGTTGCGATTTATTATATATCGCGGATTGTTGGCATAATTTTGTATTGTATATTCAATTTGATTTTTGTCTTTAACGGTTTTTATAAAAGCTCTTTTTTGCTGTATTCTTTCCGGTAAAAATTCTTTTATAACATCAGTTTCATGCCCTCCGCCAATTCTTTTTTGTAAAAAATCATAATTTTTAGTAGAAAAAGGATTTTCGTCAACAGGAATACGTGAACCTTTTCTTAAGGCAACTCTTGAATAACAACGTTCAATCATTTGAATATGTTTTGCGGCATTTGCGTTTGCATCAACGGTCTTAATTTTCCCGTTAGAGAACCTTCTTGTTCCTCTGAAATTTGAATATGCAGGAATTGTAACAAAGATGTCATCACCTTTTTGTTTAAACATTTTGTAGTAGTCACCTCGGGTTTTGGGGTTTTGGTATAGTGAATTAAGGACTGTAATTAAATAACAATCATCGACCCCTTGGATTGTCGAAAATCTATCTGCAAGCGGGAATAGCTCGTTAAATTTTTCTTCTGTCATTTGCCATGGTTCAAGTCTGCCGTTGTTGTTGATGTACAGTTTATTATTTACCGAAACAACATCGCCTGCTTGTGTTTTTTGCAAGATATTTTCCATTGAAGTAAATTTTTTTATGATACTTTCACCTTTATTTAATTTTTCAATATCGGCAAGTATTTCGGGAATAAAAACAGGGCTTAGGTCGTAAACCGTAAGTATTCTCGGGTTTATTTTCTTTTCTTTTATCAAAGATAATATGTTCAAATCTTCCAATACTTTATATTTCTGCGGATTAGATAATTTTAATGAAACAAGATTGTCTATAAGATAATTCATATTATCATAAGATACGTTTTCTTTTAGTGCCTCTTTCCAAGGTATAAACACTTGTTCATATAATTTTTCCAAAGATTCTTCACTTTGCGATTTGGATATCGGATCCATTAATGTTCTAAATTTAAAGCAAGATTTTTCATCAAATTTTCCCTCTTGTAAAAATTTTTCTAAAAATTTGATGTTATCTTTACCTGCCGAATTAAGAACAAGAAAAATATCTTCCGGAATTTTTCCTTCTTTTACAAGTATAATAATTTGTTCTAACGATTTTTCATTTCCGCCTTCTTTGAGAAACGTATTGATACCTTGAAGATATCTCGGATGAATGGTTTGGGGATATTTTTTTGACAAATTTATAAAAATGTTATAATTTTCATCTGTTACAACTTTATCTGCAAGAAGTTTTGTATTTTTGTTAAGAATGAAAGCGTCTGAATTTTTAATCATCAGAGCCTTTTGAGCTGCTTGCGGATTTTCTTCGGCAGCTTTTAAAAAGTCGAGGAAGTATTGATTTTCTTTTTCTACAAATTTCGGTGTAAATTTAAAATGTCTTAAAATACTGTTTGCAATTTCGGGATTATTGATATGCTCTAACGAGCTTACAAAACCCTCTATAAACTGCGGATTTTTACAAACTTCTTTATCCATTGCTTTAATGTATCCGTTTGCAGCGTCTAAATCAATTCCCGCTTTAAACAGTCTTTCGTTTGTTTTATTTTCAATACTTTCAAATAATTTATAAAAGAAATTTTCATCAATTTTATCCGACGATTTAAGGTTTTTCAAATAAGAAATACTTAAATTTCCCTTTATAATTTCTTTCATTCCTTTTGAATCCCATAAAGTTTTAAAACTGCGTGAATCTCTAAATAACATAGCAGAAAGATTAACAATAACAGCTTCTTTATCTTCCGAATAAGAAATGTTTTTAAAATCCTCTCTAATTTGCTTTACTATTTTGACATACCTGTTTGAATATACATTATTTTTTAAAATGGCGTTTACGAGGTTTTTATCTTCACAATATTTTATGAGATGTCCGGCATAAGAATCTGCTGCGTAAGTAACCGGTTTTACGGCAGATGATGCTGCAACGGCAGCTTTTGGTGCCGTTTTTTGTACAATGGTTTTTGAGTTTTTTTCAACTGCTTTTACGGTTGCAGTTAATATTTTTCCTATTTCTATTGCCATAATTTTCCCTTACATGAATATAAAAAATTTTTCGCGGGAAAAATGCCAAATTGTTCGGAAAAATTATCGTTTTCTTTACATATTGTAATTTATTTACATCAAATTAATCTGATTGTATTATTATATATAGTAAGATATGATTAGGATTTCTTTCGGAGGCTAAATTGGTAGAAAGATATTACATAAAAGGCGGAATCCCATTAAAAGGCGAAGTATCAATAGGCGGGGCAAAAAACTCGGTTTTAAAACTTATGGCTGCGGCTATTCTTGCTAAAGGGGAATCAAAAATATACAATGTTCCCGATTTGACGGATGTTGAAATAATGCTGAATGTTATTGCGCAATTGGGTGCAAAAACAGCTTATAATAAAGAAGAAAAATCTCTGACAATCGATGCAACAGATATAACAAGCATTACCGCAAGTTATGAACTTGTAAGCAAAATGCGAGCATCGTTTATTGTTTTAGGCGCATTAATATCAAGATGTAAAGAAGCGCGTGTTGCACTCCCCGGTGGTTGTGCAATCGGCGAAAGACGTGTGGATTTCCATATAAGAGGTCTTGAAGCGCTCGGTGCCAAAATAAAAATCGAAAACGGCTATGTCCATGCTAAAACCAACAAATTGATAGGTTCTGATGTGTATTTGGATATCCCGTCAGTCGGCGCAACAGAAAATATCATGCTTGCCTCGGTTTTGGCGGAAGGTTCAACCCGTATCCAAAACGCCGCACAAGAACCCGAGATTGTCGATTTGGCAAACTTTTTAAATACAATGGGTGCTGATATTTCAGGCGCGGGAACCTCCGAAATTATCATAAACGGTGTAAAACAAGACCAATTACATCCGATTGAATACACAACAATTCCCGACAGAATTGAAGCCGGTACGTTTATGACCGCAATTATCGCTACAAAAGGGAAAGGGATTATAAGAAATATTTATCCCGCTCATTTAACGTTCTTTACCGATAAATTGCTTAAGATGGGCGCAAATATTAAGCTCTTAGACCCTACATCAATGGAAGTAAGCTGTAAAAACAGGCTCAATTCAATAAACTTTGTAACCCAGCCCTATCCGGGGTTTCCGACAGACTTGCAGTCTATGGCAATGACCCTTCTGACAACGGCAAACGGTGTCGGAATTATTACCGAAAGTCTTTATGAAAACAGATTTATGCAAGTTCCCGATTTGAACAGAATGGGTGCCGACATTCACCAAGACAGAAACCACGCGATTATAAAAGGGGTGAAAAAATTATCAGGCGCTATCCTAACCGCAAGCGACTTAAGAGCCGGCGCATCTTTAGTGGTTGCTGCTCTTATGGCTGACGGAAATTCCGTTGTGGAAAAATTACATCATATAGATAGAGGATACGAAAATTTTGAAAATAAGATAAGATTGTTAGGAGGGAAAATTGAACGCAAAGATGAAGATTCCCCGAAAAACCTAACGGAGGGTACACATAATGAGTCCTACTTATAAACGTTGGTATGATCATGACCCGTTATTATTGGAAGTAATTGAGCTTTTGAGAAATTACCAAACGGAATTGAAAGCCCAAGCAGAGATTTTTCTGCAAAAAATTGAAGAAAAAGTTTCCAAAGAAACTATCGATAAATTTTATGCAATGGTAAAACCCGTAAATGCAAACAACCGCTGGTATGATAAAGATCCGGTTATTTCCAAAACAGTAGAAATTTTGAGAATAGTACCCCCTGAAGCTCAAAGAATTTGCGCTCAAAACTTTATCAAAACCCTTAAAGAAATGGGTATTGATTACCAAAGCCCCAATGTAAAATAACTTTCCTGCAATAAAAATAGCCGTCGTAACGGCTTATTCGTAAAAGGTTAGTGTAGGAGAAAATAAAGAAAAAGAAAATGATTGTGTACACACTATATATACCCTTTTTTACCTAAAAAGTAACACAATCTGAGAAAACTTTTACAATTCTTAATGTTTTTATAATTATTGAGCTTTTTAAAATATCAAGTACGTCTTATGTTGTGTAATATTTGCAATTTGCTTTTTTTTTGATTAGAATGAAGATAAAAAAATGAGGGGATAAGATGAGAATTGAGGCAAGAAATTTAGTAAAGATTTACGGAGACCGCAGTGTTGTAAATGACGTTTCTTTTAATGTAAATAAAGGGGAAGTGGTTTGTCTTTTAGGACCGAACGGTGCGGGTAAAACGACTACGTTTTATATGATTGTCGGACTGATTAAGCCCAATAAAGGACATGTTTTGTTAAACGGCGAAGAAATTTCAAATATGCCCATGCACTTAAGAGCAAAAGCAGGAATTGGGTATTTGCCTCAAGAAGCATCGAGTTTCAGAAGTTTGTCCGTAGAAGATAATATAAAATTAGTTTTACAGATGAATGATAAATTAACGGAAGATGAGAAGAAGAAAAAACTTGAAGAATTATTATCGGAATTTGGGATGACAAGATTGCGTTCGGCTACAGCCATATCGTTATCGGGCGGTGAAAGACGCCGTGTGGAGCTTGCAAGAGCTTTGGCGGCAAGTCCTGATTTTATCTTACTTGATGAACCGTTTACGGGAATTGACCCTATTGCAATAGGCGAAATTAAAGAAAATATCCGTAAACTGTCCGATGATAAAGGTTTAGGGGTTTTAATCACCGATCACAACCCTAAAGCTACTCTGTCCATTACAGACAGAGCCTACGTTATTTTTGACGGCAAGATTAAAATTCAGGGAAGAAGTGAAGAAGTTGCTAACAATCCGATTGCTAAAGAATTTTATTTAGGAAAGGATTTCACGCTGTAATGACGTTTAAATTTCCTAAAATTACGATATATGACAGGTATATTTTCAGACAGGTAACTTTATCGTCTTTAGTTGCAATATTGTTGTTTACAATCGTTTGGATAGCTCCCGAGATTTTATTGAACACGGTAAAAGACGCTTTAGCGGGGCAATACGGTTTGAAAACGGCAATGCTTCTTTTGTTTTATGAATTGCCTAAAATTTTGGATAAAGCATTTCCTGTAGGGTTGTTGTTGGGAACGTTATTCACGTTCGACAAATTGAGTAAGGATTCGGAAATAACGATATTCAGAGCGGTAGGAATGTCTTTTCCGCGAATAATAGCACCGGTTATGGTTTTGAGTATAATATTTACTTTTTTGTGCTTTATAACGGGCGATAAGGGAACTCCGATGGCGGCGGTTAAAATGGACGAAATTTTCGGCTCGGTTCGTACGGCTCAATACATTTATACTCAGAAAAATGATGACGGGCTGCCTTTAATGTCGGTTATTGTATCAAAATCGGCAAACAGAAAACTTCAAAATGTCATAGTTCTTGATTTTTCCAATCAGGTTTATCAGGATGTACACCAGCTTTCAAACATTTATTCGGCAAAAAGCGGGTACGCTTATGATGATAAGTGGGTTTTGGATGATATTGTTAATTATGTTATCTCCAATGACGGAGTTTATATAGACATAAAAAAATTGAAAAAAATGGAAATATTAAACGGAGAATCGGCAAAGAACGCTTATATTCTTATGACATATTCGTCGATGAAAGAAAGAAATATTACAAACAAAGATTTGAAAGAATATGTAAGGCTTTTGAAGAAAGAAAATCTTTCCGAGGAATATAACGGAAAATTGAATAAATATTTGCAAAGATTTTTCCACCCGTTGGTGTGCATATTGTTAGCGATATTGGGTTGTTTGTTAGGTTTCAGCAAGCCCAGAGAACAGCGTTTGATAGGTTTTACAATAGCGATTGGGTGTATTTTTGTTTATTACATAACGCTGCCGTTTTTTGATTTATTGGCGGAAAAAGGAATATTATCACCGTATATCACGGCAACATTTCCTATAATTGCTTTTACGGCGGCTATTTGCGGGTTTTACAAGTCAAAGGATTTATAGTTATGAAATTATTTAAACTGATTATTCCGATTTTATTTATTTTTATGTTGTGTGTTCCGGCAAATGCCAATGACATTTCAATCAGTCATGACAACGGAATTTACCATATAATTCTCAAGGGTGAAAAAATTAAAAAGAAGATTAAATTTATAACATCCGAAGATTTAATAACAAACAGAGAAGCGCATGTAAAAAGCAATGCTCAACTGACTGTCAATGCGGGATTTTTCGACCCCAAAAACGGTAAAACGATATCATACATTGTTACGGACAGAATGACATCGGCTGATCCGATGTTTAACAGCGCGTTATTAGCCAATCCTTTTTTCAGAAAAAATATGAATACGATTTTAAACAGAACGGAATTCAGAATAATGCAATGCGGGAACAAATTTCAATATGAAATCGTTTCGCACAAATCGAATGTGCCTTTCGGGTGCGCCTTAATAACTTCGGCACAAGCAGGACCATTGATTTATCCCGAACTTCATCTGGAAGAAGAAGGATTTATTGTCAAAAACGAAGACGGTGAGGTTATTAGAGAATCTTCCTCGGTTTTGCATAAGACTTCAAGAACAATTATCGGTCTGAAAGGAACGGATGAATGTCATATTCTGATAATCACAGACGAAAACCCGATGGATATGTACGAAGTTCAAAAATTATGCAAAAGTTTGGGATTAGACAGAGCAATGGGCTTTGACGGCGGCAGCTCAACTTCCATGAATTACAAAAATAAGTTGGAAGTTGTTTCAAATAAAGGCGATGGTGGCGGCAGAATGCTCAAATCATTTATGGTTGTATATTAATTTTAAAATATCTTTACTTGTAGGCAAAAAAATTTTTTTTCTGCTTTATAATAATAGTATGGTAATGATATCTTCCATAAAACCTTATAATGTTGTATCTTTCACCTCTCACCAAAATCCGGCGGTGAAAGAGGCAATTGATGTTTCTCAAATGCTTGAAGATAACGGTTTTGAGCATACGGAAGAATCTTATTACAGATTTATCAATTCCGAGATAAACGAACTTCGCCAAGCCAGAAAAAATAATGATTTTGAAAATATGAAAGAAGAATTGGGCGATGTGTTGTTTGACACGATTATGCTCGCAAATTACTACGGAATAGACCCTGTTACGGCATTGAAATCTTCAAGCAAAAAAATCCGAACAAGGATAGAAAAAGCACGTGAAATTGCACAGGCACCGTTGACTTATTACCCTTTTAATCAACGCTTAATTTTTTGGGATATGGCAAAAAAAGAGTTAAAAAATAATAAATAATCAAAAGTTAAACGCTTGTTGTAAGAGAGGGAGCAATAGAGATAAATCTTCTGACTAAATCAGCATCCCATTGAACACCGGCACCTTCTTTTAAGATTGCACATGCTTTTTCAATCGGCATGCCCTTTCTGTAAGGTCTGTCGCTGACAAGAGCATGGTAAGCATCGGCAACCGATACAATTCTTGCCGACAACGGAATTTCATTACCCTTAAGTCCTTCGGGGTAACCTTTTCCGTCAAGTCTTTCATGGTGATATTTAACGATAGGGATTAAATCTTTCAAGGCTTCGTTAGGTGCCAATACTTTTTCTGCACCGATTACGGGGTGCTGCTTCATAATTTCCCATTCTTCGTCATTCAATTTGCCCGGTTTTTTCAATACGCTTTCGGGGATACCGATTTTTCCGACATCGTGCAACATTGCACCGATTTTTATTCTTTCCACTTCGGATTCGGGCAGGTTAATTGCGCGTGCAAGTGCTTCCGAGTACCTTGAAACCGATGTCGAATGACCTTTTGTGTATGGGTCTTTTGCATCGATAGCTCCCGCTAAAGACGTTACCATTTCCATCAGGTGGTTATGGTTAATTATTTCTTCGTTGTTGAACTTGTGGACAAGTTCTTCTTCAAAGTTTATGCCGATTTGCGAATGACGTTTTGCAAGAACTTCGGCAAACGAGTTAAGAGCAACATCATCCCAGAAATTAAAATCTGATGAGCTGACAATTGCGGACATCCCTTCTTTGTAGCCTCTTGCTTGGGAAATGAACATGGCTTGTTCTGCCAGAATAAGCAGTTTTTCCTGATCGCTTGTGCATTCGGGGAATGTTGAAATTCCGACCGAAACTTTGACAGGTCCGACATCATCGACAAAACAACACGATAAACAGTAGGTTATATATTCGGCAAGATATTTCGCATCTCTTGTGTCGGTATCGGGCATGATGATAGCAATTTCATCCCCGCCGTATCTTCCGGCAGAGTCGTTTGTTCTCATGTTTTGTTTTACTTTTTCGGCAATTATCTTGATAACTTCATCACCTTTTGCATGCCCCAATTCTCTGTTGATTTTTGAAATGTTGTTCACGTCAAACATAACAACAGATAGCGGTGTGTTTTTGTGTTTGGCTCGTGCAAGTTCTTTTGCAAGCACCTCTTGAAATCCTCTGTGGTTATACAGTGAGGTCAGTGTGTCCGAGTTTGCAAATTTGTTGGTTTGTTCCAAAAGTTGGGCGTTGTGAACAAACATTCCCATATAATTTGATAAAAATGTCATTAAATTGACGTTCAAATTGGCAATATGTTGTCCCGCAAGCATTACACCGATACATTTGTTGACCGATATCATCGGGAATATTACCGAATTTGTTTTTGTCAAATAGGGATTGTTCAGGTAATTGATGTTGTCTGTGTCAATGATTGTTTTAGTGTTAAAGCTCTTGATTATGGGGTTTTTTTCGTCTGATAAGAATACTTTAGACGAATAAGAATTTCCGGAATTGCTGAAAATTTTGAGGTTTAAGCATTTTGATTTTTCATGGAACAGTGCAAAACCGATAAAGCCCCATTTAAGTTTGTTTAAGAAAATATCGTTCAGTTTTGAAAACAAATCAACCATGTTGTGGTGATATTGAAAAGCATCGGCAACACTTTTCATAATATCAAAATAATTGATATTTCTGCTTATTCCGGTGTTATCATCGGTGTTTTTGTAGGTTTTAAGTTTTGATTTTGTCGTATTAAAGTTGTTAATTGTTTCAACAATACTTTCCAAGCTCGATTCTTCGGCAACGGATATAGGTTTGATGACATCGCTGTTATTTAATGTTTGGATAAGCGTTTTGGGAGCAGGTTGATTTTCGGCGGGGGCATCTTTCGGAACGGAAATCATTTCAGCACCCTTAATCGGACTTTTTACTTTTCCGATTGGATTTGAGCTCAAGGCTTTTTTAACCTTTTTCTCGGTCTTGTTCTGTTGTTTGTTATCAAGTTTTTTCAAAACGCCATCTACCTACTGTTATCTTTATAAACCGTATAGTCAAAAAATTTTGCCAAAATGTTAAATTTTTTTTACATTCTTATACAATTTTACCCCCTTTTTCGGTAAAATCAATACTTCAAAAAGATGGAAAACCTTCTTTTCCGTTATTTTTTTGCTAAACCTACTCATTAGAATACTATACCCATAGTATAAACTATTTTTTCAAATTTTACCAGTGTTTTTAATACAATTTATAAAATCTCACACCATTGTTTATTTTTTAAATTTATTAAAAAACACCCCAAAACCGCTCATAAAAATAAATTCGGCAGAAAAATGCGTCTGCTTGAATATGAATTGTGTTAATAAATGTTACAAATTCCGATTTTTTCCTAAAGTTTTTCACAAATATTCCGATAACAAATTTGTAAATGTATTACATAAGTTTAAGGAGTGTAGTAAAAATGTCTGACAAAAAAATTATGGATATTGAAGATTTAATGATTGATTATGCCGAGATGACCAGCTTTGATTTCGGATCATTATCAAAAGAAGAAATGGACACGTTAAATAAAATTACTAACAGTGAGTATGCAAAAAAACCATACGCATTTAAATACGGTAATTTTAAACTAATGGATTTTTTCCATTCGTTATTAACGGATGAAGGATAATAGCTGAAGATTTTGGAGATATGTAAAATGAACGAGAAAGAATTGTTTGAAGCAGGATGTTTTTTACCGAGTTGGACTGAAGATACCGAAAGTGAAATTCAGGTATTGCAAGTTCACACACGAAAGAATAAAGACCTTCAAACACTGTTGACCGAATTGTGTGAAATCAAGGAAAGACTCCAAGATATTCAACAACGGCAATGGGATTTAGCAAAATTAGTACATTACCACAAAAATAATTTTGCTAAAGATTAAAAAAACGACTACCGGACAGTCTGAACTAATAGCCATAAAAAGTAATTTTTATGGCTTTTTTGTTGCAAAATAAAAGCCAATCTTTAAGATTAGCTTTTTTTTAAAAATTTGTTCGAAATTCGATTACACTGCCTTCGAACATCATATCCCCCAATGTCCGGTTTATTTAAGCTGTTTTTAGTTGTTTATCGGGTTCACCTACTGTTTCAAGCAAGGTGTCAATTACTTTGGGCATTTGGCAGATGAACGAATAATTTCCTTGTGCTAAAGAACATCTTTTGCAATCGCAGTTAATTGAATAACATTCCAACGCCTGTTCTGTCCAATTTTGGGTTATTGAATCCGACATTCCTTCATTTGCGGGTGAATATAATTCAATATTCTCGGATATAATTCTGTCCATAAACCCTCCGCCGTTCTTATTTTAATACCTGCCCACTATCATTTTAACCGCTCAAGAAAATCTTTTAATCCTCTATACGTATGAAATTTTTTTGTTATTTATGTTAGAATATTATTTAAGAGCGGGGGTAAAATGTTATGTGGGACAAACTGAAAGAACAGTTTAACTTATTAAAACTTGAAAAAAAGAAACTATATTTGGTAACAAATTCCGACAAATTTTTATCAAAGGATATATTTGTGGATGCGACGGCATCGGCTTTGCAAGGCGGTGTTGATATTGTTCAGCTTAATGAATATTCAATTCCCGACAATGTAACGGTTGAAATCGGGCGTAAATTCAGGACTTTGTGCGATGAATTCGGCGCAACTTATCTTGTCAATAACAGAGTTGATATTGCAAGAATTACCGAAGCCGACGGAGTTCACTTAGAGCAAGGAGGTATCAGTATTAAAGATGCCAAAGAAATTTTGGATGAAAATGCAATTATCGGAAAAACCGTTCACAATACACAAGAAGCCTACACCGCCGCTAAAGAAGGCGCAGATTACCTCATCTTAAGACCCGTTTATATCAATCCGTCCGAGTCTGAAACCTTTGATGATAATTGTATTTATGAGGTTAAGAAAAATATTGAAATTCCGATATTTCTTTCTTGTGATATAACTTTAAACAACGTAGAGCGGATAGTGCAAAACAACGACATTCACAAAATTGTCGTAACGGATTCCGTTATGTATGCAAAAGTTCCCGAGTTGGCGGCAAGAAAATTCCTCACATACCTCTAGTTCACTGTTTTTAAGTTTGTTAATAATAATTTTTTATGTATAATGAAAGAAAGTAATATTAAAAAGGAGCGTAAATGTTTGGAGTAATATTAACGGGCGGGTCAGGCAGCAGGTTGTGGCCTTTATCCAGAGAGTTGTATCCTAAACAGTTTTTGAATTTCAACAATAAAAGCAGCTTGTTAAAATCAGCTTTTGAACGCTTGAATAAATTTATACCCGATAACAAAATTATCAGCATAACCAATGTTAAACACCAATCAAACGTCAAAATGCAATTGGGCGAAATCGGTAAAAATTCGATTATATTATCCGAACCGGTTTCAAAAAATACTGCACCTGCAATTGCTCTTTGTGTCAAATATATTACCGAAAACAACAAAGACGACGAAACAATCCTCGTTATTCCGTCGGATTTGCTTATCGAAAACGACGAAAAATTTATTGACTCAATAAAAAAAGCACAGGATTTTGTAAATCAAGGTTATATCGTAACCTTTGGGGTAAAACCGACTTATCCCGAAACGGGATTTGGCTATATTCATTGCGAAAACGGCGAAGTTTCGGAGTTTATTGAAAAACCCGACAGTGATACGGCTCAAAAATTTATTCAAAGCGGTGATTATTATTGGAATAGCGGGATTTTTATGTTTAAAGTTTCCGCTGTTGTAAATGAATTTAAAATCCATGCCCCCGAAATTTTCGATATTATTCAAAATATAAATTGTTCGGATAAAGCGATTTCTTTTACGGAATTTGACAAAATGCCCAATATTTCTTTTGATTATGCCGTAATGGAAAAAAGTAAAAATATTGCAATGGTTGAATTGCAATCGGATTGGACAGATGTGGGTTCGTGGAAATCCATTTATGAAATCAGCCCAAAAGACGCTAATAACAATGTTTTTATCGGGCATGTTCTTGATAAAGATTCAAAAAATTCTTTTGTATATTCATCATCAAAATTGGTGGCAACAATAGGGTTGGAAGACACGATAGTTGTGGAAACGGAAGATGCGATTTTAGCTTGCAAAAAAGACCGTTCTCAAGATGTAAAACAGATTTATGAAACACTAAAAGAACAAAATGACGACACACAAAAAGTTCATAAAACGGTTTACCGCCCGTGGGGTTTTTATACGGTAATTGCCGCCGGAAAAGGGTTTCAAACAAAAATTATCCATGTAAATCCGGGGCAGAAATTGTCCGTTCAATCTCATAATTACAGAAGTGAACATTGGGTGGTGCTTTCCGGTACGGCTAAAGTTGTTTTGGAAGGAAAAAATCACATCCTTTCTTCGGGGCACAGTATCGATATCGCAATTAAGGCAATCCACTCGCTCCAAAACCCTTATGATGAAGATTTGGAGATTATCGAAGTCCAAAAAGGCGACATTCTCTCGGAAGATGATATTATCCGATATGAAGATATCTACGGCAGAGTTTAGCTTATGTCCATGTAATCTTATAATCCAGCACTTCTGCTATTCTGATTACATCTATATATTTTATTGAACCTCGTGAAAGTTTGTTGTTAATACTTTGCGGGGTAACGGATTTTCCGTATTTTTTGGTCAGCTTTTGCGCTAAAGATTCATAAGTTAATCCTCTCATCCTTATGTATCCTTTTATTTGATTTCGCATGTTATTTAATAATTTGTCTTTGCTATTCCTAATCATATTAAAATATTATTCGTTTTCATTTATAATGTAAACGAATACAGATAATTTTTTTACTAAATATATTGACTTATATATAAAAACGTGTATAATATAAACGTAACTTAAATAATTTGTTAATGTAATTTTTTCATTAACAAAATTCTATTATAAAATCCGTTAACAAAGCGAATAGTATTATTCGCTTTTTATTTTTACGGGCTAAACGGCAAGAATTTGAGATAAATCGTCTTCCAACAGACTTTTTTGAAATTCTTCACATTCCAAAATTAAATCGAAAATTTGAGAATATTTTTCATTGTGCAAAATTTTTGATAAATTATCAACTTTAAAAAATTCAATCGAATAAAAAGCACTGTTTTTGTCCTTAATTTTTAGAAATCCGCTTTCTTCAAAAAGGGTTAAGAGTTTTTCTACTATATTAACGGAAATTCCCAAAAATCCGGAACACTTGATTAAATCAAACTTTCCGTTGTTATTGTTGGCACAGAATTTGAGCATACCGCAGAAAGTTTTTAACAATTCCGATTCATCAAGACTTTTCGGCTCGTAATTCATAAAGTGCAGCCCTTTAGGTTGGGCGGTTTCAAGAATTTTATCAAGCGTTACTCTGTCCGGCGGATAATCAAAAAACATAACGACATCACATTTGGGAACATCGTTGCGGGTAAAGGTTTTTGAGTAAATTTCGGGATAGGGTTTTATGGTATCTAAAATATACTTACTTTCCGCAAAAACTTTAATGTTTAATTTTGATGTTTTTATATAGTCGTTAACATTGGGCAAAATGCCTGTTTTAGAGCGATTGTCGTAGATTTTGTATAAACTTTGCCGCAAAGGTTCTTCATCAATCGCATCGGAATGGATATCGTTAACAACCAGTTGGAGCGTGGTTTCGCCGTTATATTCGTTTATTTGAGGATGAAAAGCCAAATCGATGATGTCCCCTTGTTTAAGGTTAACATAACCTTTTTGCCACCATACGGCAGTAAATTCGTACCCGTCAGCTTGTAAAATCAGTTTCAGATGTGAATTATCGTTACCTAAAAGTATTTTTTGAATGACTTTAAGGTTATTTACGGCAAAAATCGGGGAAGGATTAGATGCGCCGAAGGGTTCAAGTTTTGCAATTATGTTAGGCAAATCAAATGTTATATCTGCGGGTTCAAGGATTAAATCAATTTTTATAAACGGGTTAAGGTCTTTTGATGAAGTGTATTCTTTTATAGTATCGCACAGGGCTTTTTTGACTGTTTCAAAAGATGTTTTCTCACCTGAGAAGAACAGACCGGCAGCCATTTTGTGCCCGCCAAAACCGTCAAAAAGTTCCGAGTTGGCACTGATTACATCATACAACCCCACTCCTTCAATACTTCTTGCCGAACAGCGATATTGGTTTTTTTCTTTTGAATACGACATTAAGAATACGGGTTTGTAGTATTTTTCAACGAGTTTTGAGGCGACAATACCGATAATTCCGATATGCCAGTTTTCATCATACAAAACGATAGCGGGATAGCGGTTGCCTTCTTTTTGAACCATTTTGTCTGCCTGTTCAAAAATTTCCTGACAGAGAGTTTGGCGGACTAAGTTAAGTTCGTTCAGGGTTGTAATCGCCATTTGGACTTCTTGGGGATTGTCCGAGATGAGGACTTTTAGGGCGGCATCAACGGTGTCAAGCCTTCCTGAGGCATTGATTCTGGGTGCAACCCCGAAGGCAATATTTTCGGATGTAACCCCTTTTGATACGTTACATCCGGAACTTTCCAAAAGTTTTTTCAATCCTTCGTGTTTTCCTTTGGAAATTAAATCCAAACCTTTGGTAACAAAATATCTGTTTTCGCCTAAAAGCGGGACAATATCGGCAACGGTTCCGACAGCAACGAATGGGAGCAGCTCGTTTATGAGTTCGGTTTTTTCATATTTTGCCAAAAGAGCTTGAGCAACTTTGAATGCCACACCGCAGCCTGCCAAATATGTTAAATATTCTATTTGTTTTGCACAAAGGGTTTCGTTTAAAGCATTGGGGGCTTTTGGGTTAATTATTGCATAGGCATCGGGTAAGATGTCGGGTGCTTCGTGGTGGTCTGTTATAATGACGTCGATAATTTTAAAACTGTTGATGAATTTAACCGCTTCGACATCGGAAATCCCGCAATCTACGGAGATGATGACTTTTGGTTTAACGGTTGTCATAAGTTTAATGAGTGCTTTGTTGTCAAACCCGTGACCTTCGTTTTCTCTGTCGGGAATGAAATAGTGGACATTTGCTTGAAGGTATTTGAGAGTTTTATACAGGATTGAGGTTGAGGTAACTCCGTCTGCATCAAAATCGCCGTAGATTACAATGGTTTCGTTGTTGTCGATGGCTGATTTGAGCCTTTCGACGGCTTTTTCCATGTCGTTAAAAACGTAAGGGGATGTAATTTCCATATCTAAAGGGTTAAGAAATTCGTTCATTTCCTGTTCGGTCTTAATCCCGCGAGATAGCAGTAATCTTTTTACCAACGATTTTTCTGTTGTTTGAGTTGTATCAAAAATCCATTCTTTTTTCATAATCCCAAGTCCTTTAAGAAAATAATAGCACATAATTGTTGCATATTAAATTATGTAAATTTCTTTTTTATTTATAAAACATGGGCTAATATGATAGAGTGGGAAAAAATCACAAGGAGGAAAAGAAAATATGAAAAGATTACAAAAAACAATATCAATAGCTATGTTAATAATAATGACGACAAGCACAATAGCAATGGCGGAGACGAAATTTACACCGTTGGAGTTTGACGATACGCAGACCCTAAATTCGACATCGACTACCTATGCAACATCACCGGCAGAACCGAAGGGAACCGATTTGTTGGCACCTGCACAGGTAACGGGCGGAACAAAGATGCAGAATGCTATTTTGCAGATAGACAATGCACAGGTCGATGTAAGAAACAGATTGTTGCAGTACAATAACGAATATAACGAAGTAAATTCGAGATACAATTCTACGAAAGAAGAAAGAAAAGCTGCAAAAAGAAAAGTAAAATTGGCGGAAAAGAAGATAAAAAATTTGGAAAAAACGAAAAAACAGATACAGAAGAATTTTCAAAGAAAGAATAATATCTAGTTGAAGATAAACAAAAACGGGAGAGAAGGACTGTTGATTTTTCGACAGTTCTTTTTTTAATAAACGAACTTGATTTTAAAAAATGTTTATAGTAGATTAATTCATGCGAAGCCTATGGAAGCGAGCAAATGGCACTCTGCCGAGCGCAAGCGAGCTGAGGGCGGAAGGTCAAGGCGATGAGCCTTGCCTGAAGACCCGTTTAATGCGAGCGCAGCAAGACCGGAAAACGATTAAGTATCGTTTTCTGAGAGGCCTGATAAGGGTCTTAAATGCTCAAGAGTTGAAAAAAGAATATAGATGTGAGAGAATGCAAAAGAAAGCATTTTACACGAATACGGGCTGCTAGCTCAGGTGGTTAGAGCGCACCCCTGATAAGGGTGAGGTCGGTGGTTCGAGTCCACTGCGGCCCATATTAAAAAAAAGACTCCGAAAGGGGTCTTTTTTTAATGATTGCAGTAGGACGAGAACCACATTTGTGGTGGGTCGGCGGATTTGCGGACGGACGGAGCGGAGCGAGTCCGGATAGCGAGTGAATTGAGCCAACTGCGGCGAAGTCCGCAAAGGCGAAACTTCACGAGCACGGAGCAAATCCAAGACAGCGCAAGCGAGCATAAAAAAGACTCCGAAAGGGGTCTTTTTTAATATCAGCAGTAGGACAAGAACCACAATATTTACTAAGCTGATTTTAATTGTATTTTATAGCCTAAGCCATTTATGAGTTTTAGTGTTGTGCTGATTTTAGGTTGAACTTTACCGTTTAAAATATCTGATAAATTACCTCTATCCATTTTTAATTCACGTGCAAGAGAAGAAATTGCTCCGCGTCCGCGAGCTTTTACGACATATTGCAGAGAACGAATAAAAGCATCGATGTTACCGTCTTTTGCAAATTCTTCCAATGATGTTTCTAAGTAAACCCTTTGATAATCTTTATCTTGTAAATGTTTTTGCATTAAATCATCATGACTGACAGTATCAGACATAACTTTATCCATATCTAAATTTAATTTTTCTGAAGAATTTTTCATTTTTATATTATTTGTTTTAGGCGTTCATTTTTCGACATAAATATTACCTGATTATATTGTAGGGTATAACCGACAAAAGTCAAGGTGTTGAATTTTATAATTTCTAAATACTAAAATTCTTTTAATAATTTAGTACAATTCTTTTGCACAACGGATAAAATATCTTTTCCTATGTTATTTTCAAAACTGTTTATAACAATATTTACAATACTTGGAAGAATTTCGCACTGATTTTTTATAACTTTTTTTAGTTGAGTAAAGCTGATATCATTTTCGTTTGCTAATTTTTCAAAGTGTCTTAATAAAATCTCATTGTGTTTATAATGCCCGCCGATTTTCATAGCCATTTTATTTGACAATTCAGGATATACTTGAGAACAAAGAATATCGTATGCCGGTGCAAATCTTATTTTAGAGGTGTCATAATGCAGAATAGAAAAATTCTTGCCATGAGCATCATTATTTCCGATTAAGTAGTTGAAAATCATTAGTTGAATAAATTGACTAATTGCAACAGCAGGTTGAGATGTCATTCTTAAAATTTCAAAACATCTTTTATAATCAACGCCTCCTTCTGCTTGGTATTTGTATGCGCTTGAAATATCGGATGCCTGACAAAAATCTTCCTGATGAATTCTTTTTATTTTGTTATCAATTATTGTTCTGTCGTATCTTTGAATTAACAAGTATTTTGTTTTATTAGCATACCCGATTTTGAAATCAGGCACATTGATTCCTAACCCTTGAGCTGATTTTAAGCATATAAATTCATTTTCAATTGTTTCATTAAATCCGTTTATTGCAGGTTTTAAGATATGACTTGTAGGCACATTATTTTTTGGAAGTCCAATTTGTCCGTTTACAACAATTACGGAAGTTTTGTCCTGTGCACCGGCTAAAGATAATCGCATATCTTCAAACCCCGTTGCTAATGGTTTTTGAGGAAGTTCATTTATAAGTTTTTCAAGTTCGTTTTCCGATAATGGCGTATAATTTATTTGATAAGTTTCTTGCAAGTATTTTGAAGGTGTTTGTTTATCCCCGTTGTCAAAAAATGAAACAGCACCTGCGCAATCATAACCTATTGCTTGCAGCATTGAAAAATCATTTTTAGAATTAATTCCGTATTTTTTCCCGATAGCAATTCTTGTATGTTCGCTCTCGGGTAATAAACCGTTAAAAAACCCTTTGCATTGCCTGTTGTCAAAAGGTTCTTTTTGAATGGGCAAACTTAAAGACAAGATTCTGTCGGTATTGTCAGAATATTGAAAAATCATGCCGCCATTACCGTCTTTTTCTAATGTTCCGATATATTTATCATTCAAAAATACGTTCAATGAATTACTCAATATCTACCCCACTACTTTTATCAAAACCGGACTTCATATCTATTATGATACCTAAAGCGTTGCAAACATCTATAACTTTTCCGATTTGAGCGGTTTTTTTGCCGTTTTCCAAATCAACAAGAAACCTTATTCCAACATTAGCTGCAATTGCCAAGTCAGCTTGCGTAAGATGCTGGGCTTTGCGCATTTTTTTTACATAATCTCCTAATTTTTTAGTATTTGAAATGTTCATTTTTTTACCTATCGGTAAAATTTTACAACATTTCTAATAAAAAATCAAGATTTTTTACCGAGCGGTAAAAATATTGGCTTAGAGATTAATTTATCATCGAAATTTACCGTACGGTAAATTTTATAAAGTACTCCTTTTGAAAACTAACCAAACCTTAACAAAAATTAATATTTAAAAGAAAAAAGACAAAATTTAAAGGTATTCATGTGTTATAATAATTAAACACAATTTTTATTGTGGCAGTAGGACTCAGAATGAAAAATTCGATTCGGAAAGGTGTGTAAATTATGGTAGATGCTGTTAAACCGTTCAATAAAGAAATAACCGGTGTCAATATTGATAAACAAAAATATATAAAACCCGATGCGGAAGATATTATTGGTGGAGTTGTTGCGGGTTCTGCGGTGCAAAGTTTAACCGCCATGCCACTTAATAAAGCTGCATCTAAAATTACGAAAAAAGCAAGAAAAATCAGTAATTCTCTTTCGGCAGATGAATTTACTCAAATTGAAAAAGCTGTTGCGGATACGATTAAAAATTCGGGTTTAGAAGCCAAAGGAGTAGGTATAATCAAAGCTACGACAGAAAATGCCGAAGAATTGTCAAAAATAGCAGCAAAAGAAGCAAATAGAGGTATTCTTAAATATTTGCCGCATAAGGTTAAAGAAATACTTGGCAGTATCTTTTCAATGCAAGTGAAATCAGGTAACAATGCTTTTTATACTTTTGCAAGTAAAAAAATTATTATGCCTGAAAAGGGACTCGGACTTGCGCTTTTCCATGAAACAGGTCATGCAATGAATGCAAATTTAAGCAAATTCGGTAAAGCACTTCAAAAATGTCGCCCGATGGCATTTTTGGCATTGCCCGTTTCATTAATCGCATTATTGAAAACAAAGAAAGCTCCCGGTGAAGAACCTAAAAACGGTTTAGATAAAACGACAACATTTATAAAAAATAACGCAGGGAAATTATCATTTGCAGCATTTTTACCAATGTTAGTTGAAGAAGGTATGGCAAGTGCAAAAGGGAATAAATTTGCAAAACAACTTTTAAGCCCCGAATTGGCGAAAAAAGTTGCAAAGGCAAATGCTTTAGGATTTTCGACTTATGTACTTTTGGCAGCATTGAGTGGTTTGGGTATTTGTTTGGGTACAAAAGTTAAAGATGCTGTTGCAAGTAAAGAATTAGCCGCTGAAAGCAAATAAAACAGTACATAAAAATTTTATAAAAGTAACCAAAACTTAACATAATATTGATTTGTTAGCATGCCGGTATTAGTATAATTTAGGTGTTAAAAGTTAAGGAACAGCGAATTTATTATAAAAAATCGGAGGATTTATTTTGACGGAAATTTTGGTATCGGTAATTGTTCCTTTTTACAATCGTGAAAATTATCTTGAAAAATGTTTAACGAGTTTGGTTAATCAGACATTAAAAGATATTGAAATCATTTGCGTTGATGACGGTTCTTCGGATAATTCCATGGAAATTGTACGGGGTTTTGCCTCAAAAGACGCTCGTATAAAAATCATTCAACAGAAGAATTTAAAACAGGGAGCAGCCAGAAATGCCGGAGTTAATATAGCGCAAGGCGAATACATCGGGTTTGTAGATTCTGATGATTGGGTAGATTCTGATTATTTCGAAAAACTCTATAACACCGCCAAAAAATATGATTCGGATATTTCGCTTGCCGACGTGATTAGGGTCGGAAACGGAAAATCCAAAAGGCGTTTCAATATTACCGACGAAAAATTTTACACCTCTTTGCAAGACAAAACGGATATCAATAAACAATGGAAAGAGGGTTGTCCGACAAACAAATTGTACAGAAAAAGTTTGCTGGACAAATACGATATAAAATTTCCCGAAGGGGTTTATTACGAAGATAAAATCTACACGACAAAAGCAATATACTATGCCAACGGGATTGTAACCGTTCCGTCGGTTGCATATTACTATTGGAGAACTCCCGATTCAACCGTTAAAAGTAACAATTCAAAAAAACTGCTTGACAAAAATAACGCGCGGCTTGAGGTTTTGAAGTTTTTGAAAGAAAACAACGCCCAATTAAGAGATAAAGATTTTTGGGCGGTAACGGATGAAAAAAAGATTTTTGGTATTCCGATAATTACCGAAAAAAGCAGCTTAAAAACAAAAAGATATTATCTGTTTTCCTTTATAAAAATTTTTGAAAGGAGAACGGATGCCTGAAAACGAGATTAGACCGAAAGTATCGGTCGTGATACCTTCATATAAAATGGAAAAATATCTTTCCAAATGTTTGGATAGCGTCGTTAATCAAACGCTAAAAGATATTGAAATAATAGTTGTTGATGAAGGGGATATGGATGAAAGCAGGGCAATCACTGATTTATACAAGGAAAAAGACCCCAGAATAGTCGGGCTGCACGCAAAACATGGCGGTTACGGTGCGTCTATGAATGCCGCTTTTGATATTGCTAAGGGCGAATACATCGGAATAGTTGAGGCAGACGATTTTGCGGATGTCAATATGTTTGAAGATTTGTACAAAATCGCGGATAAAACGGGTGCCGATATTGTAAAATCCGATTACAATTTTTATGCTCACAAAACTTCACAATCCCGAAAAGTCGGCATGATTTCAAAAGCCAGAAATAACAAAGTTTTGAATATAAAACAGGATTCTACAATTCTGCGGATGCGACCGACAATTTGGACTGCCATTTATAAAAATGAATTTTTAAAAGAAAACAATATTAAATTTCTAACCACCAAAGGCGGGAGTTATCAAGATACTTCTTTTGCTTTTAAAACATTAGCTTTGGCACAAAAAATAGCATTTACAACCAAATCTTATTTGTACTATAATACCGATAACGAAAATTCATCCGTCAAATCCAAAGGAAAAGTTTATGCAATATGTGATGAATTTGCCGAATTGACGAATTTTATTAACGAACATTCCGAAATAAAACAGTACGCCAATACCGAAAAATTAATTAAACAATACAATGCGTACATCTGGAATATCATCAGAATCGATGAAAATTACAGGGAAGAATTTGTATCAAGATTTGCGAACGAATTTAAAGAATTTTATAAAAACGGCGAAATAACCGAAGATTTTTATAAAAATGTAAATAAAAAAGATTTCAATTTTCTTATAAATGATAAAAAAAGATTTATGGAAAAGATGAAAAAGAAAATAAAAAGACATGAATTACATGAAAAAAGGAATAAGAAATTTTCAATAAGAATAAATACAACACGAATTAGTATAGTATTATTCGGAAAACAAGTATTACATTTAGAATATTAAAAAGGAGAAATATATGAGAATATTATTAACCGGCGGAGCAGGATTTATCGGAAGTCATTTGGCTGACGAACTTTTAAACCAAGGAAATGAAGTAGTTATTTTTGATAACTTGTCTTTGGGCAGAATGAGCAATATTGAAACCGCTTTGAAAAATCCGAACTGCAAATTTATCAAAGGCGATATACTCAATAAAGAAGAATTATTTTCCGTATTTGCGGACAACAATTTTGATGTGGTATTTCACATGGCTGCAAATTCCGATATAGCAAAAAGCCATGCAAATCCTGACGTGGATTTTGGGAATACTCTTACAACAACGTATAACGTATTGTTAGGGATGAAAGAATACGGAGTAAAAAGTATAGTATTTGCATCAACATCGGCAATATACGGCGATGCGGGAGTGAGCGTTGATGAAGATTTCGGACCTTTATTCCCGATTTCTCATTATGGTGCATCAAAATTAGCGTCTGAAGCGTTTATTTCAAGTTTCTGCGAAAATTACGGGATAAAAGCATGGATTACAAGATTTCCGAATGTAGTCGGCGAACGTGCAACACACGGTGCTATTTATGATTTTATAAACAAATTGAAGAAAAATCCGAACGAATTGGAAGTTTTAGGCGACGGAACACAAATAAAACCGTATTTGTACGTAAAAGATTTGGTTGAAGCAATTATTACTGTTTGGAAGAATACAAACGAACAGGTAAATTATTTTAATATCGGAGTAGAATCAAGAACGACGGTAAAAGAAATGGCAGAAATGGTAATAGAAGAAATGAAATTGCCCGCAACAATAAGATATACCGGCGGAAATAAAGGCTGGGTAGGCGATGTACCTCAGTTCAGCTATAGTCTTGATAAAATCCATAATTTGGGTTGGAGCGCGAAAGTTTCTTCAAACGAAGCCGTCAGAAAATCTATTCAATACATATTGGAGCAAGATTTATGCAAACAGTTATAATCGCCGGCGGAAAAGGTACACGCTTAGGGTTGAAAGATATCCCGAAACCGATGGTAAAAATTGCCGATAAACCGCTTTTGGAACATCAAATAGAGTTGGCAAAAAGATACGGAAGTGATGAAATATTTATTTTGTCGGGTCATTTGGCTGATGTTATAACCGATTATTTCGGGAACGGTGAAAAATTCGGGGTAAAAATTCATCATGTGATTGAACCGTATCCTTTGGGTACGGCAGGAAGCCTTAAACTTTTGGAAGGAAAACTTGATGAAAGGTTCATGGTATTTTACGGCGATGTTGTAATGGATTTTGATTTGGACAGTTTTATCGCATTTGATAAACAACATGATTCTGTTGGTACAACATTGGTTCACCCCAATGACCACCCTTATGACAGTGATTTGTTGGAAGTTGACGAAAATTGTAAAGTTACAAGAGTAATCCCAAAACCGCATAATGACGGTGAATATTATCAAAATCTCGTGAATGCGGCGGTTTATATTTTTTCCGATAAAGTATTTCGTTATATAGAAGAAGGTGTTTCACAAGATTTCGGGAAACGTATTTTGCCAAAAATTGTATCACAAGGGGGTGAATTGTACGCTTATAAAACACCGGAATACATAAAAGATATGGGAACGGCGGAAAGGTTTGAAAAGGTTAAAGACGATTTTGTATGCGGAAAAGTCGCAAGATTAAATAAGAAAAATAAACGTTCCTGCATATTTTTAGACAGAGACGGTGTTATAAACAAAAACATGGACACCAATCCTACGGTTAAAGATTTTGAACTGTTAGACGGGGTTGCACAAGCAATACACAAAATCAACAAAAGCGACTATTTGTCTGTCGTTGTAACAAATCAACCTATGATTGCCAAGGGTTTTGTAACTTTTGAACAGGTTAATGAAACACATAAAAAAATGGAAACATTACTTGGTGAACAGGGCGCGTTTTTAAATGCGATATATTATTGCCCTCATCACCCCGATAAAGGTTTTGAAGGTGAGGTTAAGGAATTAAAAATCGATTGTGAATGCAGAAAACCAAAGCCGGGGATGTTGTTAAAAGCCGCCGAGGATATGAATATAGATTTAAAAAATTCGTGGATGATAGGAGACAGCAAAAGAGATATCGACGCGGGTAAAAATGCGGGATGTAAAACGATTTTCATTTCGCAAGAGAACACGACGGGAGCTGATTTTGTCGCGAAGAATTTGGAACAGGCAGTGAAGATTATTTTGGAGGAAAATTAATGATAATAACACGAACACCATTTAGAATAAGTTTTGCGGGCGGCGGAAGTGATTTGAAAAATTACTATGAAAAATACGGCGGCTCCGTACTCAGTGTTTCAATTAATAAGTATATTTATTTGTCGATGCACCCTTATTTTGATGAAAACGGATACTTGTTAAAATATTCAAAAACGGAGCAGCCCAATAGTGTTGATGAAATACAACATAAAATTATAAAAGACGTATTCAAAAAATATGATATCAAAGGTGTTGATTTTAATTCAAGTGCAGATATCCCGTCGGGTACGGGGTTGGCATCATCGTCTGCGTTTACTGTCGGGTTGATTAATTTGTGTAATGCTTATACGGATAAGTATATGAATAAACAGGATATAGCGGATTTGGCATGTAAGATTGAAATAGAAGATTTAAAAGAACCGATAGGCAAACAGGATCAATACGCTTGTGCTTGCGGAGGGTTGAATTTTATCGAGTTTTATAAAGACGGGGTTGTGGATGTGGAAAAGTTATATCTTCAATCCGATGCGTACCATGTTTTGGAGAAAAATCTTTTGATGTTTTATACGGGTCAAACTCGTGCGGCGGGAAGCATATTGGCAGAGCAAAAGAAAAATACAACCGATGATGAGGCAAAAATTAAGAACTTGCATAAAATGGTACAACTTTCCAAGGACTTAAAATCAGAGTTGTTGAGGGGTAATACCAATGCGATGGGTGAAATATTGCATGCCGGTTGGATGTATAAAAAAGAATTGGCAAAAGGAATAACAAATCCCGAAATAGATGAAGCGTATCAAACAGCCTTGGATAACGGAGCAAGGGGCGGAAAACTGCTGGGTGCCGGCGGCTGCGGATTTTTATTGTTTTATGTGGAAGAACAACACCGCACACGTGTAAGACGTGCGTTAAAGGATTTAAAAGAAATCGATTTTAAATTTGACAATAAGGGTACCAGTATAGTTTACTATAACAAGTTGAATTTATATAGGAGCGCAAAATAATGATAAATAAGGCGAATGTGTATTTCAGCAGGTTAAAAGAGTGCATAGACAATTTAGACAGGAATGAGGTTGACGAATTTATCAATGTAATGTTGAAAGCAAGAGACAGAGGCAGTCATATTTATACAATGGGTAATGGCGGTTCTGCTGCGACGGCAAGCCATTTTTGCTGCGATTTTAATAAAGGCATGAGCTATAAACAGGATAAAAAGTTCAGATTGATATGCTTAAATGATAATATACCGACGATGATGGCTTATGCAAACGATGTGAGTTACGAGAATGTATTTGTGGAGCAGTTAAAGAATTTTTTGAGAGCAGACGATGTTGTGATTGGGATATCGGGCAGCGGGAACAGTAAGAATATAATAAACGCGATTGACTGGGCGAATAAGAATGGCGGAATAACGGTCGGATTAACGGGTTTTGGCGGCGGTAAGCTAAAACAGATTGCAAAACACAGTGTCAATACGAATATTGAAGATATGCAAATAACTGAAGATGTACACATGA
>CANQSZ010000002.1 GCA_947626645.1 Candidatus Gastranaerophilales bacterium
GTCGTCAAACTGAACAAGCTCGTTTGACATTACGTTTCTTAAACCGTAAATTCGTGCAATTCCGTCTCCGACTTCCAATACGGTTCCTGTGTTCGATATTTCCGTTTGAAGTTCATAGTTGTCTATCTTATTCTTAATAATTGAGCTGATTTCTTCAGGTTGTATCAGTGTCATATTCTCACCCTCTATCTTGATATACTTTTACTTAAACTTTCCAATTTTGTGCGGATACTTGTGTCTATTACGTAATCGTCAAATTTAAACATCAAACCCGCAATTATACTTTTATCCACGCTCCAACGCGGTATTATTTCACAATTCAATTTCTTCTCCAATTTGAACAAAACGTTCGTTCTTGTTTCAAAATTCAGTTCAATCGGAGATATTATTTCAACGTACTTTTTATTCGATTTTTGTTGCATTATATCGTCGTACGAATTTATTACCGCGCCAAGCTCGTTAAATCTGTTCTTCTCAACGAGTATTTTCAAAAAATTCAAAACTTTTTCGTTAATTTTCCCTTTAAAAATCTCATCTATTATTTCGATTTTTGACGAAGTTGATATTGATGAATTTTCCATAACGACAGATAAATCGTTTGAAGAATTAAAAACGTCAAAAATTTCGTGCAAATCTTTTTTAATTTCATCCCAAGAATTACTCTGTTGAGCAGTTTCAACAAGAGCTTTTGCGTAATTTTTTGAAATTGATGTAATTTTTGTTTCTGTCATTATAATTTCGCCCTATCAAGTTCGTCTAAACTTTCTGCTATAAATTTTGCGTGCAAATCGGGGGTTTCTTCAAGCTGCCTGATAATCCCCGCTTTTGCTTTTTCAACCGATAAAATCACCGTTTGGTCTTTTAAAAGGTTTGAAAATTTTTCTTCTTCAATCGTTAATGATTTTTGTACGTTTTGTTCTATGGATTGAATGTTTTTTAATGTCGTTTCTTCAATTTCGCACTTAAATATATTCGCTTTTGAAACGGCTTCTTTTTCAAGTTTGTCTATTTCTTGCGGAAGTTTTTTCATGGCTTTTTGAGAATCTGCAAAAATTTCTTCCGATTTTTCTTTTTCTTCATCGGATTTTTGAATTTCGGTTTCAACGTTTTTTACCGAGTTTTCAAGCGATGTTTTCAAATTCATTTTCTTTGCAATATAAATCAGTATAATCAACATTATTATAAAGTTGATTGTGTTTGATTGTGCCAAATATTTTAAAAATGAAAGAATTTCCTGCATTATCCGTGTTCACCCTAATTCTTTTTTAACGGAACTTCACCTAATATTTTAGATGAAATTGATGAAGCTAAATCGTTTACTACGGTATTGTTAATCGCTTCTTCAAGCTGTTGTTTTTGTTCATATAGCTTGTCTTTCCCTGAAAGAATTTCCGCTTTTGACTTTTCTCTTGCTGCTTGCGTTTTTTTGTTTGATTCTTCGTGTGCAAGATTGACAATATTTTGAATTTCCTTGCGGCATTTTCTTTGTGTTTGTTCCATTTTTTCACATCTTATATTTTCGTTTTCACGAGTTTTTTGTGTAAGTTCATGCGCCGTATCATAATTTGAATTGATATAATTTTCCCGCTTTCTTATTATTGACAAAACGGGTTTGTAAAATATCGCATTCATAATTATTATGAATAGCGCGAAACTTAACAGTGCTATTAAAAATGTCGCGTTAAATTCAACCATTTGTTATGTTACCTTATTTTGATAAAAGCATAATAGCAATAAACAGTGCATAAATAGCGGTAGCTTCGGCTAAGCCGGCACCGATAATGAAGTTTTTAAAAGCCTCGGCTTTAATTTCCGGTTGTCTTGCGATTGCATCCAAAACCCCTTTTGTTGCAATACCAAGACCTAAGCCTGCTCCGATTGCTCCGAATCCGATTGCAATTCCCGCACCTAATTTTGCTAAATCCAATGTTTGTTCTACTGCCATAATTTTCTCCTTTTATTTATTAGTTTTTTCTATTCTTCTTGTATTGCCATTGAAATATATGTTGTTGAAAGCAAGGTGAATACTAACGCTTGAATCAGTGCAACAAAAAGTTCAAACAGCATAAACGGCAGGGGAACAACAATTGAAAACAAACTAATAAAAGTTGCCACAAGCAGTTCACCTGCCAAAATATTCGCAAAAAGTCGCAGCGCAAGCGAGAACGGCCTTACAAAAAGTTCTAACGTATCAACAAGCGTTACGATAATTCCGTCTATACTGAACCCTTTGAAAAAGAATTTAAACCCGTTTCTTCTTATTCCGTAATATATATAATAAATAGAAACAACAACCGCCATTGCCGCCGTCATATTTATATCGTTGTTGGGGGAAGCCAATTCACCATGTGCAAGATGTATAAGTTTAAACGGTAATTGCCCCGCTAAATTTGCCGTTAATATAAACATAAACAGTGTTAAAATTATTGCAATATGTTTTTGGGCTTCGTCATTACCCATACTTGCTTTGGAGATATCGTTAAAATATTTAATAATATTTTCTCCTATTAGCTGCAATTTCCCGGGAACCATGTTCAAATTTCTTGTGATTATAAATGAAATAACGATTAAAACCGCCATTGAAAACCACATGGTTAAGAGAGTATCAACATTAAAAGATACACCATGTCCGAAGATATTTACAGTATAAACCCAATGTTCCATATTTTACCTCTCTCCGTTATTAATGTTATCACTTAAAAAAAATTTTCGCAATTATTTTTTTGTTTATTGTATAATAAGTTTGAATATTGAAAATTACCGAGGGGAGATAATGAAGGTAATTAAATTAGAAGAAGCAGAGTCCACAAACGGATATGCAAAGGTGTACATTAACACCATACCCGATAAGACTGTTGTGCATGCCCTAAGGCAAACCGCGGGTCGGGGAAGGTTAAATCGCGCATGGGTCGATTTGGGTGATGGTAATTTGTTTGTGTCCGTTGTTTTGAAACCCTCAAATACCTTTTCCGATATATATTCCAATCTGACCCAGTATTTGTCGGTTGTTCTTTGTAAAGTTCTTGAAACATATTCAATTAAGCCCGAAATTAAATGGCCTAACGATGTTCTTGTAAACGGTAAAAAAATTGCGGGAATTTTATCCGAAACCGTTATGCACTCTCAAATCTTAGACGGCATCGTGCTTGGTGTCGGGGTTAATCTTAACGCTGAAATTAAAAATTTATCGCTTGTTCAAGATAAACAAATAACCTCACTCAACCTTGAAACGGGAAAAGATGTCGATGTTGAGGTGTTTTTGGAAGAATTACTTTGCGAATTTTTCAAAAATTATGATGAATTTTTATTAAGCGGATTTAATATGATTAAAGACGATTATTTAAAAAGGAATTGTTTTTTGGATAAAGAAGTTAATATACAGGTATTTAACAGTGTAAAAACAGGGGTAGCAAAATCTGTCACAGACAGAGGCGAACTCGTTTTAAACACAAAAGATAATAATGAAACGTTACTTACGATAGGAGATATAATATGAGTGGAAATTTAGCAAACGGATTGGTGTTGCTTGGCATGGGAATGGGATTTGTCTTATGCTTTCTGACAATTTTGATTTTCGTTATGAAAATTATGTCGGCGGTAGTGTTATATTTGAACAAATTGTTCCCCGAAGCCTCGGAAGAAATAAAATCAAGCGTTAAAAAAGCGGTTGATAATTTGGATGAAGCGGTTGCGGTCGCAATCGCGGCAATTATGGCAAAAAGAAGTTAGTTTTATATAGAAAGGATAAATTATGGGAAAAAAGTTGATTAAACTTATGGATACCTCATTCAGAGACGGTTTCCAGTCGGTTTACGGAGCAAGAGTATTTGTGGATGACTTTATTCCCGCACTGCAATCGGCAGTTAATGCGGGGATTAAGCATTTTGAAGTTGCAGGCGGTGCAAGATTTCAGTCGCCTATTTTTTATTGCAGAGAAAATGCTTTTGAAACCATGGACAAAATCAGGGCTGCGGTCGGAAAAGATATCAATTTACAATCGCTTTCACGCGGGGTAAATGTTGTCGGGCTTGACTCTCAGCCGCGAGATGTTATTGATTTGCACGCAAAAATGTTTAAAAAGCATGGTGTTACTACCGTCAGAAACTTCGATGCGTTAAATGATGTCAATAACCTTTTGTATTCCAGTCAGTGTATAAAAAAACACGGACTTAAACACGAAGTTACAATCACGATGATGGAATTGCCTATAGGCTGCACGGGAGCACACGATGTTGCATTTTATGAAAGAGTGCTTCGCTCCATTCTTGATGCGGGTATTGAATTTGATTCTTTGGCGTTTAAAGATGCCTCGGGAACTTCTTCACCCCGAAAAGTTTACGAAACGGTTAAACGTACTCGTGAAATTCTGGGCGAAGGCGCTGATATAAGATTCCACTCGCATGAAACGGCAGGTACAGCATTGGCTGCATATCTTGCGGCTTTAGACGGAGGTGCAAACTGTATAGACTTATCCATGAAACCGGTCTCAGGCGGCACTGCTCAGCCCGATATCGTTTCTATGTGGCATGCGCTCAAAGGTACCGATTATGATTTGGGTGTGGATGTTGAAAAAATCCTTGAAACGGAAGAAGTATTCAAAGAATGTATGAAAGACTACTTCTTACCCCCCGAAGCGCTTGCGGTTAATCCGCAAATTATTGAATCACCGCTTCCCGGGGGTGCGTTAACGGCTAATACCCAAATGCTTCGCGACAATAACCTTATGAATAAATACCCGGAAATTGTTGCCGCGATGAAAGAAGTTGTTGAAAAAGGCGGTTTTGGTACATCCGTTACTCCTGTTTCACAATTCTATTTCCAACAGGCATTTCATAACGTAATGTTCGGAAAATGGAAAAAAATTGCCGAAGGTTACGGTAAAATGGTTTTGGGCTATTTCGGAAAAACTCCGTGCGAACCGGATTCGGAGATTGTAAAAATTGCCTCGGAACAACTTAACCTTGAGCCGACAACCGAAAAAGTCGTTGACCTAAACGACAAAGACCCCGAAAAAGGTCTTGGTGTTGCGCGCAAAAGACTTGAAGATGCGGGACTTGAAGTTAATGACGAAAACTTGTTTATTTCTGCTGCTTGCAAAGAAAAAGGCATATTATTCCTTCAAGGCAAAGGTACAATCGGTGTTCGCAAAAACGAAAACAAATCGGAAACCCCGTCGTCTTGCGAGCCTGCTTCAACTAACGGTTATACCGTGACTGTTAACGGCAAGAAGTATGCCGTTGCTCTTGAGGGCGATAAGGCTACCGTTAACGGTAAGTTGTATGACTTCAATGTAAAAGAAGGAATTGAGGCTAAAGCTGTTTCAACAGGCGAGGGTACTCCGATTAAGGCGGCTTTACCCGGGAACGTTTTGAAGGTTCTTGTTTCGGAAGGTGATTCAATTTCGGAAGGTGATGTTATCGCAGTTGTTGAAGCTATGAAAATGGAAACCGAAATTAAATCTCCGGTCGGAGGCACTGTTAAATCGGTTGAAATTGAAGTAGGTAACAAAGTTCAAACCGGACAAGTTTTGGTAACTGTAGGTTAGGAGGTTGAAAGATGGATTTTAAAGAAGGTTTACTCAATCTCTGGCAATCTACGGGGATATACAATATGGTAGAAAAAGTTGATCCTTCGATTTCGGCTCCTGTTGAGCAGTTTCTCCACCAGTTCGGACATCCGATTATGCTTTTAATCTGTCTGTTTTTATTGTGGCTGGGGATTAAAAAACAGTATGAACCGTTATTGTTGGTTCCTATCGCATTTGGCGGGTTATTATCAAATATTCCTTTGGCAGGAATTGCCGAACCGACAGGGTTTTTGGGAATAATTTACGAAGCGGGTATTCATAAAGGCTTGTTTCCGTTGATTATATTTATGGGGGTCGGTGCGATGACGGATTTCGGTCCTCTGATTGCCAACCCTAAAACCGCACTTTTAGGCGGAGCGGCTCAGTTCGGAATTTTCGGCGCTTTACTTTTGGCATTGTGCTGTTTTGGGTTTACTCTGCCGCAAGCCGGTGCTATCGGTATTATTGGCGGGGCTGACGGTCCTACATCTATTTATGTAACTTCTAAACTGGCACCCGAGTTGTTGGGCGCAATCGCTGTTGCGGCTTACTCTTATATGGCTTTGGTTCCGGTTATTCAACCGCCGATTATGAAGTTGTTAACAACCGGTAAAGAACGTCAAATCCAAATGGAACAATTACGTTCGGTTTCCAAACGTGAAAAAATTGTTTTTCCGCTTGTGGTTTTGTTCTTGTGCATAATTTTCTTACCCGATGCGTGTCCTTTGGTCGGCGCTTTGACATTCGGTAACTTATGCAAAGAATGCGGAGTTGTTGACAGACTCTCGGATACTATGCAAAACGCTTTAATCAATATTGTAACAATATTTTTAGGATTGTCCGTAGGCTCAAAACTTTCGGCAGAACAGTTTTTGACGGTTCAAACTCTGTTTATTCTCATTTTAGGTATAGTAGCGTTCTCGTTTGCTACGGCTGCGGGTGTTATTATGGCAAAATTGATGAATTTATGCGAAATTGTTGCGGCTAAAATTGCAAGACGCGAGCCTAATTTGATTAATCCGTTAATCGGTTCGGCAGGGGTTTCCGCCGTTCCTATGGCTGCTCGTGTTTCCAACAAGGTCGGGCTTGAGTATAACAGTCAAAACTACCTTTTGATGCACGCTATGGGACCAAATGTCGCAGGTGTTATCGGCTCTGCCGTCGCTGCGGGTGTTTTGCTTGCATTGTGCAATTAAATTTTTCGGGTTTATCCGATTATATAAAAAAAAGACAACTTTTTCGGGTTGTCTTTTTTGTTGTTGTTTGTAATAAAATTGTTATGTGGATAAAAATTTTTTAAAAAAATTCCAAATATCGGTTATCGGCGAAGTTGATGAAAGTTTTAAAAAGACTTTGCAAAATCGGTTGGAAAATTGTTCCGAGATTAACTTTTATCGCGAACAATCCGAGTACGCCGGCGGAGCGGATTTAATTATTTTGATTCATCAATCCGCTATATCTTTAAATCCGGGTTGCAACGTGATAAACGTTCATCCTTCCTTGCTGCCTTCGTTTGCATGTGATGATGCGTTAAGTAAATCATATCTTTCGGGGATTAAAGTCGGCGGAATTACTGTTCATAAAGTTGACACCATAAACTTTTGGGGCAAAATTATTACACAATACCCTGTTTTAATCGGGTTAAACACTCATTATGATGAATTTGAATCAGAGATTTTGGCGGTTGAAAAGGCGGTTGTTCCTGCGGTTGCGGATTGCATTTTGAACGACAGAGTTTTTGATTATACGGATTTATTCAAAAATTCCTGCCGTTGCAATTTTGGCGGGTGTTCGGGAAATTGTAGCGATTGCAGGCATTAAAAAACGAGCACTCTGTTATATAAGTGCCCGTTTTTTGATTTTTGGAAAAATAATTATTTAATTAATTTATTCCAAGCATCTTTCTTTTCTTTAAGATAATTTTCTCTTGTTTTTTGTTTGTTTTCGGCATCTTTTTTAGCTTGTTCCTGTTTTTTCTGCCATTCTTGTTTTTTCTTTTCAAGAGCATTTTCATTTTCTTGTTGTTGTTTTTTCAAATCTTGTTTTTTCTGTTCCCACGCTTTTTGTTGAGCTTCTTTTTTCTGTTGTAATTCTTTTCTTTGAGCTTCTTGTTTTTTTGCGTGTTCTTTTTGTGCATTTTCTAATTGTTGTTCTTTTTTGCTGACGGAATCTGCCGCTTTATTCAATGCGTTTGACAATGAACCCGCATTTGCAGCTGCACCGAATGCTACTATTGATAATGCCATCAACGATACTAATAATTTTTTCATTCCTGTTCTCCTTTCATTTCATTCGGAACTAATTTTTCCAATTTATTCTTTTTTATCTCTAACCTCTGTTGTAAATAATTTATCTCTTTTTGCTTTTCTATTTTTCGTTGGTTTTGTTTATTCAATTTTTTTTGTATTCTTATATATTTTTTAGAACGATTTTTTATTTCTTTTTGTTCATTTATGTTTTCTTTAGTGGGTTTTGATTTTTCGATTTGAGAATTTAATTCAATTCCTTGAGTTGACTGCACCTCAATATCGGATTCTTTAGAATACGCAACAGGTACAATCAACAAAACCATTAAACATAAAACAAAAATTCTCATACCCGAATATTATATCAAATATTAATATTTTTCAATAATTTCAGCTATACCCTTTTTTGCGGTATTAAAAATTTCAATCATCTTTTCAAACTCGTACGGTTCACCTTCTGCGGTTGTTTGAAATTCGATTATTTTGCCGCTTTTTGTCAAAACGATATTTGAATCGACCCGAGCGTTGGAATCTTCCATATAATCCAAATCAAGCCTTACTTCATCATCGACTATCCCCGCAGAAATTGCGCCAATCGGTTCAATTATCGGGTTTTCTTTCAATATTCCTTTTTCCATAAGTTTTTCAACGGCATCATTAAGCGCGACAAATCCGCCGCAAATGCTTGCCGTTCTTGTTCCGCCGTCTGCTTGGATAACATCGGCATCAATCGTTATTGTTAAATCGGGCATCTTGGTCAAATCCACGCATGCTCTGAGGCTTCTGCCTATCAAGCGTTGAATTTCCTGAGTTCTGCCGGAAATTTTCGTACGTTCTCTTTGGCAGCGGGTTGAAGTTGATGAAGGCAATAGTGAATATTCAGCCGTTAGCCAACCCCTTTGGTCATCTTTTGACATCCATTTCGGCTTGCCTTCTTCTACCGTTGCCGTTGTTATAACTTTCGTGTCGCCAAATTCGGCTAATACTGACCCTGGAGCGTGTTTTGTATAATTTTTGGTGAATTTAATTTCTCTTGTTTGGTCGTTTCTTCTGTTTTCCCTCATATATTCTCCTTTGTTTTATACATCATAATCCCACATGTATATCTGTCCGCAATATCTGCAAACGGCATGTTCATTCATAAATTGCAAATCGGGTACAAATACATAACCGTCAACCGTTATTTCTATTTCACCTTTTTCATTGTACTTTTGAGAAAAATTTTTCTCTCCCATATATTCGGGCGAAAACATAAGTTCAAATTTGTCTTTTGATTTACAATTTTTGCATATAAACATGTTTTCTATTCCATATATTCATCTTCGGATTTTTTGCGCGAAACTTTCTTTGGCTTTCTCGTCGATTCATTAGAATCATCATCTTTTATATCGCAAAGACTTTTATACCACAAAGCCCAACAAATACTTCTGATAGGCAACGTCAGACCGCTCACAACAGTTGTTATTATTGAAAGGTATAAACTTTTCGATATCATTGCGTTTGTTATTATGGGTTTATTGAAAAACGCAAGGGTTTTGTTTACCTCATCAAGCGGAATCCTGTTGGTCAGAACATCAAATACCGAGCATAATTTATTTGTCAAATTCAAATAGTCAAATATAACCGTTATCCCTTGCGTAAGAATGTAGATTGTGAAAAACGCAAGTATAATCATCAAAATAAACGTTCTTGCCCAACTGCCTTTAATAAGAGAAAAACTTCTTTTGTACATATCAAAAATCGACAAATCAGGTTCAAACGTGAATACTTGAAATATCAGTATAAAATAAATCCACAAAACAAATGCGGGAATTATAAAAAATATGCTTGACCCGACAGACATAAATACACTCAAAATTATTAAAAACCCGATATATTTCAGAGATTGTCTTGTTGCAACTTCATTGTGCGATTGAAAATCGTAAACTTTTCCCGTTGTAACAGCGCCTTCCGTCATTGAGTTAAGCGCAACGTATGCAACCATATAATCCCAAAACGCTTTTGCAAAAATTAACAACCCCGGAATTGCAAGCAATAATATTAAAAACAATGCTCCGGCAGGCGTATGCGCTCTTTGAATTATTTTTTCCGTAAACCCTAAGGTTAACCCGAATGTCAAACATATACCTATCACCTGTCCAAAGACGGGAAACAACATATATACAAAAAATTTATCAATATTTGTAAAATATATCTTTATCCCTTTTGCCAATACGTATATTATACTGTTGTGCAACCTCTGTTTGGACATAAATCCTCCTTTGTTGTATTATAATTTTAGTACAAATCGGGATAAATTTAAAGAAAGTTACATTATTTTATGAATGCCGTTGAGTTAATAAAATCGTTTAAAAATGAAGATTATTTGAATAATAATGTTAATCTGCACATACATTCAACCTATTCTGACGGCAAAACCGAATTTAAAAAAGTTATTGAAAAGTTCTCAAAAAATTATAACCATATTTCCGTAACCGATCATAACACCGTTCAAGGTTATATCGACAATCCCGATATTGATATAATTACGGGTGTCGAATTTGATGTTTGGTATAAAGGAATTTTCCTTCACTTGCTCGCTTACGGATTCGATATCCGTAATGACGGGATGAAACAGTTTTATTCAAAAAACAGACAGGGAACGAAAACCGATATTGTCAGATTTTTTTCGACCAGAAATATAAAAAAATTGATAAGCGCAATTCATAATGCCGGCGGAATTGCCGTTTTGGCACACCCTGCCTGCTGCTGGGCTGTCAGCTTAAGCCATTTTATTGGCGAACTTGTCAAAATCGGGCTTGATGGAGTGGAAGTCTTTTACCCCTACCCGAGATGGAGAAAATATATAAAATTCTCCAACCCCGAAGATATTGAAAAAATTGCCGATAAATACAATCTGATTAAAACAGGCGGCACGGATTACCATTAAATTACCCGATTTGTTTTTTTAACTAATCCTGATTTAAGTGTTTCAAATGTTTCCAAATATAAACCCCGCCCAATATCAGGCATGCCAGTATAATTACTATATCAAATTTATGCCAAACAGATTTTAGCGAATCGATATTTTCTCCGAGCTTAACTCCGACATACACAAGCACGTAACTCCAAATTAAAGAGCCTAAAAATGTAAGCGTGAAAAAAGTTCTTTTTCTTGCTTTTAAAATTCCCGCCGGAAGCGAGATAAAAGTTCTTATAACCGGCAGCATTCTGCATAAGAAAAATGCCCAATCACCATATTTATCAACCCATTTGTCCGCATCGTCAAGGTCTTTTTTTGAAACAAGCAAGTATTTCCCGTAGTTTTCAAAGAATTTTCTTCCACCGAAATACCCAAGATAATACGAGGGAACAGAGCCGATAACACAGCCTGTTGCACCGGCAATTGCCGCTGCGTGAAACCCCATTTCGCCTTTTGATACCATATACCCCGCAAACGGTAAAACCGCCTCCGAAGGCAGCGGGATGTTGCATGATTCTATTGCCATCAATAACGATATCCCCGCAGCTCCCATCGCTGTAATAACATTTTCTATCCAATTGATTAATCCCGTTAAAATTCCGTCTAACATAATATTATTCTCGCTCTCTTTTTTTTCGATTATATCAGAAAAATATTTATATAAAAAGAACTCTTGCCCGAATGAGCAAGAGTTCCAAAATTTTTAATTTCGTTAAAGAACTATTTTCCGTTAACGACAGTTTTGAATTTTTTACCGGCAGAGAATGCAGGAACTGTTTTTGCCGGAATTTTTAATTCTTTACCGGTTTGAGGATTTCTGCCTGTTCTTGCTGCTCTTTTGCGCGGTTCAAATGTACCGAAACCAACTAATGTAACTTTTTTACCTTTTGCAACTGTTTTTTGGATTGTGTCAACTAATGATGACAATACTTCAGCTGCTTCTTTTTGAGTTACGTTAGCTTTTTTAGAAATCTCTTGTACTAATTCTTCTTTGTTCATAATAAAACTCCTTCTTATTGTGTACATGATGATTATATTAGAAATTCAAAAGCATGCAAGTATTTTAACACTTTTTAACAAATAAAACATTCTATCGTATGATTTTATCCTCTAATTTGCTTAATTTACGTGATAAAATCCGTAATTCTTTTTTTTATACAAATGTTTCAATATTTTAATTTTAAAAGACCTTTTCATGCTTTTTTGTTAAAATATATATTATTGAATAGCAATCGGAACAGAAAAATATATCATTATGAAAGAAAGAATATTACTTTTTATAATAGTTTTAGGGCTGACGGCATTCATATACCTGTTTCAAAACTACACTGTGTGGGGGCTTGCCGTTTTCATCTCTCTTATGACGGTTTATGCACTTTGCACATCAATTGCTACGAAAATTAAGAGAAGAAACGATCTTAAAAACCCGAAAGAAAAAAATGAAAATTATAAACCTTTCGTAAGTATAATGATTCCGGCACATGACGAGGAATCTGTTATATCGCATACTGTCGAAACAGTCTTAAAACTTGATTATCCGAACTTTGAAATAATAGTAATAGATGACAGAAGTACGGATAACACGGCATCTGTTATAAAAAGTCTGGGCGAAAAATATCCCGATAAGGTCATCCCCTTTATACGCCCAAAAGACGCTTTCCCCGGAAAATCGGCAGTATTAAACGATGCTTTGGCATTTGCAAAAGGTGAAGCTATTTTGGTATTTGATGCCGATGCGACTATGGAGCCGGATTTTCTTACAAATCTTGTATATGAACTTGAGCCAAAAGACGTCGGTGCGGTTCAGGCGAGAAAAGTTGTCAGAAATAAAGACGTTAATTTACTCACCCGCTGCCAAAATAACGAAATGACGATGGATACGCATTTTCAAGTCAGCCGCGATGCCGTTAAAGGTGCGGTTGAACTCAGAGGGAACGGTGAACTTATCAGACGCGAGGCACTTGAAGATATCGGCGGGTGGAATAATTACACCATAACCGATGATTTGGATATGTCCACAAGACTTCACATAAAAGGTTGGGACGTCAGATTTTGTGTTGACACCATTGTTTATGAAGAAGGTATTATGTATCTGTCGCCTTTATACAGGCAGCGCAGACGCTGGTTAGAGGGTACTATAAGAAGGTATTTGGAATATTTCGGCGACATTTTAACTTCAAAAAAAATGTCTTTGCGTGTCAGACTTGATATGATTGCGTATATTTCTGAATTTATCATGCCGGCATGGTTTATTATAGAAATAGGAATTTTAATAATAAAGATTTTTCTAACCGATGCAACCCCTTGTATTTTGATGTCATCGGGAATTATGGGGGCGATTATAGGCGCTGGGTTTGTGTTTGCCTGCCGTTACAGTTTAAGACGGTATGACAATTTATCACGAAAAGAGGCATTTATTCAATCGGTTGAAACCTCGATATATTTACTTGTCATTTGGTTCCCGCTTGTTCTGTTTATAGGTACAAAAATTTTATTTATGAAAAAAGACATGAACTGGGGTAAAACCGCGCACGGCTTGGTTCAGCATGAACATGCCATCCAAATTGCCAAAGAAAAAATCAGAAAAGCCAAAGATGAATTGAAAAATTTATTACTTAACAGATAGGAGATAAGAATGGAAACATTGAGTATTGAAGATGTAAAAAATAAAATAAGAGCCGTCAGGGATTTTCCTAAAGAAGGCATAATTTTCAGAGATATAACAACAGCTCTTAAAGATGCAAAAACCATGAAGGTAATGGTTGATTGGTTATGTGATGCGTACAAAGATTGCAAAATTGATTATATAGCGGGGATTGAAAGCAGAGGTTTTATTTTCGGAATGCCGATGGCTTACAAATTGAACTGCGGTTTTGTGCCGATTAGAAAGCCCAATAAATTACCGGCAGAAACAATAAAAGAAAGTTACGATTTGGAATACGGTTCGGATATGATAGAAATTCATGCCGACGCAATAGAAAAAGGCGCAAATGTTTTGGTAGTTGACGATTTATTGGCAACCGGCGGAACGGCAAAAGCGGCGGCAAATCTTATTAAAAAAGCAGGCGGCAATCTCGTCGGTGTTGCGTTTTTAATTGAATTGACCGCTCTTAAAGGAAAAGAAAAATTAGAAAATTGCGGAAAAATAATTTCTATGTTACAATACCGGTAAAATAATTTAGGAGAAATAAAATGAAAAAAATTGCAGTTATTACATTATTGATTTTATTCGGTATTCAAGCAGGGTACGCGGCAGGAAACATTAAAACAAATTACAACAAAAAACCTGCGCAACATACAAAACCCGTTTCGGCTAAGAAACCGGCTCAACAAACTCAATCAGGAAAATATGATGAGAACTATTTGTTGAAATACAACATTGATGATTTGGAAGCAGCACCGTGGTTGAATAACGGTAAAAGAAAGATTTAACTAAACATCCGTTAACAAAACGAAGACCTCAATCTTTCAGATTGAGGTCTTTTCCTGTATGTTTAAACATTTATTTTACATAAAAACTTGCATTAACACTTGAATAGACTTTAATAACCCCCGGTTCAATCGTTGGTTCGGCAGCCGGTGCTGCCGCTTCATCAGCCATTGCCCCCATTGATTTCATAAGCGAATTTCTTGCGTAAGATACACCGTATCTGTTAAGCGAGCAAGAGGCATCTATTCCTTTAATTCCCGTAACGGATGAACCGATAGCAGATGCTACAACATTTGCTCTGTTTTTTGCTTTTTGGGTTGCTTCGGTTAATAACTCGGCACATTGAGAATCTTTTTCCGACAGGCTGAAGTTAAGGCTGTCAACGTTTGTTGCCCCGAGCGATATGCTTTTATCTATCAGTGTCGGAAGTTTGTCTAATGTTTTTGTGTGAACGGTTATGTTATTTGAAACTTCATATTTTGAGAAAATTCTTTTACCGTTTACGTATCTGTATGTGGGGCGAGCGGAGTAGTTTGATGTTTTGATGTAATCTCCGTCAGCGGGTGTTATGTAACTTTTCAGGTACGCATAAATTTTATCGGAAATTTCTTTGTTTTTAGCCGATGCCTCGTTTAAGGATTTGTTGTCTTCGGTTCTTATGGCAATAGAAATTTCGGCAGTATCGGGAGATACTTCTTTTTCTGCCGTATATGATACCGATACGTATCCTTTTTCAATCTCGTTATTCAATGCTCCCGCCGGAAGTGTCATTGCCGGCATGCTCAACAATACCGCACTTATTACAGATGCAGTTAAAATCTTTTTCATTTTTACCTCCTTTATTTTATGTCAGAAACCTTTTCATCTTCTTTTTGCTCTTTTGCAACATCATTTTTTATGGGAAACGGTGTTGAGATATGCAAATCTTTGTCTTTAGTTTGTGATTTTTCAAATCTGTCCGACTTGCTTATTATTGTATTAATTTTTTTTATTTTTGATTGAATTTTAGCCTTGTTTAAAATCATATCAAGTTCTGCATCGGAAAGAGGCGGTGCGTCTTTATACGATACGGCGAAACTGTTTTTGGACAATATACAGTAAGTGATGGCAATTATTGCCCACAACAAAACCCCTTGCAATAAATTCAACGTGGGAAACATATATTCTGCTGCAAGATATTTATTCCACAAATTCATTGCGACCGTTCCTGGGAATATTACAAACCCCGCAAACAGGCATATTCCTATAAATGTTGCCGTTATTAAACCTTTTATTCCGTCAATTTGTATAATTTTCATACCGTTATTTTTCTTCCTTTATTTAATCATTTCAAGAAAATCATTTTCTGTCAATATTATAACACCTAAATCTTGTGCTTTGTCCAATTTTGAACCCGCATTTTCTCCGGCAAGAACATAAGATGTTTTCTTTGATACTGATGATGAGGTTTTTCCGCCATGCGATTTTATTATTTCACTTGCCTCATCTCTTGTCATATTTTGTAATGTTCCGGTTAAAACAAACGTTTTTCCCGCAAGTTTGTCGGATTTAGGTTTTACTTTTGATACCGGATTTACCCCTAAAATTTTTAAATCCTCTATCATTTTTATATTGTTTTCGTCTTTGAAAAAGTCATAAATAGACCGTGCAATTATATCACCTATATTTTCTATTTCGGATAATTGCTCCAACGATGCCGATTTTATATCATCAAGTGTTGCAAATTCCGATGCTAATATGTCTGCGGTTTCTTTTCCCACATGGCGAATCCCGAGTGCCGTCAATAATCTGTTTAGCGGGCGGGTTTTACTCTGTTGGATTGCGTTATATATATTTGATGCGGATTTTTCTTGAATTAAATCCAGTTGAGTCAGGTCTTGAGTTGTAAGCCTGTATAAATCGACCGGATTTGATATGAATTTTTTATCGTAAAGCTGCTGAATTAACGATGGTCCTACAAAATCAATATCCATGGCTTCTTTGCTTGCCCAGTATTCTATTTTTGCTCTCATAAGTTGATTACATTGAGGGTTTTGGCAGTACAATCCTACTTCGTTTTCTTTTTCTGTCAACGGCGCACCGCATGCCGGACAATGTGTCGGCGCATTATATACGGGAAGTTTGTAGTGTGAGGGGGTGTCCATTGATTTTATTACTTTCGGAATAATTTCCGCCGCTTTTTTTATCAATACCTTATCCCCGATTCTTATATCAAGCCTTTTAATCTCGTCAAAATTATGCAGGCTCGCTCTTGATACAACACTTCCGCCTAACTGTACGGGCTTTAATACGGCGACAGGGGTTATCACACCTGTTTTTCCCGTGTTTAATTCTATATCCAAAAGTTTTGTTGTTACTTCTTCGGGCGGAAATTTGAATGCCGTTGCCCATTTTGGCGCTCTTGCGGTGTATCCGAGATTTTTCTGTACCGCAATATCGTTTATCTTTATTACAACCCCGTCTGTTGCATAATCAAGTTCAAATCTTTTTGTTTCCCATTCTTTGCAGTATTCTATCGCCCCTTGAATCCCTTTTACAAGACGGATATTCGGGTTAATCTTAAACCCTAACTCTTTAAGATACATCATACTGTCGTAATGGGTTTTAATATTTTTATCTTCGGTATCTTCAAAAATTCCGGTATAAGTAAACATTGACAAATCCCGCTTTGCTGTAACGGTACTGTCAAGTTGTCTTAATGAACCGCTGGCGGCATTTCTGGGGTTTGCAAATATTTTTTCTCCGGTGTTAAGAGCTTCTTCATTGAGTTTCTCAAACGAGGATTTGGGCATATAAATTTCGCCTCTGACCTCAAGGTTTTTATTTTTAAACAATCTCAAAGGGATTGCTTTAACCGTTTTGAGGTTTTGGGTAATATTTTCGCCCGTTACACCGTCGCCTCTTGTTACGCCGAGTGTAAACAATCCGTCGGTGTAGGTCAGGGCAATTGCAAGTCCGTCAATTTTCAATTCGCAAACAAGTTCCAATTCTTTGTTGAACTCATTGCAAATTTTTGTGTACCACGCGCTGAGTTCTTCGTAGTTATATGTGTTATCAAGGCTGTACAGTCTGTATTTGTGCGTGTGGGAGAAGAACTTTTCGCTGACCGAACCGACTCTTTGTGTCGGGCTGTCAGGCGTTTTGAACATCGGATATTTCGCTTCCAATTCTTTGAGTTCCGCGAATAACTTGTCGTATTCAAAATCGCTCAGGTAGGGATTTTCTTCCACATAATATTTGTAGTTGCTTTTGTTAATTTCGTTTTTCAGATATTCAATACGTTCTGACGGCTCCATCGTTTAACCTCATAAAAAAATTACATAATCATTAAAAGTTCTCTGATAACTTTTGTAGCAACGGCGGTTGACGCTCCGCTCAAATCATAATCGGGCGAAAGTTCAACAACGTCTGCGCCTGCAATATTAAAGTCTTTCAAATATTTAAACCATTCGACAAGTTCATTAAATGTCATTCCTCCGGCTTCTGGAGTACCCGTTCCCGACATAATCGAAGTATCAAGACAATCCAAATCGACCGTTACGAATATATTTTTATCTTTCAGGCAGTCTAAATCCGAGAATTTTGTGCAAAGGGTGCTGTGTTTTTTCATAAACTCCCATTCTTCTTTCATACCGGAGCGAATACCTATTTGTTTAATATTTTCGGGTTTGATGAATTTTGAAATATGTCTTATAACCGTACTGTGAGACAATTCTTCGCCCAAATATTCTTCTCTTAAATCGGTATGCGCATCAAAATGCACAACAGCAAGATTATCGTAAAACTTTGATACGGCTTTCACTTCAGGAAGTGTAACGAGATGTTCGCCCCCGATTCCGAAAACTTTTTTGCCGTCATTATAAATATCTTCGACATTTTTTTCTATTTGTTCAAGTGTTTTCAAGGTATTTCCAAGCGGAAATTCCAAATCCCCCGCATCGTGGAAGTTGACATCTTGCAACTCTTTATCAAAAATCGGAGAATATTCTTCCAATCCCCAACTTGCAAGCCTGATTCTTTCCGGTGCAAACCTTGAACCCGTACGATAAGACACCGTTCCGTCAAAAGGCAATCCGAGCATAACTATTTTTGATGTTTTGTAATCGGGGTTTTGAGCCATCCAATTTCTGTCTAAAAACGGTCCTGTTAACATTTTTTCTCCTTAAAAACATTACCTGCTTTTTATATTTTACTATAAAAATTTTATTGTGAAATTAACCGATAAAAAAAGCTCCTTTTTTAAAGGAGCTTTCAATTTTACGATTTAACCGTTTCGTTTGCAAACGAGTGATTGGATTTTGATTTAATCTCGTCGAGTATTTTTTGAATAAAGTCATCGACCGAGAAAGTACCGACCTGACCGATTTTTCTTGCTCTGACGGCAACGGTATTTGTCTCAATTTCCTTATCGCCGATTACGCAAACGTAAGGAATTTTTTTATCTTGCAGACTTTCTCTTATTTTATAATTCATACTTTCGGAGCGATCATCAAGATTTACTCTAATTCCTGCCTCTCTCATTTTGTTGTAAACTTTTTCGGCATAATCAACGTGTTTGTCGTTCGAGATGGGAACGATATTAACCTGTGTCGGGCTTAACCACGTCGGGAAAGAACCCGCGTAATGTTCAATCAAAATTCCATGGAATCTTTCCATTGAACCGAAGATTACTCTGTGAAGCATAACCGGAGTTTTTAACTGACCGTCTTTGTCTTGATATTTGATATCAAATCTTGCGGGCAAATTGAAATCGAGCTGAATCGTTGCACACTGCCAAGTTCTGCCGATGGCATCTTTAATTTTGAAGTCTATTTTCGGACCGTAGAATGCGCCGTCGCCTTCGTTAATTTCGTATTTCATACCGCGTCTGTCCATAGCTTCTTTCAATCCCGCTTCGGCTTTGTTCCAGTTTTCGATTTCGCCGACAAAATCTTCGGGTCTTGTCGAAAGTTCTACCTCAAATTTCATATCGAAAATTTCCAAAGTATCGGCAACAAAATCGATGATTCTGTTAATTTCATCGACTAACTGTTCGGGAGTACAGAAGATGTGCGCATCGTCTTGGGTAAACCCTTGAACTCTTGTCAATCCCGACAAAGCACCTGATTTTTCTTTGCGGTAAACCGTTCCCAATTCCGCCATTCTCAACGGTAATGAGCGGTAAGAATATCTGTTAGATTGATATATCAATATGTGGAACGGACAGTTCATCGGTTTTAGAATGAACTGTTCATCGGAATCTTCATCTTTTTGGATAAAGAACATGTTTTCTCTGTAATGGTCGGCATGCCCCGAAATTTCCCAAAGTTTGGATTTTGCAATATGCGGGGTGTTAACAATTACATACCCTCTTTTTCTGTGTTCTTCTCTCCAGTAATTTTCGATTTCTTCTCTGACGATTGCCAAATTCGGGTGCCACAAAACAAGCCCGCCGCCGAGTTCTTCTCTTGTAGAGAACAAATCGAGCTTTGTGCCGAGTTTTCTGTGGTCGCGTTTTTCGGCTTCTTCAAGGAATGTTAAATATGCCTGTAAATCTTCTTTATTCCAATAAGCCGTTGCATAAATTCTTTGGAGCATTTTGTTTTTTTCGTTCCCTCTCCAGTATGCACCCGCTACTTTCAACAGTTTTACGGCATTCGCTTTTATATAAGATGTGTTGGGAAGGTGAGGACCTGCGCAAAGGTCATTGAACAGAGCGTTTCCGTCTTTGTCTTTTGTTATGTATAAAGTCGGGTTGTCGTTTCTGTGTTCTTCTAACAGTTCGGCTTTATAAATTTCACCTTCTTTTTTAAATTCGTCAATCTGTGCTTGAACATCGGGAATTTCGTATCGCTCAAACGTTAAATTTTGTTTTACGATTTCTTTCATCTTTTCTTCGATTTTAACCAAATCGTCTTCGGTGAAAGCATGACCGTCGGTCAAATCAAAATCGTAGTAAAACCCTTCGGCAGTAGCCGGTCCTATTGCTAACTTTGCACTCGGAAACAGGCTTTGTACCGCTTGTGCCATGATGTGTGATGTCGAGTGTCTTAAAATCGACAATGTTTCATTGTTCTTTTCCATAATTTTTCTCTTTCTGTCCTTTTAAAGTACGATAAACCTTTTCGGCTAAAATTTCGCCGTATCCGTCAAAAACATTTGAAAGATTGATTTACCGTCGAGGCGGACCCCTCTAACTAACTACTTTGTCATTATAACATAAAAATTTACCGCACCTTAAAAATCAATCCGAATTTGTAAATTTGTTAAAAGTTTTGTACGGTTTTTCATTTTATGATATAATAATCTATCATATAGTCTTAATAAAATAAAAAGAGGGTTGTTATGAAAAAGATTAGAGCTTTTACGTTGACTGAAGTATTAATTGCAATCGTAATTGTCGGTTTACTTGCCGCATTGGTGTTGCCGATTCTTATTCAGCATTTCCAAGATAATGCGTTTACAAAGATGTACACAAGACAAGTTAACACAATTTCCGATGCGGTTGATGCTTTACCGGTAGCGGAAAATAAAGCCTCGTTTTTTGAAACTATGATGTTTAAAGAAAACGCGACGACCGATTATTCAAGTACATCGGGCGAATTTATGAAAAAATATCTGCGTATCGCAAAAGACTGCGGAAGTTCAAACGGAAACTGCTTTGCAAAAACCTATTACGAATATAAAAACAGGGATAAAGTCGTATATACACCCGAATATAAGGGCTATTGCGCCACATTGAAAAACGGTGTAAGTATTTGTATGACTCATCAATACCCCGAAGGTAACACTATAAACCAAATAGAAGGCATAATGGACTTGAACGGACCAAAAGGACCGAATATTAAAGATAAAGACTTAAGAACGTTCAAATTGAATGCAAAAATAAAAGAAGCTCACAACAAAGAAGCGGGTGTTGTATATTCTGAACCGCCATATTTGGTTGACCCTCAAGAACCGCCTTGTACAAGTTGTGATTGTGATCCGGCATTTTGTGATCCGGAGCCTTCTCATCCTACACCTCATGGTCCGGGGGATTTGGATAAAGACCCGAACTTTGTTTTACAGTATGAAGTTTGGTTTACTCCCGGATATAGAACGTACGATAGCTCTTGTAATCGTACTTATAACCATACATGTCGATGGAACTATTGGGTTGAGAGAGAGTACAACTACGGAGATTATTGGACTTTTCTTTTAAGAGATACTAACGAGTCTATGAACTTTATTGATAGTCCAATACGAGTTGATATAACGTATAATTTGACTGTAGGTGTAGATGGATGTATTACAAATGTTACGGGCTATAGAGGTAAGATGTCGGTTACAGAAACTATTTTAAACATAACTCCTTCATCAGGACAAGATTCAGTTATAGATTCTTCCAGAGCTATTTCGGATGATATGGCTTTGGAGGCATTTGTAAAAAAATATAATTGGAATCCCAGCCAATGCCAAAATCCTGAATTGGTTGCAAGAGAAGATTTTTGGGTTGATGGCATATCCTGTGAATTACATTATGACGGCAAATACAACATACAGCTAGTTCAAAAGGCAGGTAATGTTGCCTGTACTTTAAAATAAAATCTTACTTCCGGCGGGTTTGTTTGTGCCGGTTCAAAAGGTTAGCCTCGGTTAATTATTGAACTTGCACAGACATATCCTGTTGACCAACAGTTTTGCAGGTTAAACCCGCCGCAAAATCCGTCTATATCCAACACTTCACCGCAAAAATACAACCCTTCGTATTTTTTTGATTCGAGTGTCTTGGGGTTTACCTCGCTAAGCTCTACACCGCCGCAGGTTACAATCTCGTCTTCTGCGACTTTGCCGATGATTGTTATTTCAAAATTCTCGAGTTTATCCGCGATTTTGTCTCTCATTTTTCCGTCAATCTTATGGCAAGGAGTTTGAGGCTCGATGTTTAAATTCCGCAAAATCCAATGAGCAAGCGATTTCGGTATCATCGTTGCAACAAGGTTTTTAATCTCTTTGTGCGGATTTAGGTTTAACAATTCCTGCAAATCCCCGCAAGACGCCAAATTAAAAGATATTTTATACGGGAATTCTTTTCTTGCGTTAATCGAGGAAAGTTTATAAATATAAGGTCCGGATACCCCCTTGTGGGTGAAAAGTACATCGTTTACGCACACTCCCGCAATGTCTGTGAAATCTTCTTTTGTTACAAGCCCTGTCAAAGATTTTGTCGGCGGAACAATTTTTATATCAAGATTTTTTAATAAATCATAGCCCGCATGCCCGCCGATTGCAGTGATTACGTAGTCAAAAAGATATTTGCCCTTTTGTGTCGTTACTTCCCAGCCGTTATTTATTTTTTTTAACCCTGTTACTTTTTCTTTAATCTTGCGGCAATTTTTAAGACTTTTGAGGAATTTTTCTCTGACGTCTTTTGAAGAATTTGATATCGGAAAAATCCTGTTATCGTCTTGGGTGTAAGTTTTTACACCGATTGAATTAAAAAATTCCAAAGTGTTGGCGGTAGAAAATTTTGAAAATATTGAGTACAAAAACTTTTCACCTCTGGGGTAATTTTTGGCAAGTTCTTTGAAATCGTACTGCGCATTTGCAAGGTTGCATCTGCCTCCGCCTGTGGGTAAAAGTGTTCGCAAAAAATTTCCTTTGTCAAAAACCGTTACATCAAATTTATCTTGCAATAAATTTGCGCACATACACCCCGCAGCACCCGATCCGATTATGCAAACCCGCTTAGAAATCGACTCTTGTTCCATATAAAAATACCATTTCGGGGCTTTCCAAATCGTTGTGCATTTCGGCGATTGTTTTGTTTAAAACGGGATGAACAAAATCCGCATTCAACTCCATCATCGGAACAAGGTTGAATGCCCTTAAATGTACGTATTTGTGCGGGATTGTCAAATTTTCTTCGTTAATGACGTCTTTGTTATAAAAGAGTATATCAATGTCTATCGTTCTGTCTTGGTAATCGTTTCCCTCTTTGCGTTCTCTGCCGAGCTGTTTTTCTATTCTTTGGCAGACTTCAAGAAGTTCTTTGGGGCTGTATTTTGTTTTGGCCTCTATTATCGCGTTAACAAACCACGTTTGAGTGTTCATGTTCCACGGTTCGGTTTCGTAAAAAGCCGAGGTACGAACAATCGAAATGTTTTCGTCAGTACCCAACAGGCTTGCCGCCTGTTGTACGTAACCTATTCGGTCTCCCTTATTTGAACCTAAACTTAAATATACTATCGCCATACACTGATTTTATAAATTTTTGTTTATATTGTCAACATGACCTTTTGTTTGTTGTATAATTTTTTTAAGATGGCTATATATTCAATAATACTGATTTTATTACTGCTGATTGTTCTTTCACTGTTTAGTGAACTGTTTTTGTACGGAATAATTTCGACGGTTGTATTTATTGTTTTGATGCCGTTTTATTACATCGTGAGGGTCTGCAACGGTAAGTTTCTCTACGGTTGGAAAGAAAAACTCGGATTTTTTAAATCACCGAATTTGGGCGATAAAGTTATTATGTACCACGGGGTCTCTGTCGGAGAGGTTATTGCGCTTGAAAATCTTATCAAAAAAACTAAAGAGGAATTTCCGGAATATAAAATTGTCGTTACAACCGGCACAAAAACAGGTCAAGAGATTGCTCATAAAAAATTCTCGCAAATCGCCGATTTTATTACATATTTTCCGTTCGATATTCCCTATTGCGCGGATTTATTCTTGACAAAAATTAAACCGACGGTTGTTCTGATTGCCGAAACCGAATTGTGGCCTGTGTTTTCCTACCTTTGCGATATGAGAAATATTTCTCTTTATTGCATTAACGGAAGAATGTCCGATAGCACTTATCATTTGTATAAATTTTTGAGACATTTTTTCAAAATTGTTTTGAAAAATTATACCAAAATCCTAACGCAAAGCGAGATTGACAGAAATAAACTGATATCTGTCGGAGCCCCCGAAGAAAAAACTTTTGTTATGAAAAATCTTAAATTCGACATAAAAAAATCCGATGTAAATATCGATATATCTCAAGACGGTTTCAGAGTTATTATTGCGGGAAGTACTCATAAAGGCGAAGATGAAATTGTCTTGAATATGTTTAAAGAAAAGCACGAAAAATATCCCGATATAAAACTTCTGCTTGCCCCAAGACACACAACAAGACTTCCAAAAATTATCGAACTTCTTAACGCGGGGAATTTTAATTACGGATTCAGATCAAAAAATGACACCTTCAAAGATAAAGACGTCATCGTTTTGGATACGATGGGCGAATTGGGAAAAATGTATTCGATATGTCATTTTGCGTTCATCGGCGGAAGTTTCAACAATACCGGCGGACACAACCCCTTAGAAGCTGCCGTTTATTCAAAACCGACAATTTCGGGTCCGTCAATCCATAACTTTAGAGATATCTATTGGCTGCTTTCCCAAACCTCAGCCGGCAAAGTCGTTAAAAACCCCAAAGAATTTTCAGAATATGTTGAAAAATTGCTCAGCGATGATGATTTTTATAAGCAAGCCTGCAAAGATTGTGAAACCGTTTTTAAAGACCAACAAGGCGCTCTTGACGTTGTTATAAAAGAATTGCACGAACTTCTCGGATAAATTTTTGTAACAAAATGTAACATTTTACCCTTAAAAATTAAAGATTTCCCAAAATGTTCCGATATATGAAATACAGGAAAAAACATGAAAGGGACACGACCATGGGAATGGCAGCATCACAGGCAAGATTTTTAAGTTTAACGGCACGTAAAACAAACGTTGAATATGAAGGTCAGCAAATTAACCAGCAAAGGACAACTTTGTCTAACGAAACCGCGGGCTATTACAGTAAGCTCACGAACCTTGCAGTGCCAACCCCTCCTTCTACTACAGATTTTACAAAAACTACTTACACATTCACGGACGGTACGGAAACCAATGTCATTAACTCTTTGATTGCTCAAAAAAACGGATACTATATTTTAAACTATACTCAATCAACCCAAACAAATTCCGTCGTCTCTAACGGCAATGTAATCGTTGCAAGACAACAAAGCCAATACGAAATTTTAGATGAAAACGGTGAGCCGATTTTAGACGAAAACGGTCAGCCGACTATGGGAACCGCTATAGGTTACTATATCGGTGCAACAAAATTGAGAGACTTAGGCTCAGACCCCGGCGACGACGTTTACCTAAATTCCTTAGACCCCCTAAACAGAGAAAGAACACTGTTATTGGAACAGGAATATTTGGCAATGCTTCAAGAAAAATATAAAGAAAGCGATTGGTTGGTTAAATATCAATTAAATTCTTCAACAGGAATTTATGAACCGGTATTCTACAGCAAAAATCAGGTTATAAATGCCGATTACAGCGATAAAACCGACGCTTCTCAATCGGTTATTAAATCCTATGTTTACGGTGAAACAATTGAACAACGCGAAGTAAAAAATGCTAAAGCTCGTGTTGAACAAGACACCAAAGGCAGATATATGAGCGTTATTATCTACGAAACCGATGCAGAAGGTAACATTCGCCTTGATGAAAACGGTAATGAAATTTGTACTCAATACACACTCACAACTTCAACCTCAACAGATGATAATGCCTATAACGACGCAATAAATCAATACAACTACGATAAAGCAATGTATGAAAAAGAAGTGCGGGAAATAAATACGAAAATCGAAGTTATTCAGGCTCAAGATAAAGATTTGGAACTTCGCCTGAAACAACTCGATACGGAAGAAAATGCCATATCAACCGAAATGGATGCGGTTAAAAAAGTTATTTCCAAAAACGTGGAAGGTACTTTCAAAACGTTTAACGCATAAAAATTTTAAATTTAATTTTGATAATTTTGATAAAGAGATTTACAATAGTAAAATTCCCTTTCCTTTTTTCCTATTGATTTTCCAACGACTCGTAAAAGTCGTTTTTTTTATTAATTTTTCCGTGCTATACTTTGTTTATGATTAAACGAACAAACCAAGGTTTAATTGTCGGATTGAGAATATCTCCCAACGCGAAGAAAAATGAAATAATTAAAGACGGTGATTTGATAAAAATAAAAATTACCGCTCAGCCGATTGACGGCAAAGCTAACAAAACACTGATTGAATTTCTTTCTAAAAAATTCAAAATTCCTAAAACTTCCATTAAGATTGTTAAAGGCGAAACTTCAAAAGAAAAATCCGTTTTGTTTATCACAGGCAATGAAGAATTGATAAAATTACTCTCCGAGTCGTTCGGATAGCTCGCAATTTTTTGTAAATTATCAATAATAAATACTATACAAAAAATCAATTGTATGATATGATATAGACAGATGTAGCAGTAAACATTTTTTGAAAAATATATGCAATGAAATTCATTTAAACTAAATTTAACTGAACGTACGGGTAGGATATATGTACCCGACATTGCGTGTATTATAAAAAAATAGAAAAGGATAAGGTATTACTTTATGGAAGCAACAACCTTGTTATTAGCTATTGCAACTATTGCGGTAATAGTTTTGGTTGCTATGCTAATTTATCAAAAAAGTAAAGTAAAAAGTGCCTATGAATCGTTGGAAAAAGATAAACAAGCACTTGATGAAAGAGAGAAAATACTTTACAAAGAAGCAAAAATTAAAGCCGTAGAAGAATTAAAAGAGGACAGAGAACAGCTTAACGAAGAAGAAAGAGAACGCAGGCAGGAACTTTCAAGACAGGAACAAAAACTTGCAAAAAGAGAGGATATGCTTGAAGATAAAATTCAAGAATATACCGAAAAAGACTTGCAGGTTCAAAAGAAGATGGATGAGCTTCTTGAAAAAGAAGATTATCTTGCCGAGCTTGTGCAAAAGCAAACCGAAGAACTTGAAAAAATTTCCGGCATGACAAGTGAAGATGCGAAAAATATGCTCCTTGAACAGTTAAAAAATGATTTGGCTCAAGAGCAGATGCAGCTTATCAAAGAAAACGAAGCAAAAATAAGAGAGATTTCACTTGAGAAATCGAAAGAAATATTATCAACAGCAATGCAAAGATGTATGATAGAACAGGTGGTTGAAACAACCGTTTCGGTCGTTGCCTTGCCAAACGACGAAATGAAAGGACGTATCATAGGTCGTGAAGGACGTAACATCAGAGCGTTGGAAACTTTAACCGGTGTTGATTTAATTATTGATGATACTCCCGAAGCGGTTGTATTATCAAGTTTTGATCCGGTAAGGCGCGAGATTGCCAAACTTGCACTCGAAAAACTTATCGTTGACGGTCGTATTCACCCCGTAAGAATAGAAGAAATGGTTGAAAAAGCCAGAGATGAAATAGATAAAAAAATCCGTACCGAAGGTGAAAATGCCGCACTTGAAATGGGTGTTATGGGTTTAAATAAAGAGCTTATAAAAACACTCGGTCGTTTGTATTACAGAACGAGTTACGGACAAAACGTCTTGAAACACTCGCTTGAGGTTGGCCATATTGCGGGAATGCTCGCAGCAGAACTCGGAGCGAATGAAAAAATAGCCAAAAGAGCCGGACTTTTGCACGATATAGGAAAAGCCGTTGACCAAACACAAGAGGGTACTCATATTCAGCTTGGTGTTGAACTGGCTTCAAGATACGGTGAGAAAAATGAAGTTATCCACGCAATCGAAGCACACCACGATGATGTTGTAGCTAACACGATTGAGGCGGTTTTGGTCAAGGTTGCCGATGCTATTTCAGCCGGCAGACCCGGTGCAAGACGTGATACGTTAGAAATCTATATCAAACGTCTGCAAAAGATTGAAGAAATTGTTAACAGTTACGAAGGTATAAAACAATCATTTGCCGTTCAAGCGGGTCGTGAAGTTCGGATTATCGTTCAAGCCGAAATGTTTGATGATTTGGCATCGGGCAAGCTCGCAAGAGATGTTGCAAAAAGGATTGAAAATGAACTCGATTATCCGGGACAGATTAGAGTTACCGTTGTCAGAGAGTTCCGTACAACCGAAATTGCTAAATAACTTATACGCGGTGAACGGTTTTTGAAGTTCACCGCTTTATTCAATTCGGAGATATTAAATAATGCAATCTGATTCAATAAAAATTTTGTTTTTCCCTGATATAGTCGGCAAACCCGGAAGGTATGCCATAAGAGATTTTTTGGCGGAAAATGAAAACATTGGGAATTATGATTTTATTATTGCAAATGTCGAAAATGCCTCGCATGGTTTTGGTTTGACCGAAAAAAATTACAATGAATTTATTGAATACGGCATTAACGCTATGACTTGCGGCAACCATATTTGGGATAAAAAAGATATTTATAACTACATAGACACTGCCGACAGACTTCTGCGCCCGATAAATTATCCGCAAGGTACAAAAGGGGTCGGAAGTAAAATTTTTGATTGCGACGGATTTAGTGTCGGTGTGATTTGTGTAATGGGTCGGGTGTTTATGGGACTTGTCGATTCTCCTTGGAAAATTGTTGAAGACGAGATAAAAAGGATTAAAAAAATAACCCCGATAGTGGTAATAGATTTTCACGCAGAAGCAACCGCAGAAAAGGTTTGTTTCGGTAAGTTCTGTTCAAAATTGGGTGTGAGTGCGTTTTTTGGAACGCATACTCATGTTCAGACAGCTGATGAATGTATAACAGACGGTATGGCATATATAACCGATGCGGGTTTTTGCGGAGCATCAGACGGTGTTATCGGTATGGATTATGAAACATCTTTGGCAAGGCTTACAACCGCTATTCCCGAACGCTATGAAGTTGCAGAGGGTAAAACCGTTCAGATTAATGCCGTTGAAGTCGAAGTCGATAAATTGAGCGGCAAGGCTTCTGTTATTAAAAGAATTTTTATTAGTAAAGATAAATTGGAAGAAGGAAGTGGAAATGAGGACTGATTTACATATTCACACATATTTTTCCGACGGAGTATTTTCTCCCGAAAGGATTGTGGATACGGCGATTGAAGTCGGTTTGCAAGCTATTGCCATAACCGATCACGATAATGTTCTTGCTTATGATGCCGCACAAAAACATATCAATACCTACGGACTTCAAAATAAAATCGAGGTTATAAGAGGGATTGAAGTCAACACCTTATACAAAAATAAAGAAGTCCATATTTTGGGTTATTTTATGGATACCCAAAATAAAGATTTTGTTGAGCTTATAAAATGTCAACAGCAGGCAAGAATTAAACAGACCAAAGAAATCCTTTCGCTTTTGGCTAAAAAAGAAGGGATAAGGATACGGTTTGAAGAAATAAAAAAACTTGTAGCAGAAGGCGGAAGTATAGGGCGACCTCATATAGCTAAAGCAATAACAAATGCCGGCGGAACAACAACGATAATGGATGCTTACGCAAAATATATCCACGAAGATTCTCCGGTTTATGTACAAAGAAAAACGGTTTCGCCTTTTGATGCGGTCGAAATTATATACGACGCCGGCGGAGTTCCTGTTATTGCCCACCCTCACGATTTGGATATCGCCGAAAGCCTTATTAAAGAGCTTATGAATTACGGACTTCGCGGGATTGAAGCATATCACAGGAAACATTCACCCGCTTGTGTCGAATATTTTTCTACAATGGCGGAAAATTTGGGGCTGATTGTTACCGGCGGCTCTGATTTTCATACTCCCAATATTATGAACGGGCAAATTATACTTGGCAAAAACTTTATTCCCGATTGGGTTTATGAAAAACTTGTCGAAGAAAAAAAACGTATTGATATGGCGTAGTTACGGATAAATTATGAGAAAACGATTTTGGAAAACAGAATATTCGATTACAATTTTTGTAATATTTGCAGTGGTTTTACTTTTGGTTCCGACTTCTTTTATTACATCTAAAGAGGCGGCTTATATTACAAAATGGAACGATACCTATAACAAAATTGATTATATGTTTTCGGCTATGAACGCACACTCTGATGCCAATATAATTAAAGGTCTGAAAAAAGCTAAATCCTACAATCAACGCGAAGATTTTGTGATTTTACTTATTAAACCCTATCTTAGACTTGTTGAATTGGACGATGAGGCAAAAAAATACGAACCTCATTATATGAACGGTAACAAAGTCGAAAAAAATGACCAATATCATTTTGATTCTTTATACACGGCTCCTAACGGAGAAATTGTGGGTATAAAAGATGTGAAAGATGATGACATTTATCATCCGGGGTTTTATATGATGTTTGATATAAACGGATTTAAAAGACCAAATGTTTGGGGAAAAGATATATACGGAATAAATATCTTCTCTGACGGAAAAATAACCCCAATCGGATCGGGCTGGGATTTAGAGGATATGAAAGATGATTGTTCCGAAAATGGAACAGGAATTTCCTGCTCAAATTATTACAGAATAGGCGGAGAATTTAATGAATAAAAATATTAAAAAAGTATGTGTATTTGCTTCATCGTCAAATTATTTACCCGAAGTTTATTATACCGATGCCAAAAAACTCGGGACATTGCTCGGGCAAAACGGCTATGATATAGTGTATGGCGGAAGCACCTTGGGATTGATGTGGGCTTGTGCATCAGAGGTAAAAAATAACGGCGGAAAAATTTATGGTGTTATGCCTAAAAAACTTGCCGATATGGGTTGCAAAACCGACAATTGCGATGAGTTTTGGCTGACAGAAGGGATGAGAGAGCGCAAAGCTCATTTGGATAAAATATCCGATGCGGTTGTAGCCTTACCCGGCGGGCTTGGTACGTTGGAAGAATTGTCCGAAATGATTGTCCAAAAACAACTCGGATATAACAAAAAACCCGTTGTTATTCTGAATACCAACGGTTACTATGACAAGCTGCGGGAATTTTTTGAACAGATGATTGATGAAAAATATGCAAATAAAAATGTAAGAAGTCTTTATTATTTTGCCCAAACTCCGCAGGAAGTTATTGATTATCTAAAAACTTATGTTCCGTCGGAATTGAATGTCGATAAAAATGCCATATACTCAAGATAAGGGTTCTAAAAAGCCGCATATATAAAATTCAGGTTTACAAAAGTTATCAAAAGACAGTTAATGAGCCTTTTTTGTGTTATAATTTTTGTGCGATAAGGAGAAGAAAATGGATAAAGAATTAAGAGATAAATACGAGGTTGTAATCGGCTTGGAGGTTCATGCTCAATTAAAAACCAAGTCAAAAATATTTGCCCCCGATAAAAACGAATTCGGTCAAGAACCCAACAGCTTAACAAGTCCTATCACGTTAGGAATGCCGGGGGTTTTGCCCGTACTTAATAAAGAAGTCGTAAATATGGGGATTTTAACAGGACTTGCTTTGAATTGCGAAATTCCCGAAAGATGTAAATTTGACAGAAAACAGTATTTTTATCCCGATTTACCCAAAGGATATCAAATATCGCAATATGACGAGCCGATTTGTGTAAACGGACATATTGATATAAAGGGCAAAAGAATAGGTATAACAAGGGCACACCTTGAAGAAGATGCCGGAAAACTTGTTCATGCCGGCGCAGACGGGTTAGCAGGTTCAAGTTATTCTTTAGTGGATTTGAACAGAGCAGGAACACCGCTTTTGGAAATCGTATCCGAGCCTGATATGAGAAGTCCCGAGGAAGCTCGCAATTATATGGAAGAATTGCGCAACATCGTCAGATATATCGGCGTTTGTGACGGCAACCTCGAAGAAGGTTCAATGAGATGTGATGCTAACATTTCAATTATGCCCAAAGGCTCAAAAGAATTTGGCACACGCGCAGAAATTAAGAACGTCAACAGTTTTTCGGCATTACAAAGAGCGCTTGAATATGAAATAGACCGTCAAATTGAAATAGTTGAAGAAGGCGGACAGGTTGTTCAAGAAACCCGACTTTGGGATGATAATTCAAGAGAAACCCGTTCAATGAGGGGAAAAGAAGATGCTCACGATTACAGATATTTCCCCGAACCTGATTTAATGCCTCTTGTTATTTCTCGTGAATGGGTTGATAAAATTAAATCTGAAATGCCCGAATTACCTTCGGCAAAACGCGAAAGATATCAAGGATTGGGCTTAAGCGAATACGATGCGTCTGTAATCGTTGAACAGATGGGGCTTGCTCTTTTCTTTGATAAAGTTCTTGAACTCGGTGCAACTCCGAAGATTGCCGTAAACTTTATTATGGGCGAAATTGCCGCTTACTTAAAAGAAGAACATATTGAAATTACCGATACAAAATTAACTCCCGAAAATCTTGCCGAGTTAATCGCTTTGATTGAAAAAGGCACGATTTCAAATAATATCGGTAAACAAATTATAATCGAAATGTTAAAAGACGGTACTAAAGCATCTGAAATCGTTGAAAAGAAAGGACTCAGCCAAATAACCGATGAAAGTGCCATAAAAGAACTTGTTAAAAAAGTTGTAGAGGCACATCCTGCCGAAGTTGAGGCATACAGAGACGGTAAGACCAATCTTTTGGGATTCTTTGTCGGTCAGGTTATGAAAGAAACCAAAGGCAGAGCTAATCCTAAGACGGTTAACGATTTTATGCGCGAAATTTTAGGATAAATTATGGTTTTTGATTTGTTTTGCAAACGTAAAAATACCTGTATGGAAAAAGAAATTTATGAGCAATCTGATATTCTTAAGTCCATTTTGGATTGTTATGTAACAAAAGATTGTGAAATAAAAGTTGAGATTCCCGAAGGGATAAACAGGATTGTTCTTGTGGCAAGCGGGTCGTCTTATCACTGTGCAAGATACGCAGCAGAATTGTTCGGCTCAATATCTAAAATCGAAGCCCACGCCGTTTATTCAAGTGAATTTTTATTGGAAGATACAATTGCGCACAACAGCGACGTTTTGTACATATTTATTACCCAATCCGGCGAAACCACAGACACAAACAACGCTTTGAAAAAAGCTAAAGAATTTGGGGTAAAAACTTTGTGTATAACCAATAACGAGTATTCGACAATTTGGAATGCTTCGGATTATAAAATGCTTTGCCTTGCAGGAGAAGAACAAAGTATTGCAGCAACAAAATCTTTCACTTCCCAACTGCTTTGTGCAACTTTGTTGGCATTAAAATTTGCTCAAAATAACGGAATTGACGTGTATGATTTAATTCAAGATGTGAAAACGATTCCGTCTTTTATAGACAAAACTTACGAGTTGCAGCCCAAAATTAAACAGTTTGCAAGATTTTTGTCCAAATACAAAAACATCGTTATAACAGCAGACGGATATTCCTATGCTTTAGCAAAAGAGGCGGCTTTAAAAATAAAAGAAACTTCTTATATCAATATAATATCAATTATTTTGGGCGAATTTATGCACGGTCATGTTGCGATACTTAATAACAAACGCTCGGCTCTGGTTTATATTCTGAATAATGAGTTAAACTATATGGCAACCCGAAACTTGAACATGATAAAAGAAAGCTATAATCCTCCGATATGTATAATCGGAAACAGAACAAATCAGGTTAAATCAACGTTTAATGTAAATATAGAATGCGACCAACCGATTGTAAAAACATTTTGTATCGCGGTAATTATACAACTGTTAGCACTCGAAACGGCATTGAAATTGAACCGTAACGTCGATAAACCCCACGGCTTAAATAAAGTTGTTAAATAAAAGCAGAACAGGATTTCACTTGCACCGGTTTTAATTTAATCTTTATTTTTTATCTGCTTTGGTTTCTTGCTTTGAGGTAAGAAGTTATCACCTGTTACAACCTTCTGCCCTGTGGTTTGCTCAAAGTCTTTTCTTGCTCTGTTTGCAACTTTTCCGCCTTTAATAGCTGCATGCTTATTTTCTTCCATTCCTATCGCATTTTCACTTTCAGCTACTTGTCTTGTTGATAATTCTGCAAGAGCGGTAAAGATAAGTTCGGCTTCTGACATGTGGTCTCTAAGGTTTTGTGATTTTAAGCCCTTTAAGTTTTTGTGTTCTTTTACGGACAATCCGCTCCATTCTTGATGAATAATGTTTGTAAGAATGGCATATTCTTCGCCTTCTGATATTTCGTGGTCTTTCCAGTAGTCTGTCAGCTTGTTTCTGGTTTCTTGACCTGTCATTCGTTGCTGAATCCATTTTTCGCTATACCCAAGTTTTTTGTATGTTTCTCTGGCTCTATCAATAGCTGTTGTCGGGTCAGCCATTTCTTTCATTCTTTCATATCCTACTTTTGCTAACCATTGTTTAACCGGTTCAGCTCTCTTTGAAGGAACAGATTGAATTATACGCAATAAAGTTTCTACATCAGTGCAATCTGTAGCATATTTTTTGCCATCACTTGCTTTCAGTTTCAGTTGTACGATTTTTTCGTACAACTGACTAAAACCCTCATCATCAGCAAGTTTTATCTTTAAATCACTCCAATATCTTCTTGAATTTTTGCTTTCCGTTAGAATTGAAATTATATCAATTATTGAAAAATACCAATGTTCTTTTTCATCGTCATAATAAGAACGAATTTTATTACCTTCAAATAATCTTAATTCTTCTGCCATATCCGCTACTCCTATAATTTCATCCTACCTGATACCGGTAACATTGTCAATTTATTAAACATTTGTTCGTACCAAGCAACTGCCAAATTTGTTACTAAACAGGGGGGGTAAATATTACAAGAAGTTCCAATTGAAGCGAATAAAAGAATGGATAATGAACTTTTTAATTAACACTGAGTTCATTATTTTTATCAGAATTGTTGTCATTGTTGTTATCATTTTTACGTTTTTGGGTAAGATTTGAAGATATTGACGAATCTAATAAATCCCTGCAATTAAGTCAGAATAGATTATTTCAAGTATAAAAAGTCTGGCAACAGGTAATAGCAAGTATTTACAAAATTAAGTATATAAAAAGTCGCTCTATGAGCGACTTGTATAAATGGTACCCCCAAGCGAATTCGAATCGCTGTCTACACCGTGAAAGGGTGTTGTCCTAGGCCTCTAGACGATGGGGGCTAGTGTGTTTTTTTGCTTTCGTTTGTTATTCTATCCCGAACAAACTTTATTGTCAACCTGTCGCTTAATTTTTTATTTCGTTTATGATTTGTTCAATCTCAGCCGTAATATCCTCTTTCGATTTAATATTTTCTTTTACCATTTGTGCAAATTCAACCTTTTTAAATTCGTGCAGTCCCCTTGTTCTAAATACTTCTTCCAAGAATTTTACCCGCGGTATATCACTCGTCATTGTCTCTTTTTCCAGCGTCGAAATGTTTTTCAATCCGTATTCAAGTGTTCTTATTACAAGGTTTTGCGGCAGCAAATCTTCAAATTCCCCGCAAGCAAGCAGATGAATTTTATCTTGGTTTCTCAATTTTGGTTTTATTGATTCCAAATTTTCTTTTGCATCTTTATCAAGCAGGACGAATATCGGAAGGTTGAGTTCTTCCGATAATTTATAATACAGCTTTACGACCTGATTTTTACCGCCAGCGGACATTACGTATATCCCGTATTTATCAAAGTCATATCCGCAAAGTTTTGCAAACTCCGGCAACAAAATTTCTTCTGTTGCACCTTCTGCGATTATTACCTTTTCAACAGGAAACCGAAGCGATTTTTCATCCCTCACTTTTTTTATGTCGCAATCCGTTGAAATTGCTTTCAGCCATTTTAAATTTTTGGGCGATTCATCGTTTATGAATTGAATAAATCCTTCATAATTAATCCTGTTTTTGAGTAAAATTTCGGTGTTTTTATCGGTTTTATATATTGTCGTTTCGTAGTCGTATATTTTTTGGTTAACGGAATAGTCGTACTTTTTTTGCGGTGTCGGGTTTGGCAGAGAATAATTTATAATGTACTGAGCTATATCTCTGATTTTTGTATAATCCGTCTGCTCTAATTCGTGTTTTTTGTATTTCGGGCTGATAAGATTATTTGTTAAAATGTCATAAAATACTCTTAAATACTTAGTTTCCGGATTTTTAAACCTTGTGAGTCTGTCTATTGATATAACAAGCTGTTCTTTTGTTAAAGGTTTGAATTTTATATCTTCCAAATTATCCCTTTCAATTTAATATTTCTTTACATGACTACTTAATATTAGCAATTTTTTTATTTTTACATTTTTATATTTAATAGCGGAGTTAACATGGTAGAAAAAATTAATTCACTTATTAAACAAAATAATTATAACACAATAAGCGGTGTTAAGAATACCGCAGTGCCAAATTGTGAAAAAGCGACCAATACAAATTATATTCCGCAATTTACCGCCTCAAGCGGTGTTATTAACTCCCAAACACAAAATATACAACTAAGAACGAGCCTTGATACAAAAGATGAGAAAAATAAATACACAAAAGTTGTTTCCCGCTTGGATAAAAACGGGCGCAAGGTTTTGGATATGTTATTGAAAAACGGTTTACTCCTAAACTCCAATTCTAACGATAAAAGTACGGTTTTGGATAACTTGTACAAAATTGTAACGGAACCTAGAGCCAAAGGGTTAAATGCCGATACAATTTTAAAAGATACGATTGCTACCATATCGTATCCATATATTATAACTCAGCAATTTGGGGATATCCCGGAACAATACCGCGACGAAGCCATAAAGGCAAATAACTCCGATAAATCCAATTTGCTCGATTCATCAAATACCGCCAACGATATTGATGTCGAACATTCCGGAACTTGCGTTGCGGCAAGTACGGAATTTAAACTTGCAAAGCAGATGCCCGCCGAATTTGCAAGATTTGCTCAGGCTCTGTCATCTCCAAGTTTATCCGTAACGAAAAAAATCGGGCTGAACAATCTTGCCGATAATACTTTGAACGCGGTTTGGCTTTTAAATGCTTTTGAAGTTCCGTTTAAAATGAACGATTTTAACTCTGCGGAGTTGACTTTTGCACCGGACAAAAATGCAATATTAAGGGCGCAGATTCAAACCACAAATAAAGATGCTTACGAACGCTCACCGCTTGATGTTTTGATGCAGTCAACATTTATGCAAGTCGGCTCTCAACAATCTTATAACTCGCTTTCCGATAAGCGTGCCGGAAAATTTAACCAAAACGATAAAGGCTTGATTGAATTTGAAAAAACTTTCACCGAATCGGTTGTGTTTGATAAAAATATCCTCTCTGTTACTTATCAAACCGTCGATGAAAACGCAAGACTGGTCGGTTATGAAACCGATATGGAAACAACGAAACGTCATATTACCGAAGCACTCGATATGGGCGAAACCGTAATTCTCGGTTACACTCAAACGGATGCCGATAATGTAATCGTCAACGGGCATGAGATTAGCGTTGTCGGTTATAAAAAAGATAATAAAGGCAATATGATTTTCATTTGCAACGACACTGATGATAATATTCCCAAACCGATTGAATATTCCGCCGATTATTTGATACCCAAAATTCACCACGCGGCACTTCCTCAATCAATTGTCGAAAAAGACCTGAACATCGTTCCCAACTGGGTCGAAGGAATTGAAAACTACAAGCAGATGAAAAATTCAGCCGCATAACCGTATTCCAAGGCTTGATTTTTTAAACGGCTTATGTTATTTTGTAAAAACAACAAACAAAGGTGAAATGATGATTAAACAAATCCGACACAACAGACGAAGATTGAAAGGCTTGTTTTAATAACAGGACAGTTTGTTTGTGTTGATTATAATATTTAAAACAAGACCTTGAAAATTCGGGGTCTTGTTTTTTGTAACAAAAAGTAAAATTAACGATTAAAAAAAGCAATTATTAATATTGAGTACATTTAAAAAAGAGGTGAACAGAATGAATAAAAAATATCAAAATATCCGACGACATTCAATCGTGAAAGCGAATGCCCCAATCGTGAAATTGATGAATTTAATCTGGGGCTTGTAATACACAGATTGAAAGCGAGGCATTTGTGCCTTGTGAAAGGATGAAAAATGATACCCAAAATAACAACAAGCACTATATATTCAGTTTTAGGAAATAACAGTTCAATAGTACCCTTGGCAATAAAAGATGTTGCCAACAGCTGCGGTTTAACTGCGGCATCATACTTAGCAGGTGATAATGTCGAAGGAAAAGACAGATTTATTGATGAATTCGGCACTCAGGCAATTTGGCTCTGGGGTATTCCTTCTTTTAACAAACTCTTTGATTATATACTTTTTAAGCCCGCAAAAATTGATTGTAAAATAGACGCGAGACTTTTAAAAAATCAGGATATTTTAAAATCCGCAATAAAAAATGCTCCTGATAAAACCGTTCAAACCGCTCTTAAATACGCAATGCAACACCAAAAGCAATTGAAAACTCTTACAATTGCAAAATTTGCCGCATCAACGATTTTAACCACTCTGTCATATTTGGGTCTGACAAAATTCAGACATAAATATACCGAAAACACCATTAAAAAAGATTATTACGAAAAGCAAAAAGGAAAAGCCGCTTCATTTGGGTCGGCAATTGCATATTCACCGGCGTTTTCGGATGTTTATTCCAACAAGAAAAATGTTTCTTTCACCGGCGGAATCCAAGATTTTATATTTGACCCCGTCAAAAACCTTATGCTTGTTGACGGCTCAATCACCGCTGAAAGACTTACTCATTCAAGAAATCCTCAGGACTTTTTAGGATACGTTATTAAAGAAGGCAGTTTTTGGCTGTTTATGTATTTCGCAGGTCCTATGATTTCCAAAGCGATAGAAAAATCTGCCGACAAAAAAGGTAAATCCGTTGACTTAGACGCAAGAGTAATTTTCAGCGACGAATTGAAAAATTCTATCAAAGACGGAACATTAAAAAAACATATCGCCCAATTTAAAGCCGCCGATACCGACGATTTAAACATATACGAATTTGCGGTTAACGAAAAGAATAATCTTGTGTTGGATTTTGCCAAAAAATCCGACATCATAGAGCTTTTCAAAAATTCCGATAAAGTCGATACAAGAAGATATATCGATTTGGATAAACTCAGAGGGGTAAATTCTAAGCTCGAAAAACTCCTTAATTACTACGAATCTTCCGGCACGGATTTGGATAAGTTCTTATCGGAAGTCAGAAAATTGAAGAAATTCTCGGTTCTTGGTAATATCGGTGCTTGTATCGGTGCATTGGGTATTATTGCACCTTCTGTTATGCTTTTTTTGAGAAAATTTGATTCCGATTATCAAGTTAAAAAAGATATCGAATCAAAGCTCGCTCAAAAAGGTTAATCGTGTTATTGACAAAACCGTTAGAAATTAGTTATATTTGAATATAAAAAAAGAAAGGAGAACCTTTATGGAAAAATGGGTATGTTCATTATGCGGATATGTTTATGATCCGTCAGAAAACGACAATGTAAAATTTGAGGATTTACCCGATGATTATACATGTCCTTTGTGCGGCGTAGGCAAAGACCAATTTGAAAAAGAATAATCTTTACAATATAAAGACCTCCCGAAATTTTGGAGGTCTTTTTGTTTCCCAAGTCTTTTCGCCTTTTTCCTTACCATTGATTAACTCAACAACGTTTCAAGCAAGTCAGCATTTTTTAATGCCCCTGTTGATTCTTTAATCTTTTGTTTGTAAATGTACGTTCTGAGCGCTTCTCTGATTAGTTCGCTTCTTGAACGATTTTCTCCGGTTGCAACCTGATCAATTCTGTTTAAAAATTCCTCAGGCATTGAAATCAATACTCTTGCCATATATTCTCCTTTTCTTGCTGATTATATCCTGTGCTTATATATATAAAGTTTTTTTTCGTTAAAAAAATGCCTTTTTTATCTAAAAAATATATACCAATTTTTTAAACCCTTGATTTTAGCGGGTTTTGGCTTGTATATTTTCTTAATAATTCTTAATATTATTATTTTTTTTCCGAGCAAGATTAAAAAACAGGCATGGTGAAGATTATTTTATAACGGTTAATAAAGAATGATTGCAACGCACATCAAAAGCATAAATACGGTTGTAATATTTCTTGAGTAGAAGAACCGGAAATAAAAAGGCGCATCGGGAGTGGTTTTCAATTCTTCCCAATTATCAAGCGGATAATGCCACGGGTAAATTTTTGGTACGGTGGTTTTGTCGTTGTTGAACAGTTTTAAACTGTTGTATAAATCCCATACCATAGGTATCGTTATAAACGGTAAAAAGTAGTAGTAATGTTGGGTTTTTACCGCTAAATATCCTGTTAAGACATAACTTATCAAATAAAATATCAAAATGAGGTTTAGGGCAGAGTTTTTAGTTTTGAATTTTCTGCAAAGAGTTTTTTTATGAGCGCATTCATCGCCGTCAAAATCCATGAGCATGTGGGTGTATAGAACACTGTTTACAAACATTACACAGGCAAAAGACAAAATCAAAACTTCATAAGAGAATTTTTTTGTCATAACGTAATACACACCTTCAAACATTAAAGGACCGTAGGCAATGATAACTGCCGATTCACCAAGGCGAAGAAGCGACAATTTTTGATACCCGAGCGCAATTGCAAGCGCAATCAAAGCTAAAACGGCAACATAATATCCCGCTCTAAAAAAGAGTATAATTCCCGTAATTGCGGCGATTGTCAGAAAAATTATAATCACTTTTTTTAATTCTTCGGTTGTTGCTTTATCTGTTCTGAGGTATTTGCATTTGCACTCTTGCGCGGTTTCCATAAATTTTGAATGTTGGGTTAAAATTTCGTAGTCAAAATAATCATCAGCCAGATTTGTTGCAAGATGTACAAAGCAGATTCCTATAAGAGCAATAATTCCCGACAATACGTTTCCGTTATTTTTTACGGAATAAATAAATATTACAAGCCAGCTTAAAATTGTCATAGGGAGCGAATACAACCTTGCACAATCAAGCCAGAAGAATGTTTTTTCGATAAAGTTTTTAAATTTTTCCATGGTTTAGTTATTATTCAAAAATATTTTTCATTGCAACAACGGATTCGTAGCTTGCACCGGCTTCAAGAACTTCTTCTGCCGAGAGCCCGAACATTGTTATCAGGTTTCGAGCTTGTGCGCTTTGGCTTGAATTAAGGTATTTTGCAGCCTCAATAACGGCATCTTGCCTTGTGATTTTTGTTATTTGGTCGTTTATTCCTTTTCTGAAAATTCTGGTTTTTGATTTTCCCATAAATTTATCCTTACAGACTTTTCAGCGCCAAAAGTGCTGCTCCTATCATTCCCGAATAGTTTCCCGCCGAGGCTTTTTTTATTTTGGTCGGGGTGGTTACTATTTCTCGGTTTACGTTTTTTTCTATCGCTTCGACATCGACAAATTCCGCCAATGAGCCCGACAAAACTATACATTCGGGGTCAAATATGTTTGCAAGCCCGATTAGTCCGTTTGTTATATCATTTTGCCATTGATTATATATTTCAACCATCTTAGGGTTATTTTTTTGTACCCCCTCAATAACGTCATAAGTCGTAACCGAATTGTCGTTTAAAATTTCTTGTGCGGTAAGTTTCAAACCTGTACCTGATGCGTAAATTTCAAAGCAATCCCACGAACCGCAAGTACATTTTCTGTGTTTGTCACTTCTTGTTTTAAAGTGCATCTCACCTGCTGCGCCGTTTTGTCCTTTAAGTAGTTTTCCCTCAACGATTATTCCGCCGCCGACACCTGTTCCGAGTGTTATCATAACAGATGTTTGGCCAGGATGCAAGGCTGTCCATTTTCTGGAAGATTTTCCGCCTCCGGGGATTTTGAAGAAAAATATGACGGAAATGAGAAAAAACTCTTTA
>CANQSZ010000003.1 GCA_947626645.1 Candidatus Gastranaerophilales bacterium
TCTACCGAAATCGACGCGGTTAAAAAAGTTATTTCCAAAAACGTTGAATCTTCATTCAAAACATTCAATGCTTAAAAAGATTAATTTCCTTTCCCTTTTTCCTATTGATTTTCCAACGACTCGTAAAACAGTCGTTTTTTTTTGAGATAAATATTATTATTTTAACAAACATGAATATAAATATTTGTAATATTATGAAATGAAATTTGGACAAAAAAGTAACTTAAAAAATATGTTAATGTTAAAATTTTAATATGGCAAGCAGTTGGGAAGAATTAACACAAGAAATCAAAAGCCGTTTGGATATTGTGGAAGTGATATCCGAACAGGTAGTTCTTAAAAAGAAAGGGAATAATTACTGGGGATTATGTCCGTTTCACAAAGACAAGAATCCGTCGTTTTGTGTAACACCGCATTTGGGGATTTATAAGTGTTTCAGCTGCGGGGAAGCCGGTGATGCTTTGAAATTTATAATGAAAACAAAAAACATGGATTTCAAAGAAGTAATAACCGACCTTGCCGAAAAATTCGGGCTTGAACTTCCCGTATCGTTCAAAAAATCAGACGGCTCCGCTAAAGATACAAAAGAGAAAATGCTTAAAGCAACTATGATTGCGGCAGAATTTTATAACGATTTACTTATAAGAAAAAAAGAGTCCAATTCTCAAACGGCACTTGATTATTTGACAAAACGCGGTATCGGGCTTGACATAATCAAAAAATACCACATCGGAATTGCACCAAAAACATACACAACGCTTTATGATGAATTAAGAAAAGATTTCTCAAACGATATTCTCGAAAAAGCGGGGTTGATACTGAAAAGCGACAAAGGCGGCTACATTGACAGATTTCGCAATCGTGTAATAATACCTATCCAAAACGAAAACGGCGAATTTGTGGCATTTGGCGCAAGAGCTTTGGAAAAAGACCAAAACCCGAAATACTTAAACTCGGCAGATTCGCTTATTTACAACAAAAGCCGAATTTTGTACGGACTTTATACCGCCAAAGATGCAATAAAAGAAAACGATTCGGTGATATTAATGGAAGGTTATTTTGATGTAATCTCATCCCAAGCCCACGGAATAGAAAACTGCGTTGCATCTTGCGGAACTTCACTCACCGCAGACCATGTAAAATTGCTTTCCAGATACACCAAATCAAGAAGGATATATCTTTCTTTTGATACCGATTCGGCAGGACAAAAAGCCACAGCCAGAGGTGCGGAAATTATTAAAGAAGTTTTTGCGGGATTAGGCAATATTAAACAATTTGACGAAAGCTACATTTCATCAAACAAAGACAACTACGCTTGCGAAATCAGAGTAATCTCGCCGCCGGAAGGAAAAGACCCCGATGAATTTGTACGCTCGGCGGGCGCTGAGGCATATAAAAAATACATGGAAAAAGCACCTTTGTTTATTGATTTTCAAATCAATAATATTCTCAAAAATAAAGACAAATATACGACACCTCAGGAAAAAGCACGCTATATAAGCACTTTCATTCCATTTCTTGCGGAAATTCAAAATAAAATTATCCGCAGCGAATATGTCGATATGATTGCCCAATCGCTCGGTTTAGACCCGCAGGCACTAAATTCCGAAATAAAATCTTTTGAATATTCCAACCTTCCGAAAGTTGAACGAATTGTTAAGAATGTAACAAAAAATGAAACAATTTTAAAAAAAGCGCAAAAAAATTTATTGAGCGTTTTTCTTGTAAATGACAGTCATATACCATTGAAAAAAATTAATGAAATGATTGCCGACGTTACATTTGATGATGAAATATTAATAATTGTAAAATCTACAATTGACAAATTATCATGTACCGTAAATAATGTGAAAGAATTAATCGAACATTTATATACTGAATTTGTTGATAACCCTGAAGCACAGGCAATTCTACCCGAATTGATAACAGCATCGGAAGCGTATAAAGGTCTGAGTGAAGAAGATTTTGGAAGTGTAATTCAAGAAACCATTAACAAAATTAATCAATGCAGACAGGTTAAAGAAATCGAACAAATAAAAAAAATGTACAAAGGGATTGACGATAACGATCCCGAAGCCCTTAAAATTCAGATACAACTTAGAGATAAAATAAAGAAAAAAAGACAACAATCGGAGAAAATTAAATGACAAAAAAAAGACAATCAGGCTCCTCAATAGTAAGCGTAATGGAAGATGAAAATCTTGATTTACAAGACTTGAGTGAGGATTCGGTTTTAAGCCCCGACAATGATGACATTAATTATATGAATGTAGATATTTCGACCGACAACATCGAAGACATTGTTACGTCTAAAATGGGCGACAAACTTTCTCAAGAAGATATCTATATGATGCACTCATCCGACGAACCGGATGTTAATGATTTGGAATTGCCGAAAAATGTTGCAATAGACGACCCCGTAAGATTATATCTTCGCGAAATCGGAAGAATTAAACTTTTGAGCGCTAACGAAGAAATCGAACTTGCAAGAAAAATTCTCGAAGGCGGCACCCCCGGTGCGATTGCCAAAAGAAAACTTGTTCAAGCAAACTTGCGTTTGGTTGTAAGTATTGCCAAAAAATACGTCGGACGCGGAATGTTGTTCTTAGACCTTATTCAAGAAGGTAATCTCGGTTTAATCAGAGCGGCTGAAAAATTTGACCACGAACGCGGGTTCAAGTTTTCAACTTATGCAACATGGTGGATTAGACAAGCCATAACCCGTGCCATCGCTGATCAGGCAAGAACAATAAGAATCCCCGTTCACATGGTCGAAACTATTAACAAATTGAAAAAAATTACAAGAAAACTTGCCCAAGACCTTTCAAGAAAACCGACCGAAGACGAATTGGCAGCAGAAATGAACGTTTCTATCTCTAAACTTCGCGAAATTATCAAAATTGCCCAAGAACCTCTATCTTTAGAAACTCCGATTGGTAAAGAAGAAGATTCACGTTTGGGTGATTTCATAGAAGATAAAGAGGCTGATGCTCCGGTTAAAATGGTTGCATCGGAACTTCTGAAAGAAGATTTGGCAGAAGTTTTGTGTACCCTTTCCCCTCGTGAACGCGACGTTTTAAGATTACGTTTCGGTATGGACGACGGACGCCAAAGAACTTTGGAAGAAGTCGGTCAACTGTTCGGCGTTACTCGTGAACGTATCAGACAGATTGAGGCGAAAGCTCTGCGAAAACTTCGCCACCCGAACCGCAAAAAACGTTTGGAAGAATACGTTGAATAAAACTCTAAAAAACATTACGTTATTGCGTAATGTTTTTTATTTACATTTCTTAAAAATTTATAATAATTTAGCAACTTATAAAATTTTTGCATATTAATACATGCAAACGGCGAAAAAACAGGCAGAAGTATTTATGAGTAATCTCATTATCACAAACGATGGAAAACAATATAAATCTGTGAACGGTTTTAACGGTTCAATCGGCATAATAGCGGGTTTAACAGGCAGCACTGTCTTATCAACACAATTAAAAAAACATACTTTAAAACCGGTTTGCATCAAAATGACTAAGCTCTACAAATCCGTACCGTTTAGCGAAATTGGTTATCCTGCAATAGAGAAAGCAAAAAAGATTGCCCAACTTGATAAAAAGGGGGTTAAAATCGTTAATGCCGCCGATATAAATTATGATGAATATTTAAAAAATTTAAACATGATTGAATTAAACACAATGAATAAATCGATTTGTAACCGGTTATTATCGTTGAACGGTACGGATATAGAAGGATTTAAAAAGCTGCCTTTCAAAAATCAATTTAAGTTATTAAAAGAAATAATGAAAAAACACTTTCAAGCCGTACACATAAAACACGTAATTAAAGGCAATGTTTCTTCTTATATGGAAACGAAGACAGTAGTAACAAACTTCAATAATCGCGGCTTAGCTTTAACCCACGAAATCGGGCATGCCATTCACCATAACTCAAAAGGATTATGGAAAAATATAATGATTAAATATAAAAAGAATGTTCCTCTTTTATCCGCAATATTTTTGACCGCCGCATTAATTAAGCGCAAAAAAGCCGATGGTGAAGGATACAAAAATAAATTCGACAAAGCGACAACTTTTGTGAAAAACAATATCGGTCTTATTTCAACAGGGCTTTATGTTCCGACAATTGCCGAAGAAATCCACGCATCCGTATTGGGAAACAGAATAGCTAAACAAATATACTCCCCCGAACTTTATAAAAAGACCGTGAAAATTACAAAATTCGGAGCTTTAACCTATATCATAACCGGCATTATATCCGGTTTAAGTGCTTGGACGGCAGTAAAAATCAAAGATTTAATCGCCAAACCCAAGCTGATTAAAAATTCCGACAAATAATTTTATTTTCCCTCAGCTTAATAATTCTTTATAAAATGATTTTTTTCATGCAATTTTTACAACCGAAATGTTTTTATATATAAGTAAGGGAAATTTAACACGGGAAAAAAAGGAGTTTTAAAATGACATTCAATTACAATATTGGTCTTAGCCCGATTTCAACGGGAACAACAGGTGCAAGCAGAACTTATTCAAGCAGAAAACCATCTGCAAACTTAATATTTTCTCCGGAAAATGCGGCATATTACAGGGGTGAAACCCACACTACCGTTAATGAAATTTCGGATATACCTTTGCCTGAGGTGAAAGGTTCGGATGATCCAGCGATTTTGGCACAAGCACCGACCTCCAAGATAAAAATTAACGGGGAAGACAAAAATGCGGTTATAATTGTTGATACCGAAAGAAATATTTTGTATCACTACGACGAAAACGGCAAACCCGATATGGCATATTTGGTTGCCACGGGAAAACCGTCAACCCCGACGGATAAAATGGTAAAAGTTGTTTCTCATATCGAAAATTATCCGTATTCAAACGCACCGGCTGCGACAAAAAGACGCAACGACCCAAATTCATACGGACCAAAAATCATAATACTTGATAAAATTGACCCCGAAACGGGAAAAAGAAGCTACCACGGCGAATTTGTACACGGAAACAGTAACCCGTCATGCCTTGGCAAACACGCTTCTCACGGATGCGTAAGAACGGATAACGAAGTTATAAAAATTCTTGCCTCTCAGGTCAAACGCGGTGATATCGTTATATTTCAATAAAAAAATCAAAAGACCGGTTTATAACCGGTCTAAAATTTTCGTGTGAGTAACCATAGTATATTTATAAGTCTTAAATAAATAAATCCGCAAACGGTCCTTTGGGGTCTTGAATACGAGCAGCCACTGCGCTGTCTGTTACCGATTCCAACCCCGGAATAACTACCGTTTTTAATCCGTTTGTTACGCTTGCAACCTGTGCTGCCGTAACTTTGTAGGTATAACCTAAATCGGCAAGTATTGCGTTGGTCTCATCTGCCAAATCCTTATCTTCTGCCGTGAATTTACCTAACTTAACTCCGTAAAGACTCTGTGTGGATTTGGTCAATAAGTCCGTTTCATTTTCCAAACCCTTAAATTCTGTGCTACTTTTCTCAATTTCCTTTGATTCTTTTGATTTTTCGGCATCTTTTACATTTTGATGTCCTACAACAAGGTTGTAATTCTTATAGTTGCTGTTAAAATCATTAAATTTAATTACCATTTTGGTACTCCTTGTACTTTACTCACATGAGTATTTACGGCATAAGTTTAATAATCTTTAGTAAATTCTCAATTTTTTTCCAAATTTGTTACATTTGTTTACAATTCACAAAACCAAAATAAAAGGTCGGATTGACCGACCTTTTTATATGTGAGTAAAATTTATAAACAAACAAATTATGTATATAATTCGGAAAATGGGGATTGTGATTTTTGCAGATGTTCTGCAACCGATTTACCGTCGCGAAGGACATACATGTAAGTATTTAAAGTTGAAGCTGCATTATTGGGGTCATTCAATGCAAAATTGCCATGCCATTTACCTAATTCCGGTGCAGCTTGCGCAAAGAATTCAACCGTTCCCGATGAGGGTTTTTTAATATCCAAACCCATTACCCCATAGGGATTTTGTAAATCTAAATCTTTTCTTCCGACTTTATCATCATCAGATTTAAAACTAACCAGCTGAGTGGATTCAGTCTGTGATGTTGAAGTTGTTTTGTCGGGTTTGTGTACATTGTTAACGCCGTTAAAGTTTGTAAATGCACTGTTAATTCCATCTGGTATCATTTGTAAATCTCCTTTTTTTTACTCACATACTCTTAAATTGTATGTTTCCTATTGTTGAATCATCCTAATATGATTTTCCATCTGTATATATATAAAGTATTTATCGCTTAAATAATTGCTTAATTTAAGAAAAATTTTAATATTTCTTAACATTACCCAAAACAAAGAGTACAACAGGAAAATAAAATGACTTCCGTATTTTGTACAGAAGTCATTTATTATTTACCTCTTGAAAGAGGTTTTATTTTGAATATTTTTTATAAGTTATTCAACTTCGATAGCTCCGACCGGGCAAGCATCTGCTGCTTCTTTTACAGCATCAATGTTGTCAGCTACTGCCGCATCATTTACAACTGCTTTGTCATCGATTGAAAATACAGCGTCGCAGATTGATTCGCATGCGCCGCATGAAATACAACTATCATTTACTTTTACTGCCATCTTATTTCTCCTTACTTTTTTAACTCGTGAAATTTCTTTCACAACGATATTCTATAATAAACATCATGAAATTTCAAGAAATTATTAATGTAAATAATCTTAATCAAAACCCCCGCCAAGTGTAACAAATTGTAAACTTGAATCAGTGTGGATTTTGTTAAAAAATTTGCATTTTGTTATGCCAAAAATTCTCTGACAATTTTTGCAATATAGTCAAATCCGTTTATTTCACCTAAGTTTTCCGGTTTGATATTTTTTGAATAGATAATAACGGGAACTTTTTCTCTGGTATGGTCAGTTCCTTGAACTGTCGGATCGCAGCCATGGTCTGCGGTTATTACAAGCAAATCGTTTTCACCCATGGCAGACATTATCGGTTCAAGATAGGTGTCAATTTCTTCTATCGCCTTTCCGTAACCTGCGGCATCATTTCGGTGTCCGTAAAGCATGTCCGTATCAACAAGGTTTGTGAATATTATTGTTTTGTTGTTGTAATTTTTCCCTTTGATATAAGAAATATCTTCAAGCGGGAGTTCGTTTTTAACGGCTTTGAGCGTTAATTCAAGCCCTTCTTTGTTTGAACCGGTGTGAATAGCATGGGTTATGCCCGATTTTGAAAATATATCTTCAATTTTGCCGATTCCTATTACTTTTCCGCCGTTGTCTTTAATTTCATTTAAAACCGTCGGTCTTACAGGTTCTATTGAATAATCTCTGCGGTCTTTGGAAATTCGTGTCGGTTTTGAGTCAATAATTTTATAAGGTCTTGCAATTACTCGCGAAACGTAATAATTTCCGTCGGTTAAAATTTTTCTTGCGATTTTACACCAGTCGTATAAAGTTTCCAAAGGAATCAAATCCGTATCGAGTGCAATTTGAAAAACACTGTCAGCCGATGTGTAAACAATCGGAAATTTGGTTTTGTGGTGTTCGTCGTTGAGTTTTTCAATAATAGCGGTTCCGCTTGCGGGGCAATTTGCCAAAACTCCGCCGCAACCTGTTTCTTCTATAAATTTATCAATAATTTCAGACGGAAAACCGTTCGGAAATGTTGCAAATGCTCTATCTAATGTTATTCCCGCAATTTCCCAGTGTCCGGTTGTGGTGTCTTTCCCTTTTGATTTTTCCGTCAATGTTGCGTATTGTGCAATCGGGTTTGCGGTCTTTTTTATCCCCTCAAAGTCTTGAAGATTCCCAAGCCCCATTTTTTCCAAATTCGGAACATTCAATCCGTGGTTAAATTTACAAACGTTTCTTAACGTATTACATTCCGGTACATCCCCAAAATCGCGGCAATCAGGCATCGCACCTATTCCCATCGAATCTATTACCGCTATTATTACTCTTTTTTCGCTCATTTTAACTCCTTTTTCTCTATTTTAATTGTTATGAGCCAAAAATTCAACTTTTAAATAAATCCGTTTTGTACGGTTTGTTTTATCCTTTACAAATTGCCTTAAAAACTTGTTAGGGCTATAATTTTACTATGAAAAAGTTTGACTTTTTTAATCAGTACAGAGATCCGGTTATTGTAATAAGGGATTATGAGGAAGTTGTTTTTAAAAACAACACGTTTTGTCGTGTGTTTCAACAGTTTGGGGATATAAGAAAATTCGCACACAAAATGACTTTCGACATGTGTCCGATGGATAGCGAAAATGTCGATATGTGTTCCCCTATTTTTCAGGCAATCGTTTCAAAACAAAACTTTTTTGCAAGAGTTTCTTACATTTCTTCTTCGGGTCAAACCTATTACTACGATTTAACCGCCGTTAAACGCGGGTCTTATACGATAATTTTTCTTGCTGATGTAACTTCAGACGTTCTTTTACGGGACAATCAAAAAGAACAGGCGATTTTTAAAGACAAATTGTCCAAGCTCGAAGAAGAAAACGATGAACTTCAAAAAATCCGTCAAAAAGCACAATCGCAGGCTTTCAGAATAGCTTTAATCAACAAAGTGTCAAATATTATAAGAGAATCAATGGACATTTCAATGATTTTAAATTCGGCACTCAAAGAATTGGCGATAATGTTCGGGTGTTTCAGAGCATACTATGCTTCCTCGGGTGATGACGGGTTCTATATAGAAGAAACCTACGGCGAAAATAACGACGGAAAAAATATTTGCATAACTTTTGATGAACATGTTATGAACAGCTTGAAAACAGAACATATTTCAATAAGTTACTGCCTTATGGAATATCAAAAAGCCGAACCCTTTAAACAGTCCGTCTTAAGAGTAATCGTTCCGGTTTTTCATCTTCAAAAGATGATAGGCGTTCTTGTTCTGTTAAGCTACCAAAAACGCGAATTGAATGAGGAAATAGAAATTTTGGATGCGGTTTCTTCGCAGCTGGGCAACGCAATTATAAGAGCCGAACTTTATCAGAAAAACGCCCAAAACGTCAGAGACTTGAAAAAAACTTTGGAAGAATTGAAAGAAACACAATTGCAGCTTATAAATTCCGAAAAAATGGCATCTTTAGGTCAATTGGTTGCGGGAGTTGCCCACGAAATTAATACCCCCGTTGCCTCTATAAAATCCAACAACAGTATAATCTCTAAACTCATTTCCCAAATTGAACAGGACGATTTGCGAGAAACATTCGCCCAAATAAATACAATCGACCAAGAGGCAATCCAAAGAATAAGCAATATCGTCGTTTCTTTGAAAAAGTTTGTACGTCTTGATGAGGCGGAACTTCAAGAGGCTAATATCAATAAAGAACTGGATTTGACCCTCGATTTAATCAGCCACGAAATAAAAAATAAAATTGAAATAATAAAACATTACGGCGATATTCCGCCCATAAAATGCTACCCGAACATGCTTAATCAGGTTTTTACAAATATTTTGGTAAATGCCTGCCAAGCAATTAGCCAAAAGGGTATAATCGAAATAACAACCGAGTTTGATAACGGAATATTGAGCGTAAAAATAAAAGACAACGGTCATGGCATAGCTGCCGAAAATATAAACAAAATTTTCACCGCCGGATATACTACAAAAGGTGTAGGAGTAGGTACAGGACTCGGACTTGCAATCAGTCAAAAGATTATCGACAAACATAACGGCAAAATCCACGTCAATAGTGCCGTTGGAGTCGGTACGGAATTTATTATTACTATCAAAAGCGAGTAATAAATTGTTAAGTTTTGTTAATAATGATTTTAATTTATTCTTGAATTACAATTATATTTATAAAAACATTTATAAAAATTTTTAAAATAATTCATAAAACTGAGGAAAAAATTATAATTTTGTGTTATAATAGTAGTACAGATTGAATAAGTGTCAGAATTACCCTTAATAATACAACTGACGGTTCAGTACAGTAATAATAGGAAAAATCGAAAAACAATTTATGAATTGTAAACAAATATGAACTAAAAATACACAAAAAAGGCAATAATATTCGCAAAAATGTTTTTATATAGAAGTAAGGTGTGTGAATATTTATTGTAGTGTCGGAGGAAAATAATGACAATTAGTGTGAACAGCAAGAAAAAACAAGTAAAAAAGACATTTGACGAGTTATTGAACGACTTACAAACGAGCAATTCGGAAAAAGTCAGATACAATGCGGCTCGTATTTTAGGTGAATTGGGCGATGCAAAAGCAGTCGAACCATTAATCGAAGTTTTAAAACATGACAAAAACGGTTCCGTAAGATTGTATGCGGCAAGAGCATTGGGTGAATTGGGCGATTCATCGGCAACAATTCATTTGATAGAATCGTTGCGTGAGGACAGAAACGTTGACGTGCGTGTTCGTGCGGCAAGAGCATTAGGTCGTTTGGGCGGTGCTATTGTTGTTGAACCGCTTGTTGAATCTTTAAACGATGAAAACCCGCAGGTTTGTATCACCGCAACGGATGCGTTAATTGAAATCGGCGATGTTGCAACCGATGCTTTAATCAAATCACTTGATCACGAAAAAGTTAATGTAAGATGTGATGCGACAAGAGCGTTAGGCGAAATCGGAAACAAAAAAGCGGTTGACAAGATTATCAATATGCTTTATGACGAATGGGTTAACGTAAGAATATACGCGGTAACTTCGTTAGGAAAATTAAACGATACAAAAGCGGTACCTGCATTGATTGATGTAATGAAAAACCGTTCCGAAAACGAATTAGTCAGAGCCGGCGCAGCAGCAGCTTTGGGTGTTTTAAGAGACACAAGAGCTTTGATGCCGTTGAGAGAACTGATTATGGAAGCTGAAGAACTCGGTGAGCTTGAAGATACGGCTTTAAAATCATTCAAAAAGATTATGGCTGCAAACTGGCAGTCTATCCCGGGGGCTACGGCTCAGAAAAAACCGGCAGGTTCTTTTTAATTGATGGGTTAGATTATATATAACAGAAAAAAGCGGTTTTTATAAACCGCTTTTTTAAGTTTATAGAACTCTCAGTTTAAAAACGCTTAACAGTTAAAAAAAAATGCTTAACACAAGGTAAGCATTTTATGGGATAAATAATAAGAGATAATTATGGAGTTTTTTTGAATTTAGCGCCAATCCATAGGAAGGGTTTTTTGATATAATTCCAAGTTGTTGAGGCTAAGGATTTTAAATTTTTCATATTAAGTCCGGACAGTTTTTTTCTAAAAACCAGCGCAGCGGCACTTAACAGTAGCACTGATGCGAATGCCCATTTTTTCCAGCGTTTTGGTTGAACCAAGCCTTTTTTATTTGAGTTTTCGTATTCATCAACATTCGGGATATCTTTAAGTTTAGTTCCCGGGGGCAGAAGTGAGATATCAGTCATCGGCAAATCAACCATGGCGGGATTTCCGACAAATCTTGCCGGTTGGTCGAGTATATATGCCGCAGCATCATAGTCTATAACTCCGTTTGCTGCCAAAGAATCTAATGCAAATACCCAATTTAATGCCATAATACTTTTCCTTTATTTTCTGCCTTATTTATATAAAGTATTCTTTGAGCAAAAAATTGCGTATTTTTAAATTTTTGTAACAATAAGTTTAGAAAATCTTTTCGCACATGCCGGCTTTGACGTGTTTATCAACTGTTTTCATCAAGTTAGCACCTATGCCTTTTGAGGGTTCGTTTGAACATTTAACCTCATAACCGCCTTCTCCCAACTTGGTATAGTAGCAAGTTGCATCGGCATATTCGCAAGCATATTTGGCAAGTATTTTTTGTCCCTGCGGGTCGTCATTGTCATAGCTTATACACGAACCCATATTCATCATCAACTTATCATACGAACTCATTTTTTCCGAACTGAAAGATACTTTAATCTGATTTTCGGTAACTTTTGCGGGAGGATTTTGGTTGTCGTGTTTTAAGTAGGCTCTGTAAAGTTGGGCACGTTCGGAGTTATTAAATTTACACTTGGTAATATTCATTTCTTTTATAGCCTGTGCCATCATTTGTTGTTGGGTAGGAAATTCAATTTCGTTAGGATTTTCTTTTGAAAAGGAGTTGATAACAGCACCGGATAATCTTTTATAATTTTCGTAAACTTTGGGGTCTGAAAAATCCGTATAGCTTCTTATTTCGACTTCGCATCTTCCCGATGGGAGAGCGCCTTTTATGGTATATTCGAATATTTCTCCGTTACCGCTTCGAAATGTTCCTTTTGTGCAGGTTTTTAAATTATTTATGTACTGTGCGGGAGGTTCTGTACCTACAGTTATTGCTTGCGCCAATTCTTTTAATTGAACGGCACAAATACTTAGAATGCTTAATATTCCCAATATTATCAAAACTCTTTTCATAATCTTCCCCTCAATATCTTTATTTTATCATATTATTCGGTTCAAATCAAATGGACTATTTAAGATTTTTTATGATAAAATTTTTTTATAAACACTAAGCAGCGAGGTATAAACAGTTATGGAAAAATATTATTTAACAACGGCAATAGACTATGTGAACGGTGCACCGCATATCGGGCATGCGTATGAAAAGATTCTGACCGATATTATAGCAAGACATTATTCGCAAAGAACCGATAACATGTTTTTCCTGACAGGAACAGACGAACACGGAATTAAAATACAAAAAACTTCCGCAGCGCAGGGTAAAACTCCAAAACAGTTGTGCGATGAGAATGCCCAAAAGTTTAAAGATGCTTGGAAAGCTCTTGATATTAACTACAACAGATTTATAAGAACAACCGATGAAGACCACGAAAAAATTGTTCAAAAAATATTTAAAAAACTTGTTGAAAAAGGTGATATTTATAAACATGAATATGAAGGTCTATATTGTTCCGGCTGCGAGTGTTTTCTGAATCCGAAAGATTTAACCGAAGACGGTTTATGCCCCGATCATTTGAAAAAGCCCGAAGTTGTGAAAGAAGAAAATTATTTCTTCAAATTATCTTCGTATAAAGATGCGATAATCAAACACATCAAAGAAAATCCGGAATTTATCGTTCCGAGTTTCAGGGCAAACGAAGTATTGAACCAGCTTGAGGATATTCAAGATATTTCTGTTTCCCGTAACAAATCGAATGTAGGCTGGGGAATAGATGTATTGGGCGATGACGAACAGTCAATATATGTTTGGATTGACGCCCTTTCAAATTATATAACCGCAATCGGTTACGATACGGAAAACCCCTCGGAACAGTTTAAAACTCTTTGGCCGGTTGATGTTCATGTTATCGGTAAAGATATTTTGAAATTCCACAGTATTTATTGGATAGGAATACTTATGGCATTGGAATTACCTTTGCCGAAACATATTTTCGCCCACGGCTGGATAACGATTGATGAAACAAAAATGTCAAAATCTTTGGGGAATGTAGTTTCACCGACATCTGTTTTGGAAAGTTTTGAATTATCACAACCCGATGCGTTCAGATATTATATGGCAACATCGGCTCCTTGCGGGCGCGACGGCAATTATTCCGATCAGGATTTTAAAGAAAAAGTTAATGCACATCTTGCAAACAGTATGGGCAACCTTTTGAACAGAAGTCTGTCAATGCTTGTAAAATATTTTGACGGCGAAGTGAAGGAAGAATTTTTGACCAATCGTTCAAACCAAGCGCAAAGCCTTTTGAGAACCGCGTTGGGTACGGTTAAAACAGTCGAAAATCATTTTAACCATTTTGAAATACAAGAAGCGGCACAGGAAATTATATCGCTTGTCGATGCCGCAAATAAATTTGTAACCGATACCGCGCCTTGGACACTGGCAAAAGAAGATAAAACGGTTGAATGCGGACAGGTCTTAACAACTGTTTTTGAAGTTATGTGTGTGGTTTCTTCATTGATTTATCCGTATTGTCCGAATATCGCTTCTGATATGGCAAAACAGTTGTCTTATGATATCAATACAAAACTTGATGATATTACAACTTCAAATATAAAAGCCGGAAAACTTATTACAAAAGAAGAAATACACCCCGTATTTTTAAGAGTGGATAGCGAACTTGCCGACAAAAGCGTAAAATTATAAATGTGGTGTTAAATATCGACTCCTTCCATCATATCGACAAGTTGTTTTATGGTGCCGTCCATTGTTACGCTGTCAGATGTTCTTTGCTGCAAGAAGGCATTAACTTTGGGCATCATCTCAATTGCGATATCAAGTTTGGGGTTTGAACCGGGTTGATACATACCCACATCAATCAGGTCTTTGTTTTCGCGATACATAGACATTATTGTACGAAGTTTTGCGGCGGCGGCTTTATGTTCCGGGGTTGCAATCGCGCTCATCAAACGTGAGATACTTCCTAAAACATCAATTGCGGGGTAGTGGTTTGATTCGGCGACTTTTCTTGATAAGAAAATATGCCCGTCAACAATACCGCGGACAATATCGACAATCGGGTCTGAAATATCGTCTCCTTCCATTAAAACGGTGTAAAGAGCGGTGATAGAACCTTTCGGACTGTTTCCAGCACGCTCTAAGGCTTTTTGCAGCCATGAAAAAATTGATGGCGGATAACCTTTCATAGTCGGCGGTTCGCCCAATGATAACCCGACTTCTCGACCTGCCATTGCACATCGGGTTATTGTATCGGTCATTAAAAATACTTTTTTCCCTTTGTCTCTAAAGTATTCGCAAACGGCGGTTGCCGTAAGGAGTGCTTTTTGCCTGATTAAAGGCGGCTGATCGCCCGTTGAACATACAAGAACCGATTTTGCCATGCCTTCTTCACCAAGCGAATCTTCAACAAACTCTTTAACTTCACGTCCGCGTTCTCCGATTAGTGCAACGACGTTAACATCGGCATCGGAATTTCTTGCAATCATCCCGAGCAGCGTACTTTTACCGACTCCGGAACCCGCAAATAAACCCAAACGCTGCCCGCAACCCATTGTCATACAACCGTCAATCGCTCGAACTCCGGTTGAAAAAATTTCTGTTATAATCGGTCTTTCAAAAGGTCCCGGCGGAGGTCCTTCAATCGGGCGCCATGTGGCATCGGTTGTGTCTATCGGTTTTCCGTCAAGCGGATTTCCCAGCGGGTCTATCAATCTTCCGAGTAAAAAATCTCCGACGGGTACCGTTATCGGACGTCGGGTGGTTGTTACCAAACTGCCTTGTCCTATTCCGCTTCCGTCTAAAAGTAACGACAATTGCGCCACTTCACCTTTGAACGCTTGAACTTCTGCGGGTTTTTGTTTTCCGTCGTAGGTTTCTATATAGCACAAATCACCGATTTTTAACCCCGGAAGTTTTACCTCTACCGTTAACCCCAAAAGTTTCGATACCGTTCCTTTATAAGAATACAGGCTCGTTTCGTCAAGTTTTTGCTTAACTTTTTGTTTTAATTCTTCTATACTGCTTTTGTCGATATCAACCATATTTCCATTATACTTATTTTTTGGTTTATATCAATTTATTAAGCTGATGTTACCGAACAACTTCTAAAAGTCTTTCCCAAACTTCGTCAATTGTTCCTTGCGCATTGATTGTTTTTAAGTTTCCTTTGTTTTTGTAGTAATCAATCAAGGGTGCAGTTTCATTGAAATATGTTTCAAATCGTGCTTTTGCGGTTTCTTCGTTGTCATCTTTTCTTTGAGTTAATTCTGTTGCACATTTGTCGCATTTGCCTTCAATTTTCGGAGGTTTTGATTTTAGGTTGTAAATCTCTCCGCAATTCGGGCATGAACGACGGTTTACAATTCTTGATATCAAAATGTCGGGATTGAGTTCAAAATATATTGCTCTGAAACTTGTGCTTTGACCGTTGTCAATTTCGGAGTTTATTTTTTCAAGCATTTGTGCCTGTTCAACACTTCTGGGGTAACCGTCAAGTATATACCCGTTTTTGCAATCGTCTTGCGAAAGTCTGTTTTTAATTATTCCCCCGACAAGCTCAACCGGAACAAGCTGCCCTTTGTCAATGAAGGATTTTGCAATTTTTCCGTTCTCGGTTTCGTTTTTAATCTCCGCTCTTAACAGTGAACCCGTGTCAATGTGGGGAAATCCGAAATGTTGTGCAAGTTTCGATGTTTGTGTGCCTTTTCCGCAAGCCGGAGGTCCTAAAAATATAAATTCTCTTTTCATAGTTTTGCTCTTTTTATGTCTGTTTACAAAAGAATTTTACATTAATCTTTGGTTTTATTCAATAATTTATTTTTTTGTAAAAAGATGTACATATATGGCTATTTACTATATAAAAGAAAAAAGTTATAATAATTTTGATGTCAATTTTAGAAGTAAAAAATTTGAATTTGGGATTTCAAACGGAAGAAGTATTTCGTCAGGCGATATTTGACGTTTCATTCAATCTTGAGAAAGGTAAAATGCTTTCGCTGGTAGGGGAATCCGGATGCGGGAAAACAATGAGCGCGATGAGTATTCTCGGGCTTATTCCCAAAACGGCAAGAATTACCGGCGGTGAAGTCTGTTTTAACGGCGAAAACCTATTAACAAAAACCCAAAAAGAAATGCAAAAAATTCGCGGCGGAAAAATCGCACTTATTCCGCAAGACCCGATGACATCTTTAAATCCTCTATACACCGTAGGCGACCAGTTATTGGAGGTTATAAAAATACATCAGGGCTTGTCGGGTGATGAGGCTTTAAAAAAGGCAAAAGAAGCGTTTGATGCCGTTCAAATTCCTGCCGCACAATCACGCTTGAAAAACTATCCGCACGAATTTTCCGGAGGCATGAAACAACGCGCAATTATTGCCATGGCACTTGCATGTAACGCCGAAATCCTTATCGCAGACGAGCCGACAACCGCATTAGACGTTACAATCCAAGCTCAAATTATGAAACTTTTGAATGAAATTAAAATAAATCAAGCCACATCAATACTTCTTATAACGCACGATTTGGCTTTGGTAAGCGAAAATGCCGACGATATTGCCGTTATGTATGCGGGAAGAATTGTCGAAACCGCACCTTCTGCGGAGTTTTTTAACAACCCCAATCATCCCTATTCAAAAGCGTTGTTAAATTCTTTGCCCTCATTTGGTGCGGATAAGTTGAAAACCATTAAAGGTCAACCGCCTGCTCTTTCTCAAATTATTGACGGTTGCAGATTTAATCCAAGATGTGATTTTTGTACGGAAGTTTGCACCAAAAATGTTCCTGATTTGAAACCTGTTGCACAAAACCATTTGAGCGCCTGCTTTTTGAACGATAATTAGTACAAAGATTTTAGTGCAAGCAGAATTAATATTATCCCGCCTGTTATTTCAAGATATTTTGTCGGAATTTGCTTTATTAAATTCCCGCCGAAATAACCCGCGGTTGACATCAAAAATGACGCTATTCCAATTAATACAGCGGATAACAGCAGATTTGTTTGTGTAAGTTTGAGCGTTGCGCCCGATACTAAAGCGTCAATACTTGTCGCTATTCCTAGCCCTATAAGACATTTCATATCCAAACATTCGATTTTTTCTTCTTTTATATTGAAGGCTTCCAGTATAAATTTGATACCGAGTACAAAAAATATGGCAAAAACGATTTTGCTGCTGTAAGGGAGAATAATTTTGTATAACGAGTTTGTTCCGACATATCCGATAATCGGCATTAATCCTTGGAATAACCCCATTGTAAACGCAAGTCGCAGCGCGGTTTTTATCCTGTCGGTTTTAAATATTAAGCCCTGTGAAAAAGAAACCGCAAAGCAATCTATACCCAGTGCAATTGATAGTAAAACAATCTCAACTAAAGTCAATTTCTACCTCAAACAATCTGTTCCAAGGGAATTTGTAACCGATTTCCGTTTTTATATTCAAAACATTTTTCACGATATTTTCAAAATTTTTCATCTCTTTTTTAAGAATATTCAAATCGGTATTTCTGACAGTTTGGCGAACATTGGATTGATATGCCCAATCATCAAGCAATCTTGTCATCTGCAATTTGAGGAAGTTGTTTTTGTCGAAATTTTTTGCAAAAAATTTCATTTTAGCGGCGCAAATTAAACTTCCCAAAGTATTTGCGGTCGTGTTCCAACCGGAATATCCGTAGAAATTTTCTTTTGTAAGGTCATTTTTGAAAAGTTCTCTTATAAAATTGTTATCCGCACCGTTTGCAAACCTTACATCCGCTATCATATACGGTTTTTGAGGCAGTGTGAATGTTTTTGAAAACCCTTGTGTTCCGATTTTCATAACAATTTCACCCTGATTGTTTTTAAAATTGTTAACATATAAAATTAAATCAGCCACATTTTCGTCAGCAACTTCGCATCCGGCAAGCTCGATTTGATTTTTTACGGAATTTTCGACCGAAATATCTTCATAGTTGGAAATCAAATGTGTCTGCTGCGGCTCGGCAAATATCGGACAAATTTTCAAACTGCCTTCGATTGCTCTTGATAAAAGGCTCAGAGGAATTTCATCAGCACCTGTTTTTACCGTTGCCCCTTCTTTTTCCAAAAATTTTGCCTCTTGAACATTAAATCCGTATTCGGCACAATCGTCTTTCGAAAATATCAAACAGTCAAACAGTCCTTCTTTTTGCCATTCGAGGTAAATTTTATTTATTTCAAAGTTTCTTTTTCTTGTTGCGATGTAATCGTCAAGTATTTCCGAGGGGATTGTGTTTGATATGCAGCTTTCGCAGCCGAGTTTGTGGGTTTGATAGGAGTAATCAAAAATTCTTTTTCCCCATTTTGACCAATACTCTTTTTCTTCTTCGTTGCAATTGTTGTTTGAAATTCGCATTATGCTTGAAAAAGCATAAACTTTAGCTTGTTTGTTTTCTAAAATTTGTTTCAATTTTTCTATTCTTGATTTAATTTCATCAAAAGTATCGTTTGAGCGTCTTGAGGGAATTAACCCGCCGTAAGCTATCGTATCGAGTGAAAGAATTATTGCATCGGGGTTTTCAAGGTTTTCAAGCCAGTCAAAAAGTTTTTCTATATCGGCAGTTTTTATTAAGTCTCCCAAGTATTTTCTTTCGGGGATATGAAAATTAATGTTTTTATCCATGCCCGCAATCAGCTTGGGAAGCGTGTAGCAAACCGGTCTGTTATCTATCGGTAAAAATCCAATTTCCATATTAATAATTCTATGCTAAAATATTATTTTAGTAAATGGAGTAAATTATGCTCGATAATAAAAATCCGCAAAAAGTAAGAGAGATATTTGAAGAAATTTCACCATATTACGATTTTATGAACAACATAATATCTGTCGGGTGTCATCTTTTGATAAAGTTTTTGTCAATAAAAGAACTTAATCCGCAACCGAATACAATGCTTTTGGATTTGTGCTGCGGAACGGGTGATTACACAAAAATTATTTCAAAATTTTATCCGAAAGTTAAAACAATAGGTCTTGATTTTTGCGATAAAATGCTTAAAATCGCGAAATTAAAAAATCCCAAAGGAACGTTTATGCGCGGCGATTGCACAAGTTTGCCGTTTAGGGATAACGAATTTAATTATGTAACAATGAGTTTCGGGCTCAGAAACATTCAAGACCGCAAAGCCGCGTTGGAAGAAATCTATCGCGTGTTGGATGTCGGCGGATTGTTTTTGCATTTGGATTTTGGCAAGCATAACTTTTTAAGCAAAATTTTTAACATCTTGGTACCGATTGTTGCGATGTTTTTTGGAAAAAATAAAAATCATTATGAGTATTTAATAAATTCCAAAGAGGAATTTCCACAGCCGACGGCTTTAATCAGAGAATTTAAAGCCGTTGGGTTCAAGTATAAAAAAAGACGCGATTATTTGTTTGGGGTTATATCCTTACAAATTATGGAAAAAGTAAATTAGATAACTCTGTTTTGTTTTCCTCCGTAAAGAAAATCAGAAAGCCCGTCAAAGGTTGCTTCAAGAATATAATCGATTGATTCTTGTGTTTCGTAGGCAATATGCGGGGTTATAATTACGTTGGGGTAAGAATTTAATTCCTTTACAATTTTGGATTCTTCCAAACACATCAACGATGAGCGTTCCAATTTTTTTATGTCGTCCATACAAGAAGAATCGATGCAAGCTACAACGTCTAAACCTACCCCGCAAAGTTTTCCGTTTTTTACGAATTTAACAAGCGATTCGATGTCTATAAGTTCACCTCTTGAAACATTTATTAAGTATGAATTTTGTTTCATTTTCTTGAATTGGTTAGTTGATAGCATGTGGTAATTATTTTCGTTGTAAGGTACGTGAAGTGAAATTATATCGGCATTTTCAAGCAAATCGTCAAGGTTTGTGTATTGAACATTGTATTTTTCTTCGAGTTCCTGTTTTGGGAATAAATCGTAGGCAATAATTTTCATTCCGAAAGCGTGCGCAATTGTGCAAACTCCGGCTCCGATTGCACCTGTTCCTATTACACCGAGGGTTAAGGCGTTCAGGTTTCTTCCCGTGTAATTTGTTTGAATACATGTTCCGCTTTTAACGGCTTGCATGGCAGGGTATAAGTTTCTTACAAGCGATAGTATCAGCGCAAACGTAAATTGGGCAACCGATATATTTCCGTAAGATTCCACGTTTATCAGTGCGATGTTTTTGTCTATCAACGGCTGCAAATCTATGTGGTCATACCCTGTTGAGCGGGTCGAGATTATTCTTAAATTCTTAAACTTGCTTACAACTTTTTTTGTAACTTCCGAGGTTATAAAAACACTGATTACCATTGTTTGTTCAAGTTCTTCTGGGGATAATGTTTCCACCGTTTCTTCGTTTAAACTTTCCCTGAAGTATTTTATATCAAAGTTGTCCGGTTTATGTTTATTCAAAAAATTTTTTTCATCTTCTCTTAAGTCAAAAAAAAGCATTTTACAAGACATAAGTTTTCTCCTTTTTTCAACATTATTCTTTTTTAAACAAAAAAATCCATTGTACAAAAGTGTAAGATATTGACTAAAAAATTGACTGAAAAGGCAATGAAAAGCATTTCAAAAAGTTTTATCTTAATAAAGAAAGAAAGGAGTGAAGGTATGAATCACGATTTAACAGTAAGAGAGCCTGAACTTTATTTTGACAGTATCCACAGGGAACTGGACAGTTTTTTACGCGATACGTTTTTTGAACACGCTTTTGCCCACCCTCTAAATGTTATAAAAAATACAACTTTACGCCCCGCCGTAGAAGTTATCCAAAATAAGGACAATTATAAAGTGAAAGTCCAATTACCGGGGGTGAAAAAAGACGATATAGAAGTCGAACTTGATAACGATTTTATGACGATAAGTGCTGTTATACACGAAGAAAAAGAACAGGAAGAACAAGCCGAAAACAATGCCCGTTATCATACAAGCGAATTTCGTTACGGAAAATATCAGCGCACAATATCGTTTGATTGTCCGGTAAAATTTGAAGACACAAAAGCCATATACGAAAACGGAGTGCTTAATATAACAGTTCCAAAACAAAATATCGAGGCTGCAAAACCAAAAAAATTAACAATAGAAACGAAATAAATTTTGAATCTGTTGCCGAAATCTCCCGCAGTTCATTGCGGGCATGCACACCATAGCGGCGCGATTCAAACGGTTGTTTCGACAGAGAGCATGAACTGTCGTGGTTGAACAACCGATATAAAGGAAATCGACTTTTAACTTTTTATAAAGTCGATTTCCGCTTTTATGTATTTATTGCCTTTATTACTTATTTTTTGTAAAATAATTTTATTGAAAGAAAAGGAGAAAGCTATGGCACAACAATTTAATCCGCAAAATATTAAAAAACGTTATTCTGTTTTGGTATTTATTAAAGGTTCAACCGCTCCGTTGGTTTTGTACGTAAAAGAACACGAAACCCTTTATAAAGAGTTGGTTGAAAAAATGCAATCATCTCAGGCAGTTTTGATTGAAAAAGAAACCGAAGGACCTCTTAAACAGGTTTGTTTCTTGTCTAATCAAATCGCAGCCGTTGCGGTTCAGGAAGAACAGTACGTTTAACAATTATGGAAAGAATATTATTACTTGAAGATTTGGAAAATGCACAAAACAAAACCCTTTGTTGTACTTTCGATGAAAAAATAGACGGTATAGAGTCTGTCGGGAATATTCATGCCGATTTGACCGCGAAATCTCTCGATGAATTTGTGCAAATTACGGGACATGTTAAGGGAATTGTAACATTAGAATGCGATTTGTGTCTTGAAAAATTTGAGCATAAATTGGATTTTGACATAAATGAATTATACTCAAAAGGCTCACTATTCGGGGATTATGAGGAGTCGGGTCAAGAGTTTGAAATTAAAGAAGGTCAATTTGTAACAGACTTAAACGGCGCAAAAGAGATTAATATTTATGACTTATTGTATCAATCTGTAATATTAAGTTTTCCAAATAAAAAAGTTTGTGGTATTAATTGTAAGGGGAAGGAAATTTTTTCACAAGAAAATATCCCTGACCCGAGGTTAGATGTTTTTAACAATATAAACATTGACCTGAAAGATTAGTTAGTAAGTACAGAAAATAAAAAAGGAAAAACAAAATGGCAGTACCAAAGAAAAGAACAGGACATTCCGCACAAGGGAGCAGAAGGGCGAATTGGAAAGCTACCAAGCCTGAAACAACAAAATGCCCGAATTGCGGCGCAACAGTATTAACACATACAGTATGTACGGCCTGCGGCACATATAAAGGACAACCTGTCAAATTGGCAGACAAAGCGGCAGCAGCAACCGTATCGGAACCGGCTAAAAAACCGGCAAAGAAAACTTCAGCAAAGAAAACAGCTTCTAAATCAACCAAAGCTAAAAAATCAACTCCCGTTGAAGAAACAAAAGTTGAAGAAGTTAAGGTTGAAGAAGTGAAAGCTGAAGAAACAACTGTAGAAGAAAAAACAGAAGAATAACGAAAAAAGCGGAAAAGCGGTGCAAATCGTTTTTCCGCCGAATATACTTGCAGACTTTGAGAGAGAATAAGGATATGTCAAGAATAGCAATAGATGTAATGGGTGGAGATTATGCTCCGAAAGCGATAATGGAAGGTGCTTTATGGGCAGCACAAGATTACGGCGTCGGTTTGGAGCTTGTCGGCAGGGAAGATGCCATAAATGCCGAGTTGGCAAGAATTAAGTCTGCCGGTTGCATTTATTCCGATTGCGGTACTAAAGGTCATAAAAGAAAGATAAAAATTGATATTGATAAAATAGATTACACGATTACAAACGCTTCGGAGGTAATCGGTATGGGCGAAGCGGTCGGACAATCAATCAGAAGAAAGAAAGATTCTTCGATTGTTGCCTCAGTAAGAGCGGTAGCGGAAGGCAGATGTGAGGCGGTAGTTTCGGCAGGTTCAACCGGAGCTGCGATGGCAGCAAGTTTATTCGGACTCGGCAGGATTCACGGGGTACAAAGACCCGCCATTGCCGTTACTTTGCCGACGATGAAAGACCCGATTGTTCTTATTGACGGCGGAGCTAACAGTGATTGCACTCCCGAAATGCTCGCTCAATTTGCCGAAATGGGTTCTGCTTATGCCGAAAATATTATCGGCATTGAAAATCCTAAAGTCGGGATTTTAAGTATCGGCGAAGAAGAAGGCAAAGGCAACGCTTTGGTTAAAGAAACTTACCCCATTTTAAAAGATATGCACGAAAAAGGCTATATAAATTTTGTAGGAAACATTGAAGGTAAAGAGTTATTTATAAACAAGTGTGATGTTTGTGTTTGCGACGGTTTTGCGGGAAATGTCGCATTGAAAGTAACCGAAGGCACTGCATCAATGCTTTTGAAAATGATTGCATGCGAATTTAAGTCGGATTTTGTCGGATGTTTCATCGGTTTGATGGCTAAACCGTTTTTAAGAAGAATCCTTAAAAAAATTAATTGGGAAGTGTTCGGCGGAATGTTACTTTTGGGCGTTAAAGGTATTTCGGTAATTGCACATGGCAGAAGTTCGTCTTATGCTATGAAAAATGCCGTAAGAGCTGCCGTAAGAGTTCTTAATAAAGATATCAACTCTAAAATCGCAGAAAATATTAACAGATAGGAAATTAATCAATGACAAATAACAAAATACCCATAAGAATTGCAGGTTTAGGATATAGCGTACCGAAAACGGTTGTTACAAACGACGATTTGACAAAACTGTATGAAACATCCGATGAATGGATTTATACAAGAACGGGTATTAAAGAAAGAAGGATTGTATCGGGTAATGAAGATGCCATTGATTTGGGATATAAAGCAGCACAAAATGCCATGAAAAAATCGGGGTTAAAACCCGAAGATATAGATTGCGTAATAGCTGCCTCGTCAGCTCCGCCGCAATTGTATCCGGCTTTGGCATGTCATATTCAGGCAAGATTAGGAATCCCCGATTTTGTTCCTTCGTTTGATTTAACTGCCGCTTGTACGGGTTTGATTTATTCTTTGCAGGTTGCAAGAGGACTAATCGGTGCGGGTTTATATAAGAATATTTTAATTGTTGCATCTGACAACAATTCACGATTGCTTGACTGGACAGACAGAGGAACGTCGATATTATTCGGCGACGGAGCGGGTGCAATGGTTGTTGAGCCGGCTCAAGACGGAATTGACGATGTTTTGGCTCTCGATATAAGAGCAGATGGGGTTATCGGTCAATATATTTACATGAACATGCCGGGGAAAAACTGCCCTCTTGTTGAACAAGCAGAAATTGAACAAAATCCGAAAATTCACATGGCGGGTCGTGATGTTTATAAATTTGTTGTTTCAACCCTTCCTCAATATGTTGATAAATGTATTGAAGATGCGGGAAAAATACCCGAGGATATTGATTATTTAATTCCTCATCAGGCAAACCAAAGAATTATCGAGGCTTTGCAGCAAAGACTTAATTATTCCGATGATAAAGTTATTTCAAATATAAAATATTACGGAAACACATCGGCTGCATCAATTCCTATCGCGCTTGTTGAAGGGGTTGAACAGGGAAAAATAAAACTTGGTTGTACGGCGATATTGTGCGGATTTGGTGCCGGCATGACTTGGGGTACGGCGGTTGTTCGCCTCAGAGAAGGTATTTGTTAAGGAGATTGATGTTATGATTAAAAAAACTGCATTTTTGTTTCCGGGGCAAGGTGCTCAATTTGTAGGTATGGGTAAAGACTTATACGAAAACTACGATGTGGCTAAGAAAGTTTTTGATACCGCCGATAAGATTTTAGACAAAAGTATTACGAATTTATGTTTTGAAGGACCCGAAGAAGATTTAAAACAAACCGTAAATACTCAGCCGTCAATTGTTGCAATGTCAATTGCGGCTTTAGAGGTTTTTAAATCACAATTAAATATAACCCCAAAATTTACGGCAGGACACAGTTTGGGCGAATATTGCGCAATGTATTGTTCGGGGGTTATGGATTTAGAAACAACATTTAAAGCAATACAAAAGAGGGCTGATTTAATGGGCGCAGTCAAAGGCGGTGCAATGTCGGCGGTTTTGAACGCTCCCGTCGGAAGTTTGGAAAAAATATTAAAAGAGGCATCAACCGTCGGTTATGTTGATGTGGCAAATTACAATTCACCCGCGCAAGTTGTGCTCACGGGGGATAACAAAGCCGTCGAAAAAGCAGGCGAATTACTTTTGGCAGAAGGTGCAAAAAGAGTTGTTCCGCTTGCCGTTTCGGGAGCTTTTCATTCCAAGTTTTTGGAAGATGCGGGCAGAGAGTTTGCTAAATTCATTGCTGATTTTGATATTTCCAGTGCATCAATTCCGGTTGTAACAAACGTTGATGCCGCTGCTACTATTTCGGCGGACGATTTTAAAAACAAAATGCCCAGACAAATTTATTCTTCCGTTCATTGGACTCAAACTATTGAAAATATGATTGAAAACGGAGTGGATACGTTTATTGAAATCGGCCCCGGGAAAGTTCTTGCGGGCTTGAACAAAAAAATAAATGCTGATGTAAAAACGTATAATATTTATGATAAAGAATCTTTGGAAAATACTGTATCCGAACTGAAATCGGAAATGGTCGGTGTTTAGTTAAAATTTTTATAACTTAAATAATAAGGAGAAATAATTATGACAGAAAAAAAAGTGGCATTGATAACGGGAGCATCTCGTGGTATCGGAAAAGCGTGCGCACTTGAGCTTGCAAAAGCAGGGTGCGACATTGTTATTAACTATGCGGGAAATGACGATGCCGCAAATAAAACGGTTGAGGAGATTAAGGCTTTGGGAGTTGACGCTCAGGCTTTTAAATTCGATGTTTCCAATCAAACGGAAGTCGATGAATCGATTGCCAAAATTATAGAAAAATTCGGCAGAATAGACATTTTGATAAATAATGCCGGAATCACAAGAGATGATTTGTTTATCAGAATGGACTCGGATAAATGGAATGCGGTTATAAATACAAACCTAAACAGTGTATTTTACGTATCAAAACCGGTAGTAAAATTGATGATGAAACAAAGAAGCGGTGCGATAATAAACACAACATCAGTTGTAGGGTTGTACGGTAATGCGGGACAGGCGAATTATTCGTCTGCCAAAGCGGGATTGGTCGGGTTCACAAAATCATTGGCAAAAGAACTCGGTTCAAGAGGAATAAGAGTTAATGCGGTTGCCCCCGGATTTATTGCAACCGATATGACCAAAGATTTGGGCAATACTGATGAGTATATGAAATTAATTCCGCTTAAACGTATGGGACAAGCCGAAGATGTTGCTAAAGCGGTTAAATTTCTCGCGCTTGACGGTGAATATGTAACCGGTCAGGTTTTGCAAGTTGACGGCGGATTGATTATTTAATCAAAAAGTAAAGAATATTTACAAAACCCTTGATAAAATGTAAATTTCTTGCAAAAAAATATTCAACAAGTTATAATATTTACATAAAAGTATTAGTAATACAAAAATAAAATTAAAAAAAGAGGAAAAAAAAGATGAGTACATTAGACACAGTAAAAAAAGTTGTAGTAGATCAATTAAGTGTTGACGAAAAATTAGTTACACCTGAAGCACGTTTTACCGATGACTTGGGTGCTGATTCTTTAGACACTGTTGAATTGGTTATGGCTTTGGAAGAAGAATTTAAGTGCGAAATTCCTGACGAAGACGCAGAAAAAATTCAAACAGTTCAAGATGCTGTTTCTTATATCGACAGCAAATTATCTCACTAATTTGAGTTAAAAAATTGAATTTTATAAATATGAGAGTGGGATGTTTCATTTCGCTCTCATATTATTTATACACACAGTAAAAGGGAATAAACAATGACAAAAAGAAGAGTAGTTATTACAGGTCTTGGGGCAGTTACACCTTGTGGAATAGGAGTAAGCAATTTTTGGAAGGCAATGCTTGAAGGTAAAAGCGGCGTTTCTTTGATAGAAAGAATTGATACCGAAAAACAGACGGTAAAAATTGCAGCGGAAATTAAAGACAAAGATTTCAATCCGGAAGATTATATTGATCCCAAAGAAGTAAAAAGAATGGATAGATTTACTCAATTTGCGATGGTAGCGGCAGATGAGGCGATAGAAGATTCGGGGATAGAAAAGACAAATATTGACCCTTACAGAATCGGTGTAATAGTCAGCTCTGCTGCCGGCGGTTTTCACACGTTTGAAAAAAACCACATTGCCATGATTGAAAAAGGACCTACAAAAGGTTCACCGTTTACTGTTCCGATGTTGATTGTTGATATGGCATCAGGTCGTATTTCAATAAAACACGGATTTAAAGGGGTTAATAAGGTAGTAGTATCCGCTTGTGCAACAGGCACACATTCAATCGGCGATGCTTACAGAAGTATTCAATACGGTGATGCCGATGTAATTGTAGCGGGCGGTTGCGAGGCAACGATTACAACTTTGGGTGTCGGGGCATTCACAGCTTGCAGAGCGTTATCAAAACGTAACGATGAGCCGCAAAAGGCTTCTCGTCCTTATGACAAAGACAGAGACGGATTTATTATGGGCGAAGGTGCCGGTGTTCTTATTCTTGAAGAATATGAACATGCTAAAGCACGCGGTGCAAAAATTTATGCAGAAGTCGTAGGATATGGTCAAACTGCCGATGCACACGATATTGTTGCACCTGATCCCGAGGGTAGGGGTGCATTAAAATCGATGGAATTTGCACTAAAAGATGCCGGCATGAAACCTGAAGAAATTGACTATATCAACCCGCACGGAACAAGTACGGGCTTGGGCGATATGGCTGAATCTCAAGCTATTGCCAAAATCTTTGGCGACAAAGAGAAAAATCCGAACTTGCTCGTCAGTTCCACAAAAAGTATGCACGGGCACATGCTCGGTGCAACCGGTGCTGTTGAGGCTATTGTCTGTATTAAGGCGATTACAGAGGGCAAAGTTCCTCCGACAATTAATCTTGATAATCAGGATGAAAACGTCGCTAATCTTGACTATGTTCCGCACAAAGCAAGAGATAAAAAAGTTCATGCGGCTTTGTCAAACTCTTTCGGGTTTGGCGGACATAATACAACTTTGATTTTTAAAGAAGTTGTTGATTAGTTAAAGTATCAAATAAAAACAAAAATAAAAGGGTGCATTTTTTAAAAGTGCATCCTTTTATTTGCAGAATTTAAATCCGATTTATACTCCCGAAACATCGGGTAAATCAATTCTTTTCAACCTTTGTTCAATTCTTCTGTACCATTTCAAATGCTGCTTAAACAGAATTTTATAATTATCAATTTCGCCTTGAGAAATCTTTTTGAATTGTTCATCGCAAGTTTCGGTTAATTTTGCCTCAAGGAATTTGGTGTAGTCTTTTCTGTCAATATTTTTATCCGTAAGTTCAATACGTCTGCCAAAGTCAACAATAACTTCGGGGCGGTTATCTCTAAGAAAGCAGTAATCAATCGAAAGTGGAATCAGGTTAACTTTTCCGTATTTTTTAACCGCATTTTGAGCGATATAAGTTAATCCGGTTTGGAATTTAAACGGTCTGAAATGCGGGGGTCTTATTATACCTTGCGGGAAAATACACAAGACATTTCTCAAATCGCCGAGCAAATCGACCGAGTATTGAAGTGCTTTCATAGCTGATTGTGCCGATTTTTTGTTAACCGAATACGCACCTCCTCGTCTTAGCAGAGGAAACCTGTTTAATTCTTCTACCATAAGACGAATTTCTTTATGACAAATTCTATGGGTGATGTTATAAAGTACAATTCCGTCCCACCAGTTGCAATGAGGAGAAAAAAGTATTGTCGGATACTTGTTATCGCGTTCGGTGTAATTTTCATCACCCGAATATCTGAATGCGTAAAACCTGTTTTGAAGCATATTGAAAAAGAACAAACTTGCCACAGTCAACCAGAACCGGTTTGTTTTTGCCGGTTTAAATTTCTCCTCTTTGTTTCGTAATTTTGTCGGAGGTATATCCGAATATAGTTTTTCCTCAGTTGGCATACACTTATTTTACCCTAAATACTATGAATATAAAACTTTTGATTAAGAAAACTTAACCCTTTTATAATACGATTAGTAATGAAAAAAAGCAAGTTACTCGAAAGGATTAATTTTGCGGTGAAAGATTTGTGAAATGTTACAAAGTTTTTTCAAAAAGTTTAAGTATGTTTGACAAGTAACTATGCTTAAATTACTATCAAGAAAAGAGGAAATGAAGTGAATATCTTCAACTGTAGCCGCAGCCGTAAAAGTCGGAACACTCAAAGAAAAACCTTAATCTTACGCGCTTATGGGATGGGGTAATAATTTTCTTAAGAAGTGTCCTCTTTTTAAAAGGGGATTTTTTAATGTCACTCGGAGCAACAGCAGTACATAACCATACACACGCATCAAAAGTCGGAACATGTCCGCACGGATTGCCGTTAGGGGCATGCCCGATATGTAACGGCATGGCAGGCGGAAATTCAACCACAAAACGTGATATTCCGCGTAACGTCGGTGAAATGACTTACAATCAGTGTGCCGCAATCGGCGCAATGTTAAAAGCTCAAAAGCATGCCGCACAACAAGCGCAACTTGCTCAGCAAAATTATCTGCTCTCAATTGCAAACTTTCAAAAAACCATTGCAAATATTCATCAAAAAATCTTGGATTTAGCGGCTTCAATTTCAAATAAATTGCCACCAATCATCGCTAAACCCGTGAATTTTGTTTTAACCAAAATTGTTGCCGGCGTTTTAAATGTTATCCGAAATATTCCGAATGCAATAACTGATTTTACCCAAAGTTTAACTCAAAAATTTGCCGACATTTCGGATAAATTAAGTGCGGTTTACGGTGAATTGAAAGCGGCAATTAATGAAAAAGTTTCTAAATTTGTTTCAAATTTTAAAAAGAAAATTAAATCATTATTTTTTGTTTTTGCCGCAGAAGACTCTGATGATGAGGATAAGAAAATTGACGAGGCAAAAAGAACTTTTGAATTGAAAACATTTATACATAAACTATATAAAAAACTTAAAGGAAAAGATGAAAAGGAAATAGAAAACGATGAAAGTAGTTCCGTTCAATGACAACGAATCGTTAAGACAACAAAGAAATCTTACAAATTCGCAAAGAAAAAATATCAGAACAACCAGAGAAGGTGTGGTTGTAAATACTCTTATAAAAGATAAAGAGGTAAACTTGAACGACACCAAGGACTTGTATATGATATCGGATGAAACAAAATTGCCCGACGAATTGTATCGCGATAATAAAATTATAGACAAAAAACTTATACCGCTAAGCGGGGTAACATTGGGTGTGATGTCTGCGATAGCGATATTGACGGGTTTTGCTCGCCGCAGTGCAAAGATTGCAAAAAATTTACCGAGTGAAAAGTGGCTTCCGACAGTTTTAAGAAATGTGCAATTAAGTGATGAACTTCATCAAATTACATATCAGGTTGTGCAAAATCCTAATAAAAAGACGTTTTTAGCGGCATCGGGGGTCTTAACTCTTTCTGCCATGGCATTTATGGGCAAAACTTTTTTTGACGGGTTTAAAGAAGTCTGGGTTAAACGTAAAGAAGCTGAGATTCAAAAAAATCTTCAAGAAAATTTAATTGCTGTCGAAACATCCTCTTTTTCAGGCAAAATGCAAATTATAAGAAGTATGCTTTCAAAATATACAACGGATTTTGAAAAATATATTTCACCTGATGAAAAGATTTTAACAAATTTTGGAACAAACAAAATTTTACCCGTTCCGTTTACTTCCAAAAATAAATCGGCTCAAAACAAAAAGCATTCCGATTTTGTTAATATAATGCTCGGAATTGCCACATTCGCAGGTATTATCGGTTTGGGATTTGTTTCTATGCGAAATCTCTCAACGGGGAAAAAATACCTCAACCAAGGTTATGAAAATACAAAAAAACTTATACAAAATCTTGTTGATGTCTCGATGGAAAAAACAAAAGAAAAGGATAAAGACATACTTCAGCACTTGTTTTTTGCAATCGATGACGGCTCGGAAAGGATAAGAGAATTTATAACTTCGCAAATTAATAAACTGAATTGGGCAAATTCGGAAGAAAAAACGGAATTTTTAAACGGTGTCTTAACGAAATTGAAAACTTCCGCCACAAAAGCAAACCCGAATTATGCGGGAGACGGAACGCCAAAGCCTGCGTTTAATTCCTTTGTACAGGATTATCGGGCATTTTTCTACAATTGGCTTTTAGATACAACCAATCCGCAGTTTAAACACTTATTCCTCGGCATAACCGGACTCACTGCGGTAAGTTACGGCGGAAAACTCGCGGGTGATGCAATAAAAGAGGTTCAGGTAAAAAAAATAAATGCCGAAACCGAGTTGGAGCTGCAAAAACGTCTTGTATCGACCGAGCTTCGGAATTTCAAATCCAAAAAAGATTCGGCAATTCAGCCGCTGGTTGAAGAATTTTATAAACAGGTCGATAGCGGAAACCGCTCTAAATCCGAGTTAAAATCGATGGCGGAAAATATTCTGTCGGAAATTAAAAACGGTCCTCCGTTTGTTTATTCATAATTGAGTGAGGAAAAGTCTTATGATTTCACCTTTAATACAGTACAATTATAACAATAACCGATATATCCCGAAATACATCTGTGCTTCGGCTTGTCCGGTGCAAAGCGGCAAAAATTACTGCGTTTTTAATTCTGATGAGGTCGATTATTTTGTAAAATGCGGGGAAAATTCTTTGCCTTACTTAACGGATATTTTGCAAAATTCCGATAATGAAATGCAAATAACCGAGGTTCTTTATATTATGAACAAATTATACGATAGCGGGGTAAAAGGCATTGACAAGTTATATCCTGTTTTTTCAAGATTTAACAACACGCAATCAGCGAATATACAAACATTTTTGGCAGGAATTTATCGCAAAATTCAAGTTCCCGATGCTTTCGGACCACTTGTTAAAATGCTTATACAAAACTCAATAAAATTAAATACTTCGCCCCAACCGTTTGACCCCAACGAAGAAATCGGCGGTGCAATATTGAGTTTTTTATCCGACAGGTTTAAAAACTAAATCAGCTTTTATACTTGAAAACTGTTTTGAAAAATTGTATAATCTTTTTATAAGAAGAAATCGGAGTCAGAAAATATGAAAAAAGGTTTTACTCTGTCAGAAGCACTTATTACACTCGGTATAGTCGGATGTATTGCGGCTTTGACTATTCCTTCAATTATGAAGAATTATAAAAAGAAAGTATATGTTTCCCAATTGGAAAAAGCATATTCTCAAATAACCGATGCGGCGCAGGCTGTAATCAATGACGAGTTTGCAGACAGTTTTTATATGTCAACCGCGGGTGTTCCGAGCTCGTGCAATTCTGATATGACCAAGTCAAAAGGTGCTTGTTACTTTTTAAACAGTTATTTTAAAACCGTAAAAACGGATTGTCAAAGTGCAGATTCTAAAGACGGCGGATGTCTCGGTACGGATTACAAAAGTTTAGACGGTTCCGGCGTTGTAAACAGTTCGGGTATTAATGCTGAATATTGTATCCAAACCACGAATAATGCAACAATATGTATATATTTTGATAAGGATAAGGGAAAGACTTCCGCGCTGGTCGATGTTAACGGTCCGGCAGAGCCTAATATGGCGGGCTTGGACACTTTCTCAATGGATATATCATCTAACGGTTTGGTTACGGATTACGATAACGGCAGTGTTGAAGCTAAAGATTGCGGTAAGAAAAACAGCGGCTCTATTTATGAAATGGCTGCCGGATGCTTGAATGCTGTTATGGAAGCCGGTTGGAAAATGAAATACTAATCGAAGTTTTTGATAATAAAAAATGCACTAAGAAAATAATCTTAGTGCATTTTTGTTGTTAATAATCAATTAGACAGAGGCTAAGGATTTGCTCTTTTCCAATTGTAAAGTAACGGTTGTGATATCGCAAACGGAGCTCGGACCGAAGTATTGAACTGCTCCGGGGAATAAATATCTGTCATTCATTGCCCAATCTTCTCTGTTATCTTGAAGTTTTTTGAACACCGCGCCGTCAAGTTTAACCAACGCTTTTTGGATAACCGGTTTCATTTCACCGTGGCGTTTTTCCATATTCATCATCATTGTAAGCGGAACACCGCCGGCAATCCATTTATCAGCACTTTCGGTTAAGTTTCTGATTGAGGACAGATATCCTGTCAAGCCGTTTGCGATTAATGCAAATGCGTTGTAACCCAGCGAATAGCAATAATCGGCATCAAAGTTTGACGGGAACGCACAGCGTCCTTCATATCCGAAGAAATGTGATTGAGCGGAGAATTTGCCTATAAAATCACCCTGTTTTTTCAAATCTTCAAGACGTGAATCAATCATTTGGATAAGCAATTTTTCCGTTTCAATCTTTGAAACTTGAACATTACCATGCGGGTCGCGGTCAGCCAAAAGTTGTTCTTTAATTATTGAAGGCAAAGAGCTGTAAACCCCTGCGTTTGCCGCATCTAATCTGTTTTCAACGATATCAAATTTTTCTCTCATAGATGTTGCGTTAACAAATGAAGCATCTGTTTCAAGGTTTGCCATTATATCGTTAAGATTGGAAATCATAGTGCCCATTTCGGGGATAAATTCAATCAAACCTTCGGGGATAACGGCGATACCGAAATTTTTGCCGTTGTTGGAACGTTTGACGATGATATCTGTCATATAGTCAATGATTGACGATAGAGACATTTTTTTCGCCTCAATTTCTTCCGAGATTAGAGTGATGTTTGGCTGAGTTTGCAATGCCGCTTCCAAAGCAACGTGCGAAGCACTTCTTCCCATAATTTTGATAAAGTGCCAGTATTTTTTAGCGGAATTTGCGTCTCTTTCGATGTTTCCGATAAGTTCGGCATAAGTTTTTGTGGCTGTGTCGAAACCGAAAGAAATTTCGATTTGTTCATTTTTCAAATCACCGTCGATTGTTTTGGGGCAGCCGATTACTTGGATGCCTGCGTTGTTTTTGACGAACCACTCTGCAAGCAGTGCGGCATTTGTGTTTGAATCGTCGCCGCCGATTATAACAACTGCGGTGATTCCGAGTTTTTGACATACAGCCAAAGATTTTTGGAACTGTTCTTCTGTTTCAAGTTTTGTTCTGCCGGAACCTATAATGTCAAACCCGCCCGTATTTCTGTAAGCGTCGATAAATTCGTCGGTAAATTCGACATATTTTCCGTCAATGATACCTGAGGGGCCGCCTAAAAATCCGTAAAGTTTGTTAGCGGGGTTAGCGTTTTTTAATGCGTCATAAAGCCCTGCGATAACGTTATGCCCGCCGGGGGCTTGCCCGCCCGAGAGAATAACTCCGACGTTTCTTGGTTGCGAAGTTTTTTCTGTCGGGGAAGATTCAAATGTAACGGTAGGTTTGCCGTAAGTGTTTTTAAACAGAGCCTGAATTTGTTCTTGGTCGCGCACCGATTGAGTGGGCGAGCCTTCGACCATTTCAAGCGAGTTAACGCCTTTGCGTAAACTTGCGGGAAGTTTCGGCTCATACTTTAATCTTTCAATTTGTAATGGTGAAAGTTTTGTCATCTGTTTTTCCTTTCGTTAAGTAACCTTGTACTCAAACATTTTAACATAAAAAGACGGCAAAAGATATTTGAAAATATCGGATTTTTCAGTATATGTCCTGTTACTCACTTGAAGTAAGGAATTTTTTAATAATTTCTTTTTAGCGGAACAATGTGGTAAATGACCAAAAGGGTCAATATAAATATTACTCCGTAGCTTTGAAATTTAAGAATTAAAAACGAAACGATTGTGCTGATTACCACAAAAAGCATGCCATAAAACAGTACGATTTTTATGTTTGCGGAAATTTGACGCACTTTTTGATATTCTTGAGCCATAATAGCAATATTTGATTGTTCTTTTGCTTTTTCTTCGGTTTCTTCATCAATCAACTGCTGTTCTTTCAATTCCTCTACCGAATCTTTATAACATCTGTTGACAAATCTTTCGACAAGCGAAAGTACCGCTGCTTGCGGCGCGTCGTTTTTTACGCACGCATACATGACTTCCCAAATGGTGTACCAAATTTTTTGCATTACTGTTTTCCAGTATTTCGGAGGGATTCCCGAACGAAACAGGTCTATTTCTTTGTGGAATGACCATTCTGCCATTACCTGTATGTAAAAACATTGATTCTCAAAGTCCAGTTTTGAAAATTCCTCGTTTTCTTCCATGGAAGATGCTAACATACTTGCCGATTTTTTTATGTTGTTTATCAGATAATCCTGTTGCAATTTATTAACATCTTTTGGCAAAAGTGGTTCTATCTGCGCTAAAAGACCGTCGATAAATTCGGTGTATTTTTTGTCTAATGCTTTTTCTTCCATTCTTTTATTATAGAAAATAATTTGACAGAATTTGTCATATATATAGACTAATTATTTTAACCGACTTTATTTTCCTGTTCTCTGTATTGAGCAGTTCCGGGGAAATCATCGGAACCCGTTCTGAGTTTTGTTATCAAATATTGCATTTTCGGTATAAGCGTTGATAAGAACAATGCCGAGATTGCAAATCCTGTTCCCCAGTTAAATGCGTTCATTTTCAGGTTTTTCTTTGATGCTTTTGTTAACATCTTGTGTGTTACTTCTTTTGCATCGGTTTTTCTTGCCGTGTCTATTATTGATTGTACGTAGTCAATCAGTTCTTTTTTCATCGCATCAAGGTCATTTTGCGCTACGTATTTATATTTTTCCATAAACTTCGTGCCAAATCTGTTCTTGTAAAATTCCTGTAAAAATGCGGGGTTGTTAATGTGTCCGCCTGAAAGTACGTCTTTAACCTGATTTTCGGTCAATATCGACATGCCCTTAATCTTTGGCTGCAATTTGGACATATCATCGGCAATCTTTTCAAATTCGGCATATTCATTTTCCGCAACAATTGTTCTCAATTCTTTCTTGAACTTGTCTAAAGATATTATTTTTATGCCTTTTCCTTCAAACTTATCTTTGAGCGTTTTAGGAAGTGTTATTTCTTTACCTAACATGTCTTTGGCGAATTTATCAACGTCAACCTTTATGTCAGCGATTTTTGTATCAACATCGGCGGTTGATTGCAGGTAATTTTTCATATATTGCGTTGTAAATTCGGCCGAAACGGGGTCTAATCTTTTTGCGTTGCCGTTTTGTTCAAGTTTATTCAACCATTTGTTCATGTTGTACATATTAAACATATAGAAATAAATTGAACTTAAATCTCTAAACAGAATTTCGACTCTTTCATCGTTGTTTCTTGCCGAAATCGCTCTGCCTGAAGCTGTTCCGGCATCTACCGCAAGAAGTTTGTAGTTCCTGTTGTTCTCAAATTTATCCGCTATACTCAATAAATTGATACCAAACGAGATGTCTTTTTTGGTTTCATCTTTGTCTTTTTTATTGTCCAAAAAGTCTTGCATAGAAGTTTTATTAAACCTTAAATCAATATCATTTTGGTTAAGCGGTTGTTGAGGTTTATTTTTGTGATATGAACGTGTTATTGCCTGATTAATTTTTGGAAGAACAAAGCCGATAAAGGCATTGGCAACCAACACGCTTGAAATAACCTTGATAAACTTAAACCTTGCCATTGTTGATTCCAAAATCTTGGCACCCGATTTTGTTGTTTCGTTCTCAAGGAAGTTTGCAAGCGGTTTTCTGACTTCATCGCTTGCAATGTCAACAGCTTTGTTCGGTAATTTAAGGATTTTTTGCCCTATTTTTTCAAACAGTGCATTCAAAGCCGTAACCCCGCCGAGCCAAAATACCGCGCCCGAAAATTCTTCCGTGATACGCTCTCTTGCTTCATCAAACCCGCCGCGCTTGTATGCCTGATAAGTTCTTCCCGCTTCCACGCATGCTTCCAATGCTATTACCGGCAAAAAACCGTCTTTGGCTATTTGAGACACAAAGTTTCTTGTTATTGAGCTATTCGTTTTTACGGTGGGTATTTTTATTGACATAGGTTTAAAACTTCTTTCAATTATTTTAATATCCCTAAAAAAATATATTTGCCTGTTTTTGTATAAACTTTAATATTTTGTTACAATTAATTATATCAAATACACTTATTATTGGATTGTAACAAATAGTAACAAAAATAATTAACATTAGCAATAGTTTTTTTGTTTGGTTTTTGATATTGTTGAAGTAGGAAACGATTATGATAAACCCTGTAACCGGTTATAAAAACTCAAATAACAATCAGTCATTGGCTTTCGGGCATGGCGGAAGTTCGGATTGTACATTATCCCGCAAAAAGAAGGCGGTAATTTTAGCGTCTTCCGCGTTGGGTATGGCTCCTGTTTTGGCTGTTATGGCTAAACGTAAAGGGTTTTCGCTTAATCCGTTAAAAATATTCAAGACTCCCGTTAAGGATTGGGCATTATTCAAGTGTACCCCAAAAGAAAAATCCTTGGAATTTGAATCCCCGCTATCAATTTTGGCATTGGCAAGCGGTTCTGTTGTCGGCGGGTTTGTTGGTGGTGCGCTTGTTGATGATAAATCCAACCTGTCTGCCAAAAAACGTGAAGTTTTGAGCCAAATTTTGGGAAATGTTTCCGTTCCCGTTGCCTGTGTCGGTTTGGGTGCTTCGATTTACAAAAAATACGGTCATATAATAGAAAATATAATGCCGCAATTTAAGAAGGATAACAAGGTTTGTCATGTTTTTAATAATGTTATGAAAAAGTTACCTAATGCCGTTACAACTTTGGGGTTGTTGGGAGTTGGAATTTATCTTGGCAACAGGGTTTCTAATCTTATAAACGAAAAACTTTATCATAAAAAAGTAGAAAGAAATATTAAGGCAACGGATTTTGCTCCGCACGTTGATGATGTTTGTCTTGCGGTTTCTATGATGAATCAGGAAACCAAATTCGGTACAAAATTGGGCAAAATTATTCCTTTGGCACTTTTGGTTCCCGGGTATCAAACCGGTATCGCTCAAGAAAAACCGGAAAATGTTTAATTTTTGTTGTTTAGATTTCGCCTAAGCTGTCTATCTTAAACGTGCAGCCGATTTCTTCCTGCGCAAGCACTGTTATATCGTTTATGTATATTGATAACAGTGTGAAAAATATTTGCCTGTATTCCATCGGTACAATTAATTTTGGCGAATGGATATTTAATTTTTTCGATTTTTTAACGATTTTATCGGCAAGTTTTTCAGCGAGTGTTCCGTCAATTCTTATCATTGATTCTTCGGTATCATCGCATCCTAAAACCATTTCGGTGTAAGTTTTTTCGGACAATTCAAATGCGCTGATTGTTTCGTTGTCAGTGTTTGTGTATTTGCGGCATATCTGTTTGGCAAGCGATAATCTTATTTTATTGAGGATGTCGCTTTTTGAACTGTCATCTGCATAATCGTTAATTTTTTCAAATAAGTACGTAATATTTTTTATCGACACTTTTTCTTTTATAAGGCTTGTCATCAAATATTTTATGTCGGCATAATTCAACACATCGGGAACGATGTTTTCGATTAAAAATTCGTTTTCCTTTTCAACCACCTCAAGATATTTGTCGATATCTTCATAATCCAATAAATCATCAACGTATTTAATTGCAACGTATTCAAGAGCTTTTGCAATATATTCCGAGGGGGAAATTCCTTGTTGCCAAAAATCTTTTGATTTATCTTTTTCAATCCAAACGGCTTTTCTGCCGGTTATTTCATCAATTACGTTAATTGAATTTTTTATTTTATGCTCGGTGTGAAGTTCGTCTGCGTAAAACATTACGTAATTCGGGCATACTCCCGCTCTGAAAACTTCCATACCTCTTATTCTTATGCTAAATTCGCAAGGATTTAAGTTGTCATCGTCTTTGAATATAACTTTAGGTATCACATATCCGATTTCTTCGGTGAGTTTAATACGTGATTTTACGGTTTGTGCGATAAGTTCTTCTCCGGAATTGTCCCTATCGGAATCCACAAACCCGAGTAATTCCTCGCTTAAATATATGGTCAATTTTTCTTCGTGTAATTTTGAATACATTAAATCAGGCGAAGTTGCTTTTGTTAATTGACTTTTTAAGTCCTCAAGTTCTTTTAATCCCGCTGAAATTTTGTCGTTTAATCTTTTTCTTGAAACGGAATTTGCCGTTTCCGCATCAAGTGCCGATTTAATCTTGTTGATTTTTTCTTTCTGATGTCTTATTTTTGACTGAATTTCAAGACAGGTTTCGTATTCTGTCAGTTTTGGAGAAAGCATTTTCTCCATTTGGCTTTTGAAATCGGAAATATTAATTATATCAGATTCGGAATTGTTTTCGGATTTAGCCTGACGCATAAAGATGCAGTTAAGTTCTGACCCTGATTCTTCATCTCCGATGTCGTGCATGCTGTATAATTCCCATCCGTTCATTGACATTTCGTTCAAAAGATTTTGCAATTCCTGAGCGTTGTCTGCCGAACAGGTTTTTATAACATATTCCATTCTGTTTTTACCGAACATATATTTATCCTTTTAAAATTTTTATTGCCTCAATTGCAGTTTTAATAGCTTTTTCAGTGTCGTGAACAACGGGATTTTCCAAATTATTTTTTTCTCTTTCCTGATTGGCAACCGTCAAAAATACCGAGCCGACCTTGACATTAAGATAACTTGCAACAATAAACAATGCCGCCGATTCCATCTCAGATGCCAGACATCCGAGTTTTTTCCACGCTTCCCACTTATTCATCAGCTCGTATCCGACAGGCTTTGACTCGGGGTCATGCTGACCGTAGAAAGAATCTTTACATTGCACAACACCTGTGTGATAGTCGTAGCCTAATTTTTTTGCGGCAGAAACTAAAGCATTTACCACATCCAAATCAGGAACTGCCGGAAATTCAATCGGAGCATACTCTTTACTTGTTCCTTCCATACGAATTGCACCTGTTGCAATGACGATATCACCGCCTTTAACATCAAGCGCCATACCGCCGCATGTTCCTACTCTTATAAATACTTCCGCTCCGACTTTTACAAGTTCTTCCATTGCAATGGATGCCGAAGCTCCGCCTATACCGGTTGAGGTAACGCTGACTTTTTCTCCGCCAAGATAGCCTGTATAAGTAACAAATTCCCGTCTGTCTGCAATTAAACGGGGATTGTCTAAATATTGTGCAATTTTTTCGCATCTTTTCGGGTCTCCGGGTAATATCACGTATTTCCCGATATCACCCTGTTCTAACCCGATATGATACTGTTTTCCATCTTCTGAATAGTGCATATTACTTTTTATTGTCCTTTAAGTTTTTTGATAATTAAATCGGTAACATCGACACCGCCGACAAAAATTACCTGATCGGACAATATTGCATCAAGTTTTTG
>CANQSZ010000004.1 GCA_947626645.1 Candidatus Gastranaerophilales bacterium
AAAGCCGCACTTGAAGATGCAAAAACCAACGTCATAAGAATATTACTGCTCGCATCAGGTGCCAACCCGAATTACAAAAATTACCTGATTGGGGCTATAAAATCGGAGAATACGGAATTTGCCGATGCTCTGCTTGAATGCGGAGCAAACCCCGACAAACCCGACAAATCAGGCAAAACCGCCGCATTCTATATTAAAAATGAACAAGATTTAGATACTCTTATAAAATACAAAGCCGATTTGAATTACTACAACAATGACGGTTATACTCCTATGCAACATTTTGCACTGCTCGGCAACAGAAATAAAGTTAACCTTTTGCAAAGCAAAAATGCCGACAAAGACTTGAAATCCTTGAACGACGAAACATTAGACGATTGTTTTAACAAGTATGAAAAATATAATAAATGGATAAAAAGACCTCTAAAACAACCGGTATTCAAAGGAAATATCGACATGTACGGCTCACCCGAATTGCGTAATAATATGCTTTATGAATCGGAATTAAAAGCCGAAGATATCGACAAAATCATCCTTGATGCCCCGACAACGGACAAAGGAATTTATGACGCATATAAAAGATTAAAACAGGAAGAAAGCAAGATATACACCGCTTTAAGAAGTCTTAATGCAACATTAAGCCACTTTAACACAATGAAAAAATTTGATATGCAAAAATTATTAAGCTCCAACCCCGAAGGATCAAAAATCCCCGTAGTGGGGATTGCCGTACAGTTGAAAGATACCGTTTTCACCGACAATTTTGCTAAATATATAAATGATAAATGCGATGAAATTAAAAATGAATACGAAAGTATTATTAAACGTTATTATACAAATAGTATATTAAATTTAATTTTGGAATATAATGAATTAAACCAATACTTAACAGACGGGATAAAGTATGTAAATTACGTAAACGGCGAAAACGAAACACGCAAAAAATTAGCCGCATCGTTGGAAAAAAGTAAAGCAAATGTCATAAATACAAACAACAGTTATGCAACAAAAATAAAAAATTTATCAGAAAGTTATGAAAAGAATTTGAATAAAATTATAGACAAGCAGGATAAAAAACAAAGTAACAGAACAAAAAGAAAAATAGTAATAAAAGTAATAGTATTAGCATTATAACAGTAAAAGAAAGGGGAAAAAAATGAAAGTTCTATTTACAACAACATACCGACCGGTAACATTTGGAGGCATCAATGATGCAGTCAGAAAGATTACCGGCAAAATTAAAAGAGAAGGAATGAATGCGGATACATTTACACCATCACAAGACGGCGGAACGGTGATAATAGAAAATTATTACGAAACCGGCAGCAAAAATAACACCGACAATAAAAACAGTAAAAAAGGCACTTTGCTGGAAAGCACGTTGGCGGGAGCGGGCGCAGGCACGGCAGCCTCCGGCGCATCAGCAGCAACAAAAAAAACACAAGGTATCAATAGCAACAACACTCAAGCAGCAGACGCAGACGTTGACACAGACGATACAACCCCTGTTGATATGTTGGGTGAAAATGGCGATGCCGCAGCAGAAACCGGAAAAGTTCCGACGGATGATATAAAAATCGGTGACAATTTAGCGAACGACCCCGCTGATATTTCTTCAAATGACATAGATTTGGAAACTCCGACAGAAGATTTAGTTTCGGAGATTCCCGCAGAAGATGTTGCTGATATAGGGGATATTGAAGCAGATGCCGAACTGCCCGAAATCGAAGCTCCCGAAATAGAAACTCCGGAAATTGAAATTCCCGAAATCGAACTTCCCGATATTGATTTAGCAGATATTATCGATTTATATTAGGAAACGTATAATGCAAACACTACCGATAAAATTATATAGAAATACCGATTATATAACCGCCGGTTTTCGACCGCAAAACAAAACCGCCGAAAATAACCACACCACCGGCGCAATAAAAAGGTTAGACAGAAGTATTTACGACAAAGGTTCGTATAATATATCATTCGGTCAAGATTTAATAAAAAGATACATGAAAAATAATGATGAAGTTCTGTATCAAAAATCATTACCGAAACATATTGCAGCCGTCAAAGAGCTTGAACCGGCGTATGTGGAAGATTATTTTGGCGAATTCGGTATTCCATGTGATTTTAGCGGGGTTTCCAAAAAAGCAAAACAGGTAATCGCTTACGGATGTTTTAACGCCGCGGAAATCTTGCGTCAGATTAATATGGTTTTGCCCACCAAAATTTGTGTTGATTCATTCGGTGATAATAGCCGTACTATTGCAGCGTGTTATTATTATCCCGATTATTCTAAAAATTATCCGATACGTACGGTAGTTTTCAACGATAATTATGATTGGGAAAATCTTTTACCCGACAGCTTGAAAGATTATAAAACAGACACATTCCATTCATCAAATAATTTTATGCATACATTTATACACGAATTCGGGCACAACATACATTTTCACAAGTTGTATTCAAAATTCGGAAGTCCTGACCCTGATTCGCATTATATATATAACCCGAAGGTAGCAAATATAATGGATGCGTTAAATATGCCGATATATGACGACAGAGAAAATGTTGTCGATAATCCTTATGTGAGTACAAATGTAAGGAATATAATAAAAGATTCGAGCGGATATGGAAGCACACTTTTGCCTGAAACATTTGCGGAAGAATTTACTAGAGTAATCATTGGGTGTATGAGCCCGATGTCGTTGAGATTGTATCGAGACCCGTTTCCTATAATAACGAACAGTCCGCAGCTCAACCAAGTTCTGTATGAACTTTGGGAAGGGCTAATAAATGACGGTCAAGGCTTGTTGTAATGATATATCCCCCAAGCCGTACGGTATAATTATTAAGACCAAATGACTTGACTATTTTTAAGGCAAAAATAATAAAAATTCCCATTTACATTTTGTAACAATAAAGCAATTTTTGAAAGCAAAAATACTTTATATAAATACAAAGTTACAGTTAATAGGAGAAAATAATGGTTAAAATTAATGCGTTAAAAAAGGGTGCATCATATTTATTTTGGCAGGCACCGAAAGGAAATATAAATCCTAAAACATTGGGGTGGATTAGACCCGACGGGATAATAAATTTTCAAACACCAAAAGCGGCACAAACTTATGCCAAAAAAACGTGTTGTGGAGGCTCTGCATACTCCAAAGCCGTTTGAAAGGGCAGTCTTTGTCAAAGATAATCAAATACTTAGCCAAATCGACGGTAATCAACATCATGTACATTTTGATATGAAAAATATCCGAGGACAAAAAGATGTTACAATAGTGCATGGACATCCCATCGGAACTCCTTTAAGCAATCAAGATTATAATTGTTTGATGACAAGTCCGGAATTCAAATCTGTTATCGCTTATAATAAGCATGGTGAATATTCAAAGATGACTAAAAAGTCGCCACATATTAATCTATGCTTATTTCCCGTAAAAGATTATGAAGCTGCAATAATAGGAATGGACAACTTATTAAAAAGAGCCATAAAACTTAAAAAGAACTGTAAGGGTATGACAAATGCGGAAATTTTGGCAACCGAAGACGGTCAAAAATTGACAAAATTTGCCCGAAAAGTATTAACAAGAACAAACAACCTTTGGGCAAATAATGAAAAAGCATTCGGCATCAAATACAATTGTAATTACTCAAAACTGGTATAAATATTATTTCAAACCCGCAACTTAGAGATTCTTGTTCGGCAAATATATGATGTAGTTCAACATAGTATTTTTGACAGGCAAATGTAAAAAAATTTTCGAAAAATCGTGTTTATAATTCGCATCATGCGGAATATAAATATTGTTATATTATAACAATATTAGCTGTTACAAAAGTCCGGAGATAGGATGAATTATTGACTATAATAAATTTATACTTGGTGCATTAGAACAAGTTATCATATTTCCTGATGCAAAAATAGCAATGTAATAACTTTTAAAGCTAAAAGTCAGGTCGGCTTATCCCCGACCTGCCCCTTGCCTTTATTCCGGATATTTACATAGTAATTACTATCGCATAAAGGCTGATATTTTTGTTTTTAAATACACCCTTATATAGTTATTAAATCGGCATTTTTGGCTGAAAATTAAAAATGGTAAAGCAAAGATGAAAATAAGGGGGTAAAATGAATATTGTCGAACCTATAAGAAACAAAAAACATTTACACAAAGTCGAAAAAATACTGCTCAATGAATCCGGCTCTAACGGATTAAGAAATTTGCTGATTTGTCTTTTGGGGACTAATTGCGGGTTGAGGATTTCGGATATTCTTAATCTTAATGTAAAAGATGTAAAAAACAAATCCTATGTTGAATTAACGGAAATTAAGACCGGTAAACCTAAAAAAATTCCCATTAATGATAAATTGAAGCCTTTAATTTATGAGTTTACAAAAGACAGAGATAATGACGAACCTCTATTTATTTCAAAATTCGGTAATAGAATGGAAAGGACTCAATGTTACAGAATTTTGAATAATGCCTGCAAAAAAGCCGGTATTGACTACAAAATAGGAACCCATACATTGAGAAAAACTTTTGGCTATCATCACTATAAAAAATACAAGGACGAGGCAATTTTACAAAAAATATTTAATCATTCCTCACCTTTGGTTACATTGATTTATATAGGAATAAATCAGGATATTTTAGACGATAGTTATATGAAATTCATACTTTGATTATTAAGTAATAAATATCCAAAACTCAAACAATTCTTTCTCAACATTATTATACAAGTGTTGCATTCACCATAAGAAGCCTTATATAGCAAGGGTTTCTGATTATAAAATCGGCGAAAAATTGTTTTCTTGTCATACTATTTATACATCCGATATTTTCATTATTTTTTATGATTTTATATATATTTGTGTTATTATAGATTGCGTAAGGCTTTTATACTTAATTCAACATAAGTATAAGAGTGTTGCAAAAGAAACAGGTATTTTTATTGAAAAATTTAAAAGGTTTATTCAATAAAATATAGCGTTTCTAAAGATATAAGGAGTTGGAAAGTTTACCGATATGGATTTTTAGCACAGAAGTCATACAATGTATTGATTATTTCTGAAAATCAAACTGCAGAAAATATTTTTAACAGAAGTATTAAATTTATGAAAGATTGCGAGGGAATAAATTGAGATTAGATTTTGTACAAGACATTATAGACATAATAAGAGGAAAAATTTTCGCACTTCATCCAATCGTAGATAAATATGAGTGTTATGAAAGAGTTAAAAATTATCATACTCTTGCACTCGGTTCATCACACATGGAGAAGGGTTATATTCCCTCTGTCGGTGAAATAAATATGGGTTCTACATCGCAAGATTTATATTATTCATATAACTTGTATAAACTTTTCAATAATCAAAATTTGAAAAGAGTTTTTATCACATTCTCAGTATTCAGTTCGGGGGATTTTTTGATAAAATCCCGTTCCGGTATGGGTAGGATGTGTATAATTTTCAAGTTATTATACGGTATTCCTTACCAGTTGGAAGAATATGCTGCCAAGAATAAATTTAAGTATTGGGAAAAATATTATAATAGTCAAATAAAAAGATATAGAAAGAAAATAAAATTACCTGATGAATATCGTGGCGAATTTATACGGGATGATATTAAAGATATTCCAAAAGATATAACAAAAATAAAACAACGAGCACTCAGACATTACAAAATTCACTGTAAAGAAGAAAAAAATATAGAATATTTAATTAAATTACTGGAGGATACCAAAAAGAACTCGCAAGAGCTATATATTATACTACCTCCTGCAACGAGTATTTACAAAAGCCCATTACCGGCTTCCAGTGTAATATTTAGTGATTTATACGAGATATGTAAAGACTATTCGCATGCAAAAATAATAAATTTATACGATTCAGATAAATTTACGGATGAAGACTTTAGAGATGGGGATCACCTTAACCTGAACGGGCGTAAAAAATTTACAAACTTGTTGCACGAATATATAAAAATTTCGAGCAAGTAGGAAAAACTAATTTATGTTTATCTTGTGATGAAATTTTGTTGGCTGTTAATAAATTCTTTTGGCTAAAGATTTATTATTCGGGGATTTTTACTCCGCCGTTTAGCATTTTTTTGGTGAAAAATTTTTGGTCAAATTCAATAAATTTTCTTACAACAGTTCTAAAACAATTTTTTACCGAAAGGATTGTAACTTTTTTGTTCGTATCCACCGCACATAGCATGTAATATCTTTTCCCGTTTTTTGCAATAGTTTTGTTCAGAATTTTTACATCATCAAAGTTATAATCCAATATCGCCAAAACTTTTTTATTAAACCGCTTGAGCAATACCGGCTCCTCACTTTTTATTAAATACCTGTGAGCGTTTTCGATAAATCTTTCCGAAACTTGTGCTTGAAAATTCGGTTGATAATTTGCTAATTCTGTTTTCATTTCGCATACCTTTTTTTTGTTATTTTTTATCTGTAACCGATTTTAACCGTCTTTTTGGATTTGTAATTTTGTTCTTTAATTTTGAGGTTTTCATTTTGGTTAATTTCAGTGAAAAAATCGTCTTTGGTAATTTCTCGCCTGCCGTCTTTTCTTGCTCTGTCGGAGGCTTTGTCGGCTATGATTACTATTGCGCTTGTCGGAAATCCTTTGAGTTTTGATGCGATTTCTTCTATATCAGCTTCGTTTTCTCTGAGCGTTTTGCCTTTGAGACGTTTTGAAAGTGCCAGTTTTAAAACATCAGCGCGGGTTTTTTCGTCAGGCATTCCGATATAAATTTGCTCGTCAAATCTGCGTTTTATCGCATCATCCACTATATCGTATTTGTTTGTTGCGCCGATGACAATTATATTTTTGTCGCGTGCTGTTTCAATCATGTTCAACAATGTTCCGATTTGTTTTAACTCCTCGACTGATGAATCATCAGACCGGTTATGGCTAAATCCGTCAATCTCATCTATAAATAAAATTACGGGTTTGCCGACTGCTTTTGAATATTCTTCGGCGTAATCAAACGCTTTTTGGTAGTTGTTGGAGGTTTCGTTAATATATTTTGAGCCGAGTTTGCTTATTTGGAATTTTAAAAGCGGGATTGAAGATTCCATAGAAACGGCTTCAGCCATAAATGTTTTTCCGCATCCGGGAGGGCCGTAAAACATTATTCCTCTTGGAGCGCGTTTGCCGTATTCTTCGTAATCCCGTTTTGCTAATTCGGGGTTTAGGGTCGGAATAATTATTTTGTCATTCATTTCTTCTTTAAGTTCATCCATTCCCCCGATGCTCTCAAACCCTTTTGGTGAAGACATATCAGGCTTAAATACTCGGATAAGATTGTTTTCTTCGGGCAGTTTGGCTGTTGTTTCGGGTTTTCGGCTGTTTATCACGGCTTGGAAGATTTGTTCCTTTTGATCGGGAGTTAAGTCTTTTTCTTTATCTTGCGAAAGGTCTAATTCGCTTGCCAGCTCGAGTTGCCAAGGGTAAGCATCATTTTGTTTTATTTTTATATTGTATGCTTCCCTTTCATAAGATTCTGATTCTTTTTTGGTAAAATTGAGATCGGGAAATTTGTAGTCAACAAGTTTTGCGAGTAATATTTTCATCGGAAGCAGTGATTCATAATATAACTCCGCTTTGTCGGATTCTATTGAATCGTGAAGTCTCAGTAAGTCTTCGGTATTGTTGCATAACGTGTTCAAATCCTTGATAAGACTTGTTTCTTCCAAATCACTGATGTCGTTTTCAAGTTTTTTTTCAAGTTGTCTGTTTAATTTTTTGTTGAAACCGAAAGTTATCGGATTAATTTTTTGTATATGCATATTTGCCTCTTTTTTATTTTAAATCCGCACATGAAAAAATTTGTTATTTGAAAAGTGTTTTCTTAACAATAATTTACGTGAGGTTGAAATATTAAGAATTATTAAAACGGTGTTTTTTAGGGCGGAAGGGGTTGAGTTGCTTGTATAATCTTGTTATACACCCGATTTTTATTAAAATCTTGCAAGCAAAAACTTTTTTTTCGGGGTTTAATATATTATATGTAAAAAGTGAGGCATAAAAATGTTAATAAGACCGATTTCAACTATATCATACAACCGCACACAACCCGCTTTTGCAGGGAAAAAAGACGAAAAAATCCGTCATAACAACACGGTTGTAAATACTTTAAAAGCAATCCCTCTTGCAACCGTTCTTGCAATGAGTCCGTTAAATAACGCTCAAGCTCAGGATTTGCCAAAAGTTATTAAACTTGACTGGGTTTTTGACAACCCCGATGAAAAAGTCTTGTTTAAGAAAACTTTTCCGGCTGCTTATATATATGACTCTCGTCTGCCCCTGTGTGATAACCAAAACGGAATCACCTTTTACACACTGAGTAACGACGGTGATAATTCCGATTTTGAGGTTGCAAAAGCAGAGCTCACCTCATCAAATCTCAAATTGAAGCGCAAACTTTCCGAAAACGGCAAAATGCTTGATGTTAACGCTAAACAAACTTTCACTTATACCATAAATAAATTAAAGGAAGTCGAAACCAAACTTCCCACCCCGCCATTTATCGGTTATGAATTTTATATCGTCGGAACGGAAGTTATAAAAACCGAATACAAGCTGCCTGACGGCGGCACTCGGGAAGAATATACATACAACGATGATGTTGAAACAGAACTCCCCGTTTCGGAAGAATTTTTTGATGCGATATCGGAAATTTTGGCGGGTAAAATCAAAACACAAACCATATCAGACCCCGACATTACGCCAACCGACCGGTTGTTGAATATTTTAGAGTAAAAAACTAAACTTTTACTAATACATTTTTTACCGTCGGATTTTTAACTATTTTATTTGTTTGTTGCAAATAATTCCATAAAATGTTATATTTTTATTGGTGCAAATGTTAAGAAAGAGAATTTATGATGAAACAAGATGCTGAACTCATTAAAAAAATTTTACTTTTAATAGAAAACGAATCCGATTATGTGATGAGTTCGCATAAGCTGATGAAAATTTTGGGGATAAAATCAAAAGCAGCAGAACGCAATTTTATGGGGCAAATATTTCTTATGTCCGATTCAAAACTTATTGATTCCCCTTCATCAAAATACCCGTTCGGTTTTGTATTCGGGGTTGACGGCGAATACACCATTCTCGATGTCGGTTACAGATTGACTTCCAGAGCCTACGAGCTGTTAGATGTTTTCAAAAACGAAGAAATTTATGAAAAAGTTAAGAACTTGTCTATTGAAAACATTCTCCATATTTCTAAGCAAATAATAAACCAAAAAGTTATTGAAGGCAGAAGGAAATCTTTGTTCGGATAAATTCCTTGTTTAAATTTTCTGCGTTTAAATATTTCTTATTCGGCTATTATAATTTATAATAACAGTGAGGTGTTTATGAAAAAATACTCTTACAAAACTCCCTTGGGTAATATTACAATACAGGAAAAAGACAACAAAATTTCCGCGATTTCGTTTTGTGATGTTGAAGGGGAAATGGTTGAAACACCTTTGATAAAAAGAGCTTACACACAATTATGCGAATATTTTGCCCGCAAAAGGCGGGTGTTTAACTTGCCGTTATTACTTGAAGGAACGGAATTTCAGATAAAAGTTTGGACTGCTTTGCAAAAAATCGAATACGGAAAAACTTTATCCTACCGCGATATTGCGGAAGTTATCGGCAGCCCTCGAGCCTCTCGTGCCGTTGGTAATGCCAACAACAAAAATAAAATTGCAATAATTATCCCCTGTCACAGAGTGATAGGTTCAAACGGAAGCCTGACGGGTTATGCGGGAGGTTTGAGGGTGAAAAAATTTCTGCTCAATCTCGAAAAACAGGATTAATCTTTTTGCTCTGTTTTTTCAATATTTTCGGTTTTTTCGGTATTTTCCTCTTTTAATTTATCTTTTGCAAAATTTCTTTTTCTTCTGTCTTTTTTAACTTTGCCCGAATTTTTGTCGCTATTAACATTGACAGTTACGGTACGACCTTTTTCAAGTCCGTTGTAGAATTGGTTTTGGTGTCTTATAAACCGGCTTTTTGCAGCGGCTCTTGCTCTGTTTTGGGGTGTGAATAAAGCATTAGACCCGAATTGGTTTGGTGCGTTTATTACTCCGCCCGCATTGTTATATTGTATTATTTGTGTTGAATTTGCCGGAATATTCAACATTCCCGCCAAAATAACCGCGCATAAAAACTTTCTCATATATCCTCCTTATCTGTTATTAATTATATAATTAATACTTCCGATTTTTCTTTCGTTAATTATAATACGTAATGCCGTTTCTTGTATAGCTTTTTGGAGTTCTTATAACATAGTTTTTGTTAAATCTTGATTGTGTTGCAATCGGAGTTGATGCAACGGAATTTCTCATCGGAATATAGCCGCCTTGCGCTCCTGCGTAACATCTTTGACCCATCGAAGAAATTGCTCTTGTAATAGCTTTTTCTCTTGCGTAAGCACGACTTCTTGCGCCCGCTCTCATTCTGTTTGCGGGTGTGTATAGTGCATTTCTCCCGAAATGTGTACTTGAGCGTACAATCGGTCTGCCCGTTATACTGTATCTTACAAACTGTGTTGCCTGCGCTGACATACACGTCATCAAAATTACCAATGCTGTTAACAAAAATTTCTTCATAGATGTTTCCTTTTTCCTTCTACCACTTAATATAACGCACAAGGGTTAAAAAAGTTGCCTTTTTTCGGTTAAATTTTTACTATTCTTAATATTTTTAATTAAGAATAGCAAATCCTGCGTTCAAATACAGTGCAAAAATTACTTGCAAAAGATACGGTATTAACAACGCCCCCGCAAATTTTGAGAGTTTGAAAAAATAAACCGTGCAAACAACAACCGCAACCAATAACAACATCACATCAAAAAGCGCAAGGTTTATCATTTTCAGGTTGAAAAAAATGTAGCTCCAAAAGATGTTTAATATCAATTGAATTATAAACACCAAAACCGCAATATACTTATCAAACGACCGTTTTTTGAAAAGTATTACGATAAAGGCAATCCCCATTAATATATATAAAATTGTCCACGCAATTGGGAAATACTCCGCAGGCGGCGTGAAAGGCGGTTTTTGCAATGTGTTGTACCAAACTAAATTCATACTGCAATTTTAATTTGTTTTGATTAAATTTACATTAAACTTTCGCCCTAGTTCGAGTGCGGAATTTATTTTAACTTCAAAACGGCACTGTGTCTGTTTGTTGTTCCGTTTTCTTTTCTGTATGAGAAGAAGTTATCGTTATTGCATACCGTACAATACGGGCAAACATCAATCCTTTCAACCCCTGTTTCTTCCAATTGCCGCCTGTTTATATTTTTCAGGTCAACAAAAATATTCCCTTGCCTGATTTCAAAAAGCCCCCCAAAATCACAAACGGTTTCGGATAGTTTTTTATAAACATCTTCTCCGACATTGTAGCAGCAAAACCCAATCGCCGCACCGATTAATGCTGTTATGTCCTTCGGGTTTGAACCGTAATTTTTAACCAATTTTTCGACACTTTTTGCGGCAATTTTTTGTGCCGTACCTCTCCAGCCGGCATGGCAGATTGCTCCGATGTTTTGCTTTTCATCGTACAAAATTATCGGCGTACAATCGGCAAAATTTAAAAATATCGCAATTTCCTTATTCGTTAATATTAATCCGTCAGTTTCGGGGTATTGAATCTTGTTTTTTATCGCAATATCAATATTTGCACTGTGTGTCTGCTCGGGTGATATCAGATTTTTTTCGTCTGTTTTTAAATAGTTACAGATGATTTCTTTGTTATTTTTGACAATATCTTGCATATTGTTTTCTTTTGACTTGATACAAAGCTCTCTTGTTGTGAAAAAAGCCTCGGCATTTTTTATTAAATCCGATTTTAGTACCTTTTTTCCGTTTATAAAGTCGTAGTAAAACATAGTTTATATTTTATCAAAAACCCCGAAATTTATCGGCAAATAAAATAAAAATGTAACGATTTGTAAAACTTTTCCGAAATGGGCAAAATTTTGTAAATTTTTATTAAGAAATCATACAAAATACACTTAAAAATAAGGGGGTAAAACTTGACTATAAATATTGATGTACTATGATGAAATAACATGCAAAAGTAAAGTCGGGTGAAGTGTGCCTACGGGATTTTCCACCGAAATTACGGAAGAATAAAAATAGCATTTATCTATCGGAAAAGTATCTGCCGAAATCGGCACAGAAAAATCCATAGAGGGTTTACAGCCTTAAGTTAGAAAAAATTTTTTTAGTACGTACATCATATTAAAGAGGTGAATTGATGTCTAAGACAAAATATGCAACCAGAGTTACTCCGATGGGTATTCCGCATACTCGATTGGATGATTTACCGGACCTTATTGAGGTGCAAAAAAAATCATTTGAATGGTTTTTGAAAGAAGGATTGAAAGAGGAATTGCTTTCATTCTCGCCTATTAAGGACTACACCGGAAGATTAGAATTACACTTCTTGCCAAACTACACGTTTTCAAATGCAAAATATACAGTAGAAGAAGCAAGAATCCATGATGCGACTTATGCAAAGCAATTGCGTGTCATGATTAGATTAGTAAACCGCGACAGCGGTGAAATTAAGGAACAGGAAGTATATATCGGTGATATTCCTACGATGACCGACAAGGGTACATTCATTGTAAACGGTGCGGAACGTGTTATCGTATCACAAATTGTTCGTTCTCCCGGTGTTTACTTCAAATGCGACCCCTCACCCACCGGAAAACGTTTGTACAACGCTACAATGATTCCGAACAGAGGTGCTTGGTTAAAAATTGAAACCGATTCTAACGACATTATCCACGTTAAAATCGACAAAAACAGAAAAATTTTAGCTACAACTTTGTTAAAAGCTATGGGTATTACGGTTTCCGAGATGGAATCGAAATTCACACACTTTGAATTTTTGAAGAAAACTCTCGAAAAAGACCCAACCGAAACAACAGATGAAGCATTAATCGAGTTGTACAAAAAGTTAAGACCCGGGGATCCCGCATCTCCGCAAGGCGGACGTCAAATTCTCGAATCAAGATTTTTTGATGAAAAGAAATATGACATCGGTCGTGTCGGTCGTTATAAATTGAACAAAAAATTGAATTTGAATATTCCTAAAAACCAAAGAACACTTACGGTTGAAGATATCGTATCAACAATCGAATACCTTATCAATTTAACTTATGATGAAGGTCAATTAGACGATATCGACCACTTAGGAAACAGAAGAATCCGTTCCGTGGGCGAACTTTTACAAAACCAATTCAGAGTAGGTTTATCAAGAATTGAAAGAATAGTAAAAGAGAGAATGACGTTACAGGATTCTGAGACTTTGACTCCGTTGAATTTGTTGAATACCAAACCGTTGGTGGCATCATTAAAGGAATTTTTCGGAAGTTCACAGTTGTCTCAATTTATGGATCAAACCAATCCGTTAGCCGAATTAACGCACAAAAGACGTATATCGGCATTAGGTCCCGGCGGCTTGCAAAGGGAAAGAGCCGGATTTGCGGTTCGTGATATTCACCCTTCGCACTACGGACGTATTTGTCCTATTGAAACTCCCGAAGGTCCTAACGCAGGTTTGATAGGTTCATTGGCAACACACGCAAAAGTTAACGACTACGGATTTATTGAATCACCGTTCTTCGTTGTAAAAGACGGTGTTGTAACCGATGAAGTAGTTTATATGACAGCAGATGCCGACGAAAATTATCGTTGTGCACCGGCTGACGTTAAATTAACAAAAGACAGAAGATTTGTGGAAACGATGGTTCCCGCAAGATACCGTTCCGAATTTATCATGTGCGAGGCATCAAAGATAGACTATGTCGGTGTTTGCCCGATACAGATTATATCCGTTGCAACGTCAATGATTCCGTTCATTGAACACGATGATGCTAACCGTGCATTGATGGGTTCTAACATGCAACGTCAAGCAGTACCGCTTTTGATAACGGAAAGACCGAGAGTCGGTACAGGGCTTGAATCACGTGTTGCAAAAGACTCGGGAATGGTTATCGTTGCCGATGTTGACGGAACCGTCGAAAGAGTTGTCGGTGAAGAAATTGTTGTGAAAGATCAACACGGAAAACCGCACATCTACACATTGATGAAATACGTACGAAGTAACCAAGATACATGTATTAACCAAAGACCGCTTGTTCACGAAGGCGACAAGGTCAAAGTCGGCGATGTAATTGCTGACGGGGCATCAACTTGCGGCGGTGAACTTTCGTTAGGTAAAAATATTTTGGTAGCATACATGCCTTGGGAAGGTTATAACTTTGAGGATGCTATTCTATTAAGCGAAAGATGTGTTCACGATGATATCTTTACATCGTTACACATCGAAAAACTTGAAATCGAGGCACGTCAGACAAAACTCGGACCTGAAGAAATAACTCGTGAAATTCCTAATGTTTCCGAAGATTCATTAAGACATTTGGATGAAAGAGGTATTGTCAGAATAGGTGCAAGAGTTTATGCCGATGATATCCTTGTCGGAAAAGTTACCCCGAAAGGAGAATCGGAACATCCTCCGGAAGAAAAATTGTTGAGAGCAATCTTTGCCGAAAAAGCAAGGGATGTAAAAGACAATTCATTGAGAGTTCCTCACGGAGAAGGCGGACGTGTACTTGATGTCAAGGTATTTGACAGAGAAAAAGGCGACGAATTACCGCCGGGAGCTAATACGGTAATAAGAGTTTATATCGCACAAAAACGTAAGGTTTCTGTGGGGGATAAACTTTCCGGACGTCACGGAAACAAAGGTATTGTATCAAGAATATTACCGAAAGAGGACATGCCTTTCTTACCGGACGGAACTCCTGTCGATATCGTGTTGAACCCTCTGGGCGTTCCTTCACGTATGAACGTTGGTCAGACCTATGAATTGTTGTTAGGTTTGGCATCATACTTGACGGGCGATTTCTATGAAGCACCGTCATTTGATGAAATGTACGGTGAAAACCAATCGGAAATAGCAACGAAGGCTGAACTTTTAAGAGGTATAAAAGAATCGGGCTGTGATTGGGTTGGCGAAGACGGAAAGGTAATGCTTATAGACGGCAGAACCGGTGAACCGTTCGACAGACCTGTTGCGGTAGGTTTGACTTACTTCTTGAAACTTGTTCACCTTGTTGATGATAAGATTCACGCAAGAAGTACCGGTCCGTATTCACTTGTAACACAACAACCGTTGGGCGGTAAAGCTCAGTTCGGCGGTCAAAGATTCGGTGAAATGGAAGTTTGGGCATTGGAGGCTTATGGTGCTGCTTATACTCTGCAAGAAATGTTAACAATCAAATCAGATGATGTTAACGGCAGAAACAGAGCCTATGAAGCAATCGTAAAAGGCGACAATATCCCGCGCCCCGGTATTCCGGAATCGTTCAAGGTACTTGTAAGAGAATTGCAAAGTATCGGTTTAGATATAACAGTAGCTAAGAAAGACGGTCAGGAAGTAGATTTGATGACGGATATGGATGATTTGAGAAAAGCAGCTCCAAAACGTACATTATCAGACGTTGATTCGGAGTTGTTAAATATCAATTTCTTTGAAACGCCAACTACTTTCGGTGACATGTAATATAAGGAGAATTAAAATTGTCTACAAGTATTGATTATTTTGATTATATACGAATAAGCATAGCCTCTCCGGAAAGAGTGCTTGAGTGGTCACACGGCGAAGTAACAAAACCGGAAACTATCAATTATCGTACATTAAAACCGGAAAGAGACGGTTTATTCTGCGAAAGAATTTTCGGACCTACAAAGGACTGGGAATGTTATTGCGGAAAGTATAAAAGAGTAAGACACAAAGGTATCATCTGTGAAAGATGCGGTGTTGAGGTTACGGATTCAAAAGTTCGCCGCCACAGAATGGGGCATATCAAACTTGCCGCACCGGTATCTCATATTTGGTTTTTGAAAGGTATTCCTTCTTATTTGGGATTGCTCTTGGATATGACTTTGAAAGATTTGGAGCAGATAATCTATTTCAACAGCTATGTTGTAATTGATTCGGGCGACAGTGATTTCAAAAAACTCCAATTGCTATCCGAAGAAGAATACGAAGACTTTATGACCGAAAACGAAGAATCCACTTTGAAAGTAGGAATCGGCGCAGAGGCAATAAAAGAATTGCTTTCGGAAATTAACATAAAAGAATTGGCAGAGGAAATAAGAACGGAATTGGCGGGAAATGTTACTTCCGTTCAGAAAAAATCCAAGCTGATAAAGAGATTAAGACTGTTAGACAGCTTAATATCTTCCGAAACAAGCCCGACATGGATGATAATGGATGTGTTACCCGTAACTCCGCCTGATTTAAGACCTATGGTACAATTAGACGGCGGAAGATTTGCAACATCGGATTTAAACGACTTGTACAGACGTGTAATTAACAGAAACAACCGTTTGCAAAGACTTTTGGAAATGGGTGCGCCTGAAATTATCGTAAGAAACGAAAAAAGAATGTTGCAAGAAGCGGTCGATGCTTTGATTGATAACGGACGTCGCGGAAGAACCGTTGTGGGTCCGAATAACAGAGCGTTGAAATCATTATCTAACATTATTGAAGGTAAACAAGGACGTTTCAGACAGAACTTGTTAGGAAAACGTGTTGACTATTCGGGTCGTTCGGTAATCGTTGTAGGTCCGACTTTACAGTTGAATCAGTGCGGTTTGCCTAAAGAAATGGCTATTGAATTGTTTAAACCGTTCGTTGTTAATAAACTTATCGAAAGAGGATACGTTCAAAATATTAAATCCGCAAAGAAAAAGATAGAACGTTCCGAGCCGATAGTTTGGGATATATTGGAAGAAGTAATTGACGGACATCCGGCAATGTTAAACCGCGCTCCGACACGTCACAGATTAGGTATTCAGGCATTTGAACCGAAATTGGTTGAAGGCAGAGCAATCCAGCTTCACCCGTTGGCATGTACGGCATTCAACGCCGACTTCGACGGCGACCAGATGGCTGTTCACGTTCCTCTCTCAATCGAGGCTCAGGCTGAGGCGAGAATGCTTATGTTGGCTACAAACAACCTGTTAGCTCCCGCTAACGGTAAGCCTATCGTTACTCCTTCTCAGGATATGGTCTTGGGTATGTATTATCTTACTACCCTTAAAGATCCTAATCAGGAGGTTAAAGGTTACTTCTATGACTTCCAAGATGCAATCTCTGCTTTGGAAGTGGGTATAATCAAACTTCACGATAAGATTATCGTTAGAGATGAAAAAGGCGACAGACTTGAAACTACCGTCGGTAGAATTATCTTTAACGAAGAAGTCAGAAAAGCACTCGTTTAAGTGTTAAAAGTAATGTAAAAATAACTAATTGAAGGAAAAATTAGAATGGAAAAATCATACACAAATGCTAAAAAAACACCTGATTTCATTAACAAGCAAATGGACAAAGGTTCTTTGAAAAAATTGCTGGGTCAAATGTATTTGGAATACGGCGGAGCAAAGGCTGCGGCTTTAGCTAACTCATTAAAGAGTTTAGGTTACAGGTATGCAACAATTTCCGGCACTACTATTTCAATAGCTGACCTTTCGGTTCCTTCCGTTAAAAAAGACTTGTTGAAATCGGCAGAAAAAGAAATTGAAAAATCAACAAACAGATATTTAAAAGGTGAAATTACCGAAGTTGAAAGATACACCAAAGTCATCGACACTTGGTCGGAAACGACCGCAAAATTAACCGAGCAGGTTGTAGAAAACTTCGACAAACTGAATCCTGTTTATATGATGGCATTCTCAGGTGCAAGAGGTAACTTATCACAGGTTTCACAGTTAGTCGGAATGAGAGGTTTGATGGCTGATGCACAAGGTCAAATTATCGACTTGCCGATTAAATCAAACTTTAAAGAAGGCTTGTCGGTAACCGAATACATCATTTCATCTTACGGTGCAAGAAAAGGTCTTGTAGATACGGCATTAAAAACGGCTGACTCGGGATATTTGACAAGACGTTTGGTTGACGTTGCGCAAGATGTTATCATTCGTGCCGACGATTGCCATACGGCTAAATATATTAACATGAAACCAATCACAGACGGTGATGCGGTTATTGTTCCTCTAATCGACAGATTACTCGGAAGAACCGTAGCACAAGATATTGTTGATGCAGACGGTAATATTCTTGTTAAAAGCGGTACTACAATGAATCGTGATGATATCAAGAAAATTTCAAGTCTTGATTTACAGGAATTGAAAGTTCGTTCGGGATTAACCTGCGGATTGGAATATGGTGTTTGCCAAAAATGTTACGGCTGGGCAATGACCACACAAAAATTGGTAGATATCGGTGAGGCAATCGGTATTATTGCAGCACAGTCAATCGGTGAACCCGGTACACAGCTTACAATGAGAACCTTCCACACAGGCGGTGCGGTTGGCGTTAAAGAGGCTAAAAAAGAAATCGTTGCCCGTGAAGCCGGCACCGTTGTTTCCAAAATTAAAGCAAGAGAACTCAGAACCCGCCACGGTGATGTTGTTCAAGTTTCTATGTACGAAGCTGACATCGAAGTTAAGGGTGAAAAGAGAACCACCAAATATCACATACCGGCAGGTGCTACATTGTTCATCTCAGACGGTATGAAAGTTGCAAAAGGTTATAAAATGGCTGAACACGCACCTTCATCTCAAGGTGACAGCAGCCGTTTAACCGAAAAAGCCACAAAAGATATTACAACCGATATTAGCGGCGAAGTCGTTTTTGAAGATTTCAAAGCCGATGAAAAGAAAGACAGACAAGGTAACGTATTGAGAACTACAAACAAACAAGGTATTGTTTGGGTTTTAGGCGGAGATGTTTATACACTCCCCGGCGGTTCAAAAGTCCTTGTTAAAGACCAGCAAAAAGTATCTGCCGGTGAAAAATTGGCTGAAACTTTAACTATCTGCGAACACGGCGGTGAAGTCAGAGTTGGTGATGAATTAGTTATCGAAGATGATAAATTTGACGGTAAGAAAATTAAGAAAATCGTTCAAGGTAAAGAGTTGACTATTGTTATCGCATCTTTACAACCTGAAAATGCGTCTTTTGAACAAACTAAAAAAGAACAAATTTGGACTGTTAAAAAATCAGGCGAAAAATATATCGTCAAAGCTCCGGTTGATACGACCGTTGAAAACGGTATGATTATTGCAGAGCTTATTGATGATGATTGTTCGGTTTCATCTTCGGGTGAAATAAGATATGTTGACGTTGAAGTTGACGAAAATCAGATAATTACAAAACCGGGTAAGGTTGTATTTATCCCCGAAGAAGTTCATCAAATCAACAAAGATTCCACCTTGAAAATGGTGGAAAACGGCACTGCCGTTACTGCGGGTACGGAAGTTGTTAAAGATTTATACTGCCATCTTGACGGTATAGTCGAATTTAAAGAATACAACGACGTAATCCACGAAGTTACGATAAGACCGGGACAAATCCATACACTATCAAGCATTTCCGAATTGAAAGTTGACGAAGGCGAAGTCGTTAAAAAAGGTACGGTTATTGCCGACGGCATAAAAGCAAAAGAAACCTCTATCGTTACGATAATGGATTCTTCCGTTGACGATTTACCGATTGACGATTTGGATGAAGAAATTGATTCAAGCATGTCATTAGATGAAGATACAATTTCTAATCAGCCTATACAAATTCTTGTCAGACCTGTTCAAGTATTGGAAGTTAACCAAAAAGAAGTTTCAATCAAATTCAACACAACCGATGAATTGATTGATATAATTCCTGTTACTCAACTTCAATACAAAGACGGAGCAAGAGTAAGAAATGTTGACGGGGCAACTATTACAAGAACAAGTTTGGTTCTTCAAATGCAAGGTTACCTGTCGCATTTGAAAGGTATGGTTGAACTTGATTCAAAAGGTTCATTGAGAATTGTTGTATTGGAAAACTTAATCGTTCGTCGTGAGTTGGAAGGTTCCGCTCATTCATCTTTGCAAACAGAATTGCTTGTAAAAGACGGTGAGACAATTGACCCGAGAACTCCGGTTGCAAAAACTCAGGTTCTTGCAATGAATGATGCGGTTGCTTCTATCAAATCAGACGATGATGAAGATATAAGACGACTTCTTTTGATTTCCAATAATTCTGAAACGAAAGTATCAATCAAAGGCAAAGCGTCGGTTAAGAAAGGCGAATTTATTAAAACGGACTGCGTACTTTCCGATAACGGAGAAACATCACCTGTTTCGGGTGTTGTAACTTCTGTTACAAAAGGTTCTGTTACGATAAGAAACGGACGTCCTTACTTAATCAGCCCCGGTACAATGTTACAAATCGATTCGGGTGCATTGGTATTGAGAGGCGATTTGCTTGCGACATTGGTATTCGAAAGAGAAAAAACAGGCGATATCGTTCAAGGTTTGCCTAAGGTTGAAGAACTTTTGGAAGGTCGTAAACCGAAAGATTGCGCAATTTTGGCAGAATATGACGGAACTGCAAAAATTGAGATTGACGATGACGGATTCCCGAGATTGTTCCTGATTGATGAAGAAGGTTCGTCTGCTGAAATTAAATACGCAATCGACTCAAACGTAATCGTTTCAAACGGTCAGAAGATTAAAAAAGGTCAACCGTTAACTTCGGGACCTTTAAATCCGCATGACGTTATGAGATTGAGCGGACCTGAAGCAGCACAACAATATCTTGTTGACGAAGTACAACGTGTATATCGTTCTCAGGGTGTTGAAATGGCCGATAAGCATATTGAAATTATCGTTCGTCAAATGACCAAGAAAGTTAAGATTATTGACGCGGGCGATACAAACTTGCTGCCCGGTGAGTTGATTGAAATGCAAACTTTCGAAAAAGAAAACAGAATTGCAACCGAAGCGGGTAAAACTCCGGCAACTTGCGAATACATGTTGTTAGGTATTACAAAGGCTTCGTTGAATACCGAAAGTTTCATTTCGGCAGCATCGTTCCAAGAAACCACAAGAATCTTAACTGAAGCTGCCGTTGACGGTAAGAAAGACCTGTTAAGAGGATTAAAAGAAAATGTTATCATTGGTCGTTTAATCCCCGCAGGTACCGGATTCCATCATCTTATCAACGCTAACGAAGAACGCGATAAAGAAGAAAGAAAACGTGCCGTTGCGCAGAGAAATCAAGCAAGAAAACCGTCCGCAATTTTGGAAGAAATTGAAGGTATGTTTGGTGCTCCCGATTTCAATTTAGATGATGAAGAAGAATAGGTATTCTTAACAAATACTTTTAAAGACGGGACTTCGGATTATCCGAAGTCCCGCTTATTTTTTAAATATATTCTACAATTTTTTAATTTTATTATTTCCCTTCTTTAATCATTTGTTGGAGAATATTGTTATTATTTTGCAGAAAAAGGACATCTTTCCTTTGGATATTATCGGTTACGGAAGGAATTTCGGTTTGTTTTGTGTCGGTATTTTGTACGGATTTATTATGAGGTGCCACTTCGTATGATTTAATCGAGCGTTTACCCGTCAATCTTTGCATAAAGTTGTAGTATTTTTTAAGAAATCCTGTTGAGTTATTTTGTTTGGTTTCTATTGCGATAAGCTCATCTCTTGTGTGGGCTTTAATCGGTGTTCCGACTGACGAACGGGTTAATATTTCACCCAAGGTTGTATCAACAAGTGTAATCCAACTCATTCCAAACAACGATGCGTTATATTGATTTCTAAAAGTCGAATTGAACAAATCTATCAAAAGGGTTTGATAGAAAAGTCTTGAACCTTCCTGTACAAATCTTTCTTTGAATTTGGTATTAGCGCCGGATTTGTCGTTTCCGTTCGATTTTAGCATTACCATGTTGTAATTATCCGTCATCAAGAACCATATTGTTGCGATTGAGGAAGCAGTTTTTGCCAAATTCGACAATTCCGCGTTGGATATGCTTGATAGCGAATCAGAGTTAAATCCTTTGTTAATATTATCTCGCATCCAATCTTGGAATTTTTCGGGGGTCATTTTTTTGTTATGAGCGTATTCGACAATTTTATCGAAACTGTTTGCCAATGCCTCAATGTCGCTCAATTCTTTCGGCGGTTTTGCTTTTCTGAAAATTCCCATCAATTTTTCATCTATCATCCAATATGGCAAAGTTACGGTGTTCCACATAAATTTGAACGGCGCAATAATAAAGTTCACTAGCGGTTTTATCTTTTTGTCTTTTTTGCCTAAGTCTATAAATCTCTTACCGTTAACTTCTTTCAGAGCGGAGTCTCCTATTTCTTCGTATTTTTTCGCCAGTTGCAAATCTACCGTTTTTAACAACTCTACAACTTTTTTAAATTGTTCTTCTTCTATTCTAAAATCCGTAACCGTAAGTTTTTCGTATAAATCGGTGAAGGGTTTATATATAACTTTATTTTCAAAAACTTTGAACGCATTTTTAAGATTAAGTTCATGAGTATCCAATTTATTATATTTGTCGGGGTCGGATTTTTTCAATCCGTCAGCCATTTTTTGGAATGTTTTGGCGATTTCTGATTTTTCATATTTTTCAAGATTATTAACTTTCATGTTTTCAAAATATTTCAATGCGGCTTTTCTGACAAACGGGAGGTTTTTGAGCCCTTTTATGCCGTATCCGCCGGCGAGAATAATTGCCGATGCTTTCATCAGCGTATCAAAAGAAAGCAGCGGTTTTTGCTCTTTATTTTGCTGCTGCGGTTTAGCAGTTTCTTCGGCTTTGAATGAAATCGGCTGAATTTCTGCCTCCGGAGCGTTTAATTTTTGATTTTCCGCTCTTGCTTCTTCGGGGGTTAAGCGTTTAATATGTTTTCCGTTAGACAAACGTGAAAACATTTCGGTTACTAACACGGTTATGCCTGTTGTAAGCACGATTCCCATTTTGGATTTGTTAATATATTTTTGGAACGCGCCCATTGTAACAAGAGTTAAAAATCCGCTTGTTAAAATACGGCTGACCTCTTGTTTAAACCTAATTTTCCTTTCTTTTTCGGCAGCTTTGCCATCGTCATCCATCATTCTCGAAAGGTTGTAAGCATCGGTTGCCAAAAACAGTGCCGGCGGTAAGCCCGATACCAGTCTGTTTAAGGCTCTTTCGTGTTTTGTATCGTAATTGCCCGATTTTAAGTCGAATTGTTTTAATTTGTTTTGGAATACGCTTGAACTTAAATTTTGTTCTACTTCATTTTCAAGTTTTTCCAATTCTTTCGGTGTTAAATCTTTTAATTTTTTGCCTAATTTTTTTGCGGCTTCTTCAAGTTTGATATCTTTATATGTAATCATGCCGGTCAAGGCGTTTACTTTTGCTTCTATTTTGGAGCGTTGTCTGATATTTTTAAAAAACGGTTTTTCTAAGGCCTTTTGCGACCATTTTTTAAGCCCCGGTAATTGCCCTAACATCTTTACGGTGCCGTTTAGCATGTCTGCGGGTAAAATTTTGAATATGTATATAGCATTGTCAAAAGCCAATCGAGGTATCGTTTTTTTGTTAATTATAATTTTGTTTGCGTCGTTCGGGTCTAAGTATATAAGTTTTTTTGTTCGTTTGGCATTAGTTACCAAAACATCTTGGAATAACTGTTTTGCCGATTCTCCCAAATACTTGTCGGCAAATTCTAAAAATTGGGTCTTGTCGTAAACCTTTGACAGCTGTTTATAACCTAAAGAAAGACCTTTAAAACTTAAATCGGAATGATTAATTTTTAAAGGTCTCTCAATATCTTGATTATTATTTTGTGAATGAAAATTCGATTGATTAACTGACTCTGATTTTAAAGACATGTATTCCTTATGGTATCGTCTTTTGTCTATTCGAAATTTTGTTGCATTATTAATTAACATTTTCACACATCCGTTTTTAGTATTTTCAAACATATTAAAACAAAAAGCAATATTTTTTTGCTAAAAGTTTACTAAATTTAACAATTTGTAAAAATAAAATATGTATTACCCTCCTTACTATTTTACAAGAGTTGAAATTTAATGTATAATTAAATTTGAGAGGGGTTAAATGTACGACGGGAAAAATAAAACAGAAGTAATAGTTGTGGGAGCGGGACCTGCGGGGATATCGGGCGCAATAACGCTTGCACGTGCGGGTAAAAAAGTTGTCCTGATTGAAAGAGGAATGTTTGCGGGCAGCAAAAATGTTTTCGGCGGTGCCATTTATACCGTTCCGACAAAAGAAATTTTCCCCGATTTTGAAACGGAAGCCCCTTTGGAAAGACGCAACATAGAACATAACTTTATGATTTTGGGAAAATCCGATGCAACAACGATTTCCTATAGAAAAGACGAAAACGTAAGCTATTCGGTTATAAGAGGAAAATTTGACCGTTGGGCTGCCGAACAGGCTAAAAAAGAGGGGGTCGTACTTGTTGAACAAACCGTTGTGCGCGAACTTTTAAAAGAAAATAACAGAGTTATAGGCGTTAAAACAGAGCTTGAAGAATATTATTCCGACATCGTGGTCTTAGCTGACGGTGTTAATTCACTGTTGGCAAAATAAATAGGCTTCAGAACGGAGTTTGAAGCCAAAGACGTTGCACTGTCCGTTAAAGAAGTTTTAAAATTGGACAAAGATACAATAAACCAAAGGTTTAATTTAAAAGACGGCGAAGGTGCAATAGGGGAAATTTTTGGCGGGGCAATGCTCGGTATGCTCGGGTTAGGGTTTATTTATACAAATACCGATTCCGTAACAATAGGTCTCGGAATAACCTTAAACGACCTTGTAGAAAACAATTACCGCCCGTTTGAAGTGCTTGAGCAGTTAAAGCAGCACCCAAAAATCGCACCGCTTATAGAAGGAGCCGAATTAAAAGAATATTCCGCTCATCTAATCCCCGAGGGCGGGTATAAAAAAATCCCCAAACTCTGCGATAACGGAGTTATGATAGTGGGTGATGCCGGCATGCTCGTTAATAACCTTCATTGGGAAGGTACTAATCTTGCGATGATTAGCGGTAAAATTGCCGCCGAAACCGCCGTCAAAGCTCTTAACAAAAATGATTTTTCAAAACGCACCCTTTGCGACTATGAAAAATGTCTTAAAAAATCCTTCGTTTTGAAAGATATGTACACATACAGGAATCTTATGGATATTTTCCACCAAAGACAAAAAGCATTCTTGTCATATTATTTACAAAAAATTAACGGATTCTTTGATATGTTTACATCGGTTGACTGCGTGCCTAAAAAAGAAGGTTATTGGAAGTTTATAAAAAGTTTGTTTACGGATAGGAAAATTACGGAATTGTTAAAAGACATCTGTGCTTTAATCAGGTTGTTGTGGAGTATATTGATATGAATATCGATAAAAAATTATACACCTTGAAATATACTCCCGACACGCAATCCCACCTGACACCCGATAAAGAACAGTGCAGATTGTGCAAAAGTAAAAATTGCACATACATTTGTCCCGCAAAAGTTTATGAGTGGGATGAAGAAAAATGTGTTATAATAGTTAATTATGAAAACTGCTTGGAATGCGGAGCATGCCGAATAGCATGCGAAAGAAAATCGTTAGGTTGGCAATATCCTAAAGGTACAAAAGGAGTAACATTTAAACAAGGCTGAAAAAGGAGATGAGAAGATGAAAGAAGAATATTCACAACAACACAGACGCTGGTATGACAAAGATCCGGTTTTATCGGAAGCCATACGTACACTTGAAGAAACAGACGACCAAACCCAAATTCGAGTTGCGCTCAACCTTATCAAAATTATTATTGAGCATAATATCGAAGATGAAAAATTTGAAGCAGTCGATGATATTATAAATGCCGTCGGTTCAGGCTTAGACGACAATCGTCGCGGAAGATGGTATGATATTGATACCACCCTCAGAACCGCGATGAACATGCTCCAAAATTGCCCCGCAGATACCCAAAAAGTTATCGCTAAAGAAATGGCAAAAATGGTCGTCGATAAAATTAAAAAAGACGAAGACTCAGAAGAATAAACAGTTTTGAACCATGCCAAAAAAAAGGATTGATTTTTTATAAATCAGTCCTTTTTTTGACCGTTTTTTTATAAATTTTTGAAAAAATCACATAATTTTACAAAACTTAATACTTTTTAAAATCATGTAAAAGCATGTCATATCATGGTTTTACATGGGTCAAAATTCTAAAGACCATGTCAGGACATGGTTTTCCCATGGTGGAAGCGGTGTAAAACCTTGATATTACTTGAATTAAGGCTATTGTTACAAAACTTAATAACTTCATGTTTTCACCTTGAAAAAAAAATCTTATTTTCTATAATAAATATATGAAGTCGCAAAAACATTGATATTACGGCTTGAGGGGAGATAATCGATATATTTAGGATATCGATTTTGTAAAACAGACAAGTGGAGATTATATAAATTGTTTAGAAGCAGGGATATGGGAAGAGCAGTCGCAGTAAGAAGATGGACTACAACTGCACTGGAATGTTATAAAAGAGGATGCAACTGTGAAGGTTGTTTTTACAAAGACTTTTTCAGCGGTTCATCACAAAAATGTCAAATGAAGGCATCGGTTTTGGAACTGGTCAGAGTTATCGGTACTCCCGATGTTGAATTGCCTCAATTTTTAGCAGACGAATAACAGTATTTTTACCCTTTAAAAATTATTATGTCTGTGTTATACTGTGTGAGCAGTATAGAATTGGAGGTTATTAAATGCACATTTATGTAAACGGAAGAAACATCGAAATTACGGATGCGATAAAGGCTTATGTTAAGGAAAAAATCGGAAAGGTTGCAACTCGTTATGACCAAATTCAAGGTATAGATGTTGTCTTATCCGTTATAAAAAATCCTTCCGCAGAGGGTAAACATATTGCGGAAGTTACCTGTAAGATGAGTACCGGCACAATTCGTTGTGAGGAGGCTGCCGAATCTATGTATGCAAGTATTGACCTTTTGGCTGACAAACTTGCAAGACAAATCACCAAGTTTAAAGACAAAAACATTTCTTCTGACAAAGCATCAATTCGTACTGACAGAATTGCCGATAACGATGAAGAAGAAAAAGAAGATATTAAGGCAATGGAAGAATAATCTAATTTATTAATTTAAAAAAAGGGAACGGACAAAAATTTTAAAATTTTTGTCCGTTTTATTTGCGTTTACGTTTGATTTTGTATTTTATGTATCAATATTTGTTGCATAGACGGCGTTAGTTTCGATAAAATCACGACGTGGTTCGACTTTATCGCCCATCAAAACGTCAAATAATTGGTCGCACAACATTGCATCTTCAACATTAACCTTTAACAGTGTTCTGGTTGCGGGGTCCATTGTTGTTTCCCACAACTGTTGCGGCATCATTTCACCAAGACCTTTAAATCTTTGGATTTGAAGTCCTTTTTGTCCTCTGTCGTCTATAAGTTTTTGTAATTTTTCAAACGATGTTATCTCGTGTTTTTCGGTATCGGTTTCCAACAACAATCCGTTTGATTCTTCGATTAAGAAATCACGTATCAGGGGGTATGACGTTTTCAGTTTTTTGTATTCCGAACTCTTGATAATATTTTGGTTAAGAGTTACGTGTTCTTCTTCGTTCAGATGAAGAATGAATGAATATTTAGCACTTTCCGCGTTATACTTAACTTCCGTTTTATAATTTTCAGCCTCTTGAATATTGTAGTTTTTAGCGTGGTCGATTAAGTAATGATTCAGATAATCGCAAATTTCGTTCATTCTTGATTGGTTATCGAAATCTTCCAATTTAATTTCCGAGCGGACAAGACCTCTCAAAAATACTGCCGGATACAGGTTCAAAATCGGGTTGTTATATGAGCGGTAAAACTCGGTCATATTCTTGATAAGTTCGAGCAACTCATCGCCGGTTTTAACATTTTTCTTATCCTTATCCGACAGGCTCAAATTCTTAATCCCGCGTTCTTTCAACATTTTGTCCAAAACGTGTTCGTTAAAGAGGTATTCCGAATTTTTGCCTTGCGTAACCTTGAATAACGGCGGTTGCGCGATATAGACGTAACCGTTTTCAATTAAAGGTCTTGCATAACGGAAGAAGAATGTCAGCATCAGTGTTCTGATGTGTGCCCCATCGACGTCGGCATCGGTCATGATGATAATTTTGTGATATCTTAATTTGTCAATCTCGACTTCTTCGGGGTTTCTGCTGATTTTAATTCCGAAAGCCTGAACCATTGATTGAATTTCGTTATTTCCGTAAATTCTGTCGAGTCTGGCTTTTTCGACGTTCAAGATTTTACCTCTCAACGGCAGAATAGCTTGGAACATTCTGTTTCTGCCTTGTTTAGCCGAACCGCCCGCAGAATCACCCTCTACGATAAAGATTTCGCATTTTTCGGGTTCTCTGTTTGAACAGTCTGCAAGTTTCCCCGGAAGTGTTGAATTTTCAAGAACGGTTTTTCTTCTTGTCAATTCTCTTGCTTTTCTTGCTGCTTCTCTTGCGCGTTGTGCTTGGAGTGTTTTATCCAAGATTACTTTTGCAAGTTTAGGATTAAATTCAAGCCATTCTTGAAGTTTATCTCTGACGGCATCTTGTACTGCGCCCATAGCCTCTTGCGAGCCGAGTTTTTCTTTTGTCTGTCCTTCAAATTCCGGATTTGGAAGTTTAACGGAAACAATTGCCGTCAAGCCTTCACGAACATCTTCTCCGGAGAGGTTTTGCTCCGAATCTTTAAGGATATTATTTTTTCTTGCGTAATCGTTAAGTACGCGCGTGATTGAGTTTCTGAACCCTGTTAAATGCGTTCCGCCAAAGTGGGTGTTAATGTTGTTTGCAAAAGATAAAATACTTTCTGTGTATGAATCTGTGTATTGCATGGCAACTTCCACCTGCATATCGCCGACAACTTTGTCAATGTATATCGGTTTTTCGTGCAAGACGGTTTTGTTTTTGTTCAAAAATTCAACATAACTTCCGATACCGCCTTCATAGTGGAAGATTTCCGTTTCTTCGCTGTCGTGGCGGTTGAATATTATTTTCAAACCTTTGTTTAAAAACGCCATTTCTCTTAAGCGGTTAGCGATAACTTCGCAATCGATTTCGGTAGTTTCGGTGAATATTTCAGGGTCAGGCCAGAAGGTGGTTTTTGTACCTGTTTTGTCGGTAGCTTCACCTTTTTCAACAGGAGCCATCGGCTCACCTCTCATATATTCCTGACGCCAAACATGACCTTGGCGTGAAACTTCTACAATGTATTTTTCGGATAAAGCGTTAACAACCGAAGCACCGACACCGTGCAATCCTCCGGAAACCTTGTAGCCTCCGTCTCCGAATTTCCCGCCGGCATGTAATACAGTATGTACAATTTCCAATGCCGATTTTCCGCTGTCGGGTTTTATGTCAACAGGTATTCCGCGCCCGTTATCTTCTACCGTTACGCTGTTGTCTTTGTGGATTGTTACGTATATATCCGTACAATATCCCGCAAGCGATTCGTCTATTGAGTTATCTACAATTTCATATATGCAGTGGTGCAAACCTCTTTGAGAAGTTGATCCGATATACATACCCGGTCTTATTCTTACGGCTTCTAATCCTTCTAATACTCTGATATTGCTGGCATCATAATTTTCTGATGCGTGCGTTTCTATCTGTTCAAATTGTTCTTCTATTTGTTTATTTTCTATTTCGTTTAGTGTTTCTAATCCTTTATCATTGATTAAATCTTGTGTATTATCTGACATATACATCTCCTCAGCCTGTTCAAATATAGTTATAGTATAGCATAAAAGTATATGATAGTCCAAATTTATTAACGATAATTTACGTTTTAGCCAATCGTTAATTTTATCGGCAATTGCCTAAAAAAGCATTGTAAAGAATTGTAAATACGTATTAAAAAACGGTGTAAATCCGCTCGTATTCTATTATTTAGTATCATGGGAGGTCATGTATCGGGGCAATTTTTCCATTAAAAAATTTTTTATAAACTTGTAAGGTTATGAAAGTTGTAAAGAAAGGAATTTGGTATGTCAATCAATAGTGTAGGAAATTACGGGTATTATTCGCAATTGCCGTTATATAACGTGCGCACATCAGTCCCTTATGTCGGGCAGGTAGGATTCAGCGGCGGAGCGGCAGCTGCCGCACAATTGCCTGAAGAACAACCGGAAGAACAAAAAGGCGGCTCTAAAGGGCTTCTTATCGGTACGGGTCTTGCAGCCGGTGCAGTATTTTTGCTGACAAGAGGCAAAGGCAAAGGTTTGTTAACCCGATTGGGAAATCTTTTTAAAGGTTCCAAAAATGCCGCAACAGGAGTTAAACCTTTGCTTTTACCCGCAGCCGAAGAAGTTAAAGTCGCACAAAAAGCATTGAAACCCCAAAAAGTAAAAGTAAAACCGCAAAGACATATTATAGGTGAGCATGTTAATTTACCTTCGGGTCGAAAATTAAAAATGAAAGATGCCGGCGGTAAAAAGGCTATCCGCAAAGTAAGACGTAATGAAAAACAAATTATTCAAAAAATGTTGGAGCAAGCACAAGCAGAAAAATTTACGGCAAAAGATTTGGCACAATATCGTAAATCATTGGGCAAAGAGGCAACGGCAACCGAAAGTGCTTATATGCGACTTCACAACAAGCCGGCAGCAGAAAAAATGGCTGACGTTATCGAACATAACGGGTTGAAAGTGGTTGACGGTCAATTGGTCAAAGAAGTTGCACCGCAAGTTGTTAAACCGATTCAGGCAGCTGGTGTTGATGTTTCAAAACTGCTTGAAGAAAAAACCAAACTTGAAGGACTTATTGCAAAATACTCCAAACCCGGTATGGAAAGATGGGCAAAACCTCATATCCAAAAATTGCAAAAAATTGAAGAACAATTGGCAAAATTAAATTCTTAACGGCAGACAAATTCCTAAATCATAAAAACATCGATTGGCGATTTAATTTAATTTCTTTTATCTGTTCGGGATAATCGGAGTTGGTTAAATCGCCGATTGATTTGTAGAGTTTGAGAATACTCATTTGAATATTATCGGCATTCATCTCAATCATATCATTTGCCATTTCCTCGTTTGACAGAGCAAGTCTTGTCATATCGCGAAATCCCGACGATGCCATCTCAAGTGCGAGTTTGTTATCCATAGCGGTTTTAAAAATTGCCTGAGAAATGAGCATCGGCATGTGAGAAATTAAAGCGGCTGCTTCATCGTGTTTTTCGGGGGTTGTTATGATAACTTTTGCGCCGAGCTTTTCTATGATTTCAACAAGCCTTTCATCTTCTCCAAAAATCGGTGTGATGACCCATTTTGCGCCTTTAAAAAGTCCTTCTAAAGAATTTTCAAACCCTTTATGCTCCGTTCCTGCCATCGGGTGTGAGGGAACAAATTTGTAGGGGCGTTTTTTAGCGCATACAAAACTTTTCAAAGAGCAAACATCTGTTACGAGTGTGTCTTTGGAAAGTATATTTTCAAGTTTATCAAGGACAGCGAGAGTTTTGTTCATTGGAGTACAGACAAAAACCGCATCGCAGTCTTTTAAGATGTTGTAATCTTTATAAATATTTTCACCCGACTGAGATTGCGATATTGCAACCACGTTGTAATTCAGTTTTTTTAAATCTTTAAAAATTGATCCGCCAATCAATCCCAGTCCGACAATCCCGATTTTCATAATTTTTCCTTTTCAATATTTTGTAGTATAACATTTTATATAAGACCATGCAAGATAAAATATGTGATAAAACAACATTTATATTGACAACACAAATGTAAAACTGTTAGAATACAGTCAAGGGAAAATATTTTATCGGTATTTAGGAAGGTAAAAAATGGAAAAAATAAGTGTAAAAGTTTGTTTAGGGACAACGTGTTTCGTTATGGGTTCTGCAAACTTACAGGAGTTGATAAAGATTATTCCTAAAAAATACGGCGACAGAGTGGAAGTTTCGGGAGTACCTTGCTTGGGTTTGTGTTCTACGGATTGGGAATTTTCCAAAGCACCTTATGTAAAGGTAAACAACGATATAATTAAAGAAGCAACCGTGGAAAAAGTGTTGTCTGCCGTTGATTCAAAACTGGCTGCAAAAAAATAATAAAGAAAAGGAATTGAAAATATGTCTATAGACACCCCAAAGGTAACATCTCACTTAAAACGGGAAATTATAGTCAGATTAATAAAAGCATATATGGGCGATGATTATGCAGAGGAAGTAAGAAAAATTCCATACGAAATGCGTCCTAAAGGCAGTGAAGTGCCGTACAGGTGCTGCATACATAAAGAGCGTGCAATTTTAAGAGACAGAACGATAGCGGGTTTGGGTCTGTCAATAGAAAAAGCCGATGATAGCGAATTATTATCCGAGCTTGCCCAAAAAGCGCAAAAGCGTAATCAACCCGAAGAAAACCCGTTGACAGTATTGCAAACGGCATGCCAAGGGTGTGTACCGTCAAGAATTTATGTTACAGACCTTTGCCAAGGTTGTGTTGCAAGACCATGTGAATCAGCGTGTAAATTCGGGGCAATAAAAGTTGAAAACGGAAAGTCGCATATTGATTCGGACAAATGCAGAAATTGCGGTATGTGCGTTCAGGTATGCCCTTATCAGGCGATTGCAAGAATTATTGTTCCCTGCGAAAAAATTTGTCCGGTTAATGCTATTGCAAAAGGTGAAGACGGATTGGCTCATATTGATTTTGACAAGTGTATTTCTTGCGGAAAGTGTGTAAATGCTTGTCCTTTCGGGGCAGTTCATGAAAAAAGTCAGATTATTGATATTCTCAAAGAAATTAAAAACGGCAAAAAGGTTGTAGCACTTGTTGCTCCGTCGTTATTCGGTCAGCTTCCATGTACCCCCAAGCAGCTAAAACATGCAATAATGTCGTTGGGATTTTACGATGTTTTAGAAGTTGCTCAAGGGGCGGATATCACTATTAAAAACGAAGCGGCGGAATTTAAAGAAAAAATGTTCGAGGGGCAAAATTTTATGACGACTTCATGTTGTGCGGGGTATAATGAACTGGTTGAAAAACATCTGCCGGAATTAAAACAGTTCCGCTCGGAGACAAAAACTCCCGCTTACTATACGGCAGAAATAGCCAAAAAGGAATACCCCGAGGTTAAAACAGTATTTTTCAGCCCTTGCGTTGCCAAAAGGACTGAGGCACATAACAATCCGAACATCGATTATGTGCTCAATTACGAAGAATTGGGTGCTTGGTTTATTGCAATGAATATTCAGGTTTCAGATTGTTCGGAAAGTGAATTTAATGCCGAAGCGTCGGCTCAGGCAAGAAATTTCCCCGTATCAGGCGGTGTTGCCGAGGCGGTTAATTCTTTGTTGGAGGGTGATGAGAAGGCAAAAGTTCATACCGTTAACGGATTAGAAAAGCAGTCAATAAGAGATTTGAAAAAATTTGCAAGAGAAGGAAAATGTGAACTCGGCAATTTGATTGAAGTTATGGCATGTCCCGGGGGTTGTTTGGGCGGTAACGGCACTATTAATTCTTATAACGAGGCTCTTTCGCAGCTTAATGATTATGTTGAACAGTCCGGTTCAATTCGCAAACCCGCCAAAGTTTAGTCGTTTTTTTAATAAATTTTTTGAACAAATGTCCTATAAATATAGGATAAATCTGTTTTATGTTTCTATTATCATTTTCTTATGGACAATTATTACTCAACTGACGATGAAGACAAAGAATTAAAATCGGTAGGTTTGGAATTGATGTTTCTAACCCCTGAAAAATGTGCATCAAAAGACGGTATTACCGCCGTTGAACTTGCCAAACTCGTTAATCTTCCGCTTGAAACAGTTAAAAAGAAATTAAATATTCTCAAAGAAAAAGATATTGTCCGCGTTAAAGGTATTAATCCCAAATATTGGAAGTTTAACGAATACAACTTCCAGAGAATGGATGAAGACGATGAAATTTTCCTTCTTCTGTGCAGTTTTGATGATGTAGATTTCGATAAGTATTTTTCTTATTAAATACAAGAAAAGTAGTATGTTTTTTTAGATTTAACATGATATTATAATAATGGTACAAAATTTTTAAGGACAAAAATGACACAAAGCACAAATCAATCCCAAAAACCCTTGACCTGTAAAACCAATTCTTTCGGGAATTTGGAAATAGGCGGTTGTGATTTGGTTGATTTGGCACAAAAGTATTCAACTCCTTTGTATGTCATTGATGAAAATACTTTGCGCAGTATTTGCAAAGATTATAAACATGCGTTTGAAAAATATCCCAAAACAAAGATGATGTACGCATCAAAAGCACTTTCCAATTGTGCCGTAACAAAAATTCTTGATGATGAGGGTTTCGGGTTTGACACCGTATCATCCGGCGAAATTTATACCGTTTACAAAACCGGTGTTGATATGTCAAAGGTCTTGTTTAACGGAAATAACAAATCTTTTGACGAGCTGGATATGGCGATTGATTTGGGTGTCGGAAGAATTTCCGTTGATAACTTTTTTGAACTGGCTTTATTAAACGTAATTGCACAAAGTAAGGATAAAATTGTCGATGTTCTTTTGAGAATTACCCCGGGGATTGAATGTCATACGCATGAGTATATCCAAACCGGTCATTTGGATTCAAAATTCGGGTTTGATTTAACACAAATTGATGAAGCCGTTGATTTAATTTTGAATGAATATAAGAACATAAAACTGCACGGATTACACGCACATGTCGGGTCACAGATTTTTGAAACGAGTATATTTTCTGACGAGATAGAAATTCTTGTAAAAGAAATAGTAAGGCTTGATGAGAAATTCGGAATAAAACTTGATGAAATAAATATCGGCGGAGGATTGGGAGTAAAATATGTTGATACGGATTGTCCCGCATCGGTGTATGATGCTGCTCAGGTTATAATCACTAAACTCGACGAGATGATAAAGAAATATGATATTGAACCGCCGATTTTGTTTTTAGAACCCGGGAGAAGTATAATATCTCCGGCAGGGGTAACTTTATATACGATAGGAAGTACAAAACAAGTTCCGCATGGCAAAAAATACGTTTCAGTTGATGGCGGAATGGCTGATAACCCCCGTCCATCCATGTATCAGGCTGAATATTTTGCACAAATTGCCAACAAAAAAGAAACGAATATAAAAGAAAAAGTTACGATTGCGGGAAGATTTTGTGAATCGGGCGATGTCTTGATTAAAGAATTGGAGCTTCCCGAGCTTGAGCAAGGCGATATTTTATGTGTTTATAATACAGGCGCTTATAATTACTCTATGGCTTCAAACTATAACAGAGTTCCAAAACCCGCAATGGTTCTTGTTAATAATTCCCGTTCGGATTTAATTGTAAGGCGGGAAAGTTTAGATGATTTGGTTTCGCACGATATAATTCCTGATAGGTTAAAGTAATGGTAGAGAAAATTTTATTATTTATTCAAAACTTCATAGGCAATTGGCATCTGTACATCAAAGATACTTTCGGGTGGAAGAATATTTTTGAAGTGCTCATTATAGCCGCAACTTTGATGATTTTTTATCAAAAATTTATCCGCAACACTCATTCGGAAAAATTTGTCAAAGGTGCGATTGTACTTGTGTTTATTTGGATATTCAGTGAAATTTTGATTGCCGTGGATTTAACAATATTGGGCGTGTTTATCCGCTCGATTGTAATGCTGGTTGCACTGAGTTTAATCGTCATTTTCCAGCCCGAATTGAGAAGATTTCTCGGATATTTGGGGCAGATGGAATTTTTTAAGCGCCTTTTTGAAAACGATAAAAAGAAAAATGAAAATAAATCAATCGATGTTATAAAAGAAATAATCGAGGCGATAAAATACTTATCGAAAACCCATACGGGAGCTTTGATAGTATTCCAAAAGGATTTGAGCAACACCTATCACGATGTGGGAACAATCTTAAACGCAGATGTATCAACGGAATTGTTGTTGACAATATTCCATGAGAACACCCCTTTGCACGATGGTGCGGTTGTTATAAACGGATCTAAAATAATTTCGGCGGGAGTTTTGCTTCCCCTAACAGATGATCCGAAATTGAGCTGGAAATACGGAACACGCCACAGAGCGGCTATCGGTATGACCGAATCCAGTAACGCCGCTTGCCTTGTCGTTTCCGAAGAAACAGGCGATGTTTCAATTACCCTTGACGGTTCTTTGAAAAAATACGACGATATTCCTTCTTTAAAAGCCGATTTGGAAAGTATTTTGGGTTATAAGTTTATCGAACAGGAAGAAAAGAAACCTATTTTTAATTTGGAAAAATTCATTACTTATAAAAATAACGAGAAATAAAATGGAACAAAACACCGATTATTTGCAGTCAAAACGATACAAATTTTTTAAATTCATCAAAAACTTACTGTTTTTGACGGTCGGTGCTATAATAACCGGATTTGCACTCGAAACGTTTTTGGTTCCCAATGACATTATTGACGGCGGAATAATCGGTATTTCAATGATTATAAGCCACATAACCACTTGGAATTTGGGATTATTAATTATTGTTTTAAATACTCCGTTTATAATTTTGGCATTCAAAAAAATGGGTGGAAGATTTGTATTCCAGACAGCTTATGCAAACTTAATTTTGGCGTTGTCGTTGAACTTTTTTCAACATTACAAAGTAACCGGAGATTTGCTTTTGGCAACGGTGTTTGGAGGCATAACACTGGGAATCGGTGTCGGACTTATTCTTAAAAACGAGGCCTCGCTTGACGGAACGGAAATTTTGTCGCTTTTGATATCCAAAAAATTCGGGTTTTCGGTCGGGGAATTTATAATGTGTATAAATTTGTTTATATATCTTGCTGCCGGAAAAGTATTCAGCTGGGAAAGCGCGATGTATTCAATTTTGACATACTTTATTGCTTCTCGGGTAATTGATGCCGTTATGGAAGGTTTGAACAGTTCAAAATCCGTCAGAATTATAAGCGATGAGGCGGGGATAATCGGACAGGCTTTAATTGAAAAACTTGATATAAGTATAACTTATCTTCAAGGAATAGGCGGATATACGGGTCAGGAAAAAGATATAATTTACTGTGTAATATCACGTTTGGAATTGCCGAAAATGCTTGATATAACAAGAGAAATTGACCCCAAAGCGTTTGTTTCGGTGGTCGATGTTCACGAAGTTTACGGCGGCAGATTTAGAAAAAGAATTGATAAAATTTAACATATAGACAATTTTGGGAAAATGTAATATACTTTTCATTAGATAAGGAAAGAGGAAAATGGCAAAACACAGTGATACGGTACCTATAGAGGTTACTATTTTAACCGCTGACCACGACATTAAAGGTGTGGTTCATGTTTCAAAATACACAAACACAAACAGAGAACTGACAGACCTTTTGAACGATAAAGAAAGAAGATTTCTTGCGGTTACAAATGCCGAGATTTATCCGCGTGTCGGTAATCAATCCCCGAGAAGATACAATTTTCTTGAAATCCACATGGATTATGTCTTAATGGTTCATCCGACCACTCAGGCTGTGTTTAAAGATTCCGGCAAAACTCAGGAAGATATTTCAAGATTTAGAGAATTAAGACTTAAATTAAACCAAACAAAACCGTTTTAGTGTTTTTTAAATTTTTGATTTATTTTACATCCGGAAAGAAATATCTTACTCCATCATCAGATCTCCATCTGATGTAGCCTGTTTTGGGTGTTTTGTCCAAGTCCATTACGCTTACCAGTGCCCAGTTTCCGCGAATAACGTTTAAGTTAATTTTTTGCGGAACATTTATTGTCGAAATTGTTTTTGCCAAATCTTCGGGTGAGGCTTTTATGTCTTTACAACTTTCGGGGGCTGCTTTTAGAATTTTCAGTCCGTATTTTTTCCCGTACGAGTTATAAAAATTAATCCAAGTCATAAATTTGTACGGGTCATCTTTTTTTATCCAGCCTGTTTCTCCTGTTGAATTGTTATAAACTATTTCAACCCAATCGTCTGTAACATCAACGACATTAACCAACGCAAGCTGCTTTTTGGGTAAAAATAACAAAAAGAAGTTTTGCATACCGATACTTTCGGGGAAAAATTCATCGCCGTTCCACCTTACGCGATATAATATGAATGAATCCTGTGAGGGTTCTTTGTATATCGTTATATCGTCTCCCACCTGATATAATCCGACGGTTCTTACGGTTGTTGAAATATTCGGGTGTGTCGGGATTATATCTTTTGAATACGCTTGATTATTCAATCCCATATACAAAACCATTGTCAGTATAAACCCGATAATTAACAGTATTTTTTTCATATTTTTATTTACTCCCTGAATGTAATTTGTGCATAAGTTTTTTGCAATTTTTCTCTGACGGAAGTCATTTGTTGTTCTATAATTCCGTCGGTCAAAGTTGCATTTTCGTCTTGCATCTTTATTCTGAAAGCAACGCTTTTAAATCCTTCATCAACATGCTCGCCTTGGTAAACGTCAAATATTTCCGAGCCTTTGAAAATATTTTGTTTTACCGAGCTTTTGATTACTTTTTGAATATCATCAAACGAAACATTATCGTTTATAATAAACGCGATATCACGTCTGACTTCAGGATACTGCGGCAGATGTTTAAATCTCGGTACGGTTTCTTTTACCGCCGAAATCAGTTCGCTTAAATCGACTTTGAATAAAAATGCATCTTGATTCAGTTTCAATTTATCAACCAAAGTCGGATGAAGTTGTCCGAAATATCCGACGGGTTGAGGTTGTTTGCCTAAAAGCATTACCACTGCCGTTCTGTAAGGATGTAAAATTTTGTGCGTTTTTGCCAATTCGGTTTGTTCTAACGGTACAATTTTTATCCTTCTTGATACGTCTAATTCTTCAAACAGATTTTCCACAATACCTTTAACGGTATAAAAATCGGACTGTGTCTTAATCTGCCATTTTGAGTTTTGAACTTCGCCTGTCAAAATACCTTCAAGCACTTTAGTTTCTTTTACTCCGGTGTGTTTTTCGTCGGAATCTGCAACTTTGAGGTAGGTTTTGCCGATTTCATAAGCCCAAAAAGTCTTTTGACCGTTATCGAAATTGTATTTCATACAATTCAGAATACTGCCGGCAAGAGTTTGGCGCAGCATGGAATATTCTTCACTGGCTGCGTTTTCAACCTTAACGGCTTTTTCATCGTCGTATAATATTTTAAATTTATCAAGCAAAGATTTTCCGATTAATGAACTTGTTTGAATTTCGTTTAAACCTGATGAGCGCATAATTCGGTGAACTTTTTTCACTACTTTTTCTTCAAGCGAAATATCGGGTGTTTGAGATTTAGAAGGAAGAGTCGGAGCAATTTTGTCATATCCGTTAATCCTTGCAATTTCTTCAATCAAATCAATTTCTCTTGTTACATCGTAAGCCCTGAAAGACGGGACTTCAAATTTAGCTGCGGTATCGTTTCCACCGAGCTTTGTAAACCCGAGATTTTCAAGAATTGTGATACATTTTTCGGAAGATATTTCACAACCGAGAATCCTTTTAACCTGCGGGTATCTTAAAGTGATGGTTAAGGGTTCGAGCTTATTTTCACCGTCTTCAACAACCCCGATAACCTCAGCATCCGCATATTCGACCAAAAGCTGCATAGCACGCATTAAAGCCGGTTTTACGGCTTCAATGTCAATTCCTCTTTCAAATCTTGCACTTGCTTCCGAGCGATAGCCGACGCTTCTTGACGATTTTCTGTTTGTAACCGGTGTAAAATATGCCGCTTCAAGTGCGATTGCTGTTGTGTTATCATCAATTTCCGAGTTCATACCGCCGAAAACTCCGGCAAGGCATACTCCCTCTTTTTCCGTTGCAATTAAAACGGAATCGGTTGTAAGCGTTCTTTCTACCCCGTCAAGTGTTACAAGTTTTTCGCCTTCTTCTGCGCGTCTTACGCACAAATAACCGTTTAACTTGTTATAATCAAATGCGTGCAAAGGACATCCGTATTCCAACATTACGTAATTTGTTATATCGACCACGTTGTTTATTGCCCGAACACCTGATGAAATAAGTCTTTTTTGCATCCAATCGGGTGAGGGTTTTATTTTTACGTTTTTTAACAAGCCCAAAGAATAGTATTTGCAAACATCTTTGTCTTTAATTTCGACTTTGAATTTGTCTGTTGACAAATCGTTTGTGGATTCAATGCGGTTAATCTTTAAAGGGGTATTAAAAAGTGAGCTTAATTCTCTTGCAATCCCGATAACAGACATCTGATCACCTCTGTTTGCGGTTGGTGCAACATCAATTACGGTATCTTTTTCAAAACCCAAAACATCCTTGACATCCTGTCCGACTTGAACATCGGGGAAAATTCTGTTGAGAATTAAAATGCCGTCTTCTTTTTGGTAACCTCTTTCAG
>CANQSZ010000005.1 GCA_947626645.1 Candidatus Gastranaerophilales bacterium
TCCTGCCGCTATCGGGTGAAGTTTTGTTGACATTTCCCCCTCAATAGGTATTTCCCGCCCGTCGGGGGTTACAAGATAATCAAACGAAAGGGTCATTGAGGCTTCTTTTCCCATTCTTCCGGGGGTGGTTGTATTTTTCAGTTTCCCGTGCGCAACCGTTCCTTTAGGAATTATTATTCCCTTATCTCCATACACATCCGACGTTACCTCGGCAAAAAACTCGTCTCCTTCTATTGATACAGACGAATCCAAAACTTGTGATACCGTCATATTGATTATGTCTTTTCGGTTTAGCGATTCGACTTTTCCGGTGAATAATTCGTCTTCTAACTGTTGTAACTGTTCATTTTCCGTTACCGAGCCTTTCAACGGCTCCGCGCATAATTCTAACGCAAAATTTGTTGTGAGCATAATTATCGTTAATATAAAACTCAGTATCTTCTTCATAATTTTATTTTACCCCGCAAAGTCCGGTATTTCAAAAATTATTCTTTTTGACTTTCGACTTCTTTTGCCAATTCTTCTATAAGGCTGTTTATTTTTGCCGGTTCAAAGCACGAACATGAGTTCCAAATAAGTGTCGGGCGCGGTTCTGATAACAAAGGACTCGGGTATTCGTTGTGGCATTCGCCTTTGAGCATATTTGTCGAACCGTCTATACTCGATGTGAACTTTGAGCAGCAGCTGCATATTTTTAACGTCAAATTGTAATCGTTCATTTTCGATTTCAACTGTTGCAGAGCATCAATCATTCTTAAATGTGCCGATGTGGTATATTTTTTATTCTTGTATATAAATCTTATTTTGGACAATCCGCTTTCCGTTGAAATAAATTCCAACTTGCAGCTTCTTTCTCCGTTTCTTGTTTGCACGATTACGTCTATCGGTAATTTGTCAACTTCTTTATCCGAACCCGCACCGATTTTTTTCAACAAACTTCTGACAGGCGGAAAGTTTCTTATTATATGACAAATCGAATATATCGGGTATAAAAGCAGCAATATCGTTTCGCGCCAGTTTAATTTTGCATTCACCAAACTCAATCCGAAAACCGCCATCAAAATTATTGCGCTGAATATCACAACATTACATTTGACTATGAATTTACAATGGTACGAATATAAAATCAAAAGAGCGTATGCGCTGATTAATAGCCAGCAATTCGGGTTCAATAACGAGAATAAATGTTCTATAAATTCAAATTTTAGCGGTTTTAACTCTTTTATATTTTTCAAATTATTTTTTACAAGCTGAAATCTTTTTGTAATTCTCGGTTGTTTAAACAGACAATCCTGTCCGAGGATATATGATTGAATGTTCGGGTTATAAACGCACTTATGACCTTTTTGCGATAAAAGAAGGCTAAATTCCAATTCGGAATTTGAATCTTTAAAATTTATCCCTTCCATTTCATCCAAAACGGACTTTTTAATTATAAACAATCCCGAATCAACATTTGTTGCCAAGCCCATCAGAGAACGACTTTGCTTAAAGAAATTCGCCTGATATTTTTTATAAACCGCTTTAATTCTATCTACAATATCCAAACTGTCGCGATTTATATTAAGTTCACCGGTTACGGCGTCATTTTTCTTCATTGAAACATTAGCCAAAGTTAAAAAGTCCGGTGAAATTCGGCGCGTTCCGTCTATAAAAATATAAGCATCAATAGAGGTTTCTTTTTTAAGTTCGTCCAAAAGCATTGAAACGGCTTTGTTTTTCCCTAATGTTCCGACATCTTGAATATTTAAAACGTGTATAAAATTATCGTGTTCAAAAAGTTTTTCAGAACCGTCGTTGCAATCGTCTAAGACGGCATACACTCTGAAATTTGCAAGAGGGTAATCCTGCATTTTCAATTCTTCCACAAGTTCTTCCAAACATTCCTTGTGGTTATGACTGTATATTATTACCGCAAAGTTTGTTCTGTTGTCGTCATATTTTGAATATTTTTTCTCTATCGTAAAAGGTTTGTCTTTCAAATTTCTTACCGAAAGTACAAACAAATACAGTGTATATACAATTACATATAGATAAATAAGATATAAAATAAATTCCATAATTTTATCCTCATTTTACATTGTATAAAAAACTCAAATAAATTTCAAATTTGTTATATATCTAAAAAAATTTCGCCCTGTCTGAAGATTCTCAACTCGTTATTCATAACCCCTGCAACGGTTGATTCTAAACCTTTTGCGGGGTACCCGTAATCTTCAATAATTAAATCGGCAAGTCCTGACATGTTTTCAAGAGCTTGAGCATAAGTTTTAGCAGACGGCTGATGGGAAAGGTTAGCACTTGTTGTTGCAAGCACATGCGTCGGAATTATTTTGCAAATTTCTCTGAATACTTCGTTATCGGGAACTCTTATTCCGACTGTGGGCATTGATGAAGTTATGTAATCGGGGGTGTTTTCGTTTTTGTCCGTTACTATTGTTAAAGCTCCCGGGAAATATTTTTTTATCAAAATCTGTCCGACTTTCGGTATCGGTTTTACATAGTTCAGAAGATGATATATTTCATCAGACATCAAAATCAGCGGTTTTTGAGCTTCTCTTTTTTTTATTTCGTAAATTTTTTTAACGGCTTTTTCGCTTTGTACAAGACACCCCAGCCCCCAGACCGTATCCGTTACAAATGCTATCACTCCGTCGTTTGTCAATGTATTTATTATTTCATCTTTGTTTTTTATCATACTTTCCTCTTATAAATATTTTACCATACAAATATTAAGCTGATTGACTTTTTAATAAACATCATTATTATAAGATTAGGTAGAACGAAGAAACAGAAGGATTTATGATATGAGAGGCTCAGGTGCATCAATAATTTCAAACATTTCATCGGGTTTAACCAACACTTATGCGTATTTGGCATCTTTATACCCCGAAGACGGCGTTACATTCAAAAATATTACCGCCGCAAGAAACGATACAACAAACTATTTAACCTTAAACCAATCGTTTGCATCGTATCTTCAAAACAATTTCACATCACTTGATAAAGACGGCGACGGTGTTTTGGGTGCAGACGAGATGAACAGTTTGACAAGTATGATATCAACCGCGGGGGTTTCAAGAGAAGAATTATCCCAACTCAGTGCCACCGGTGCTTATTCTTCCGAAACGGTTGCTAAGATTTTGGAAAATTTTGATGAAATTGACCAAAATCATGACGGTCGTGTTACGAGTGCGGAAATTACCGCATACACTCATTCTTGTAATATGCAGGAAAAACTCGACGAAGAAAATTATAAAAAAGCAACTAACATGTCTTTATTTTACGGAGATGAAAACGCTTCTTCCGCCGATGTTTCAAGCTATAGTATTTTGAGTTACAAGTATAAAAATTTCAATTCATAAATTTTATTGTATAATCAATTTATGAATATCACTCAGGAATTTGAAACGATAGCGGCAATTTCCACCCCCATAGGATGCGGAGGTGTCGGTGTTATTCGCATATCGGGCGGCAAAAGTTTTGAAATCGCGCTTAAAATTTCCGGCAAAAAAGAACTAACCGCAGGCAGAATTTGCCACGGGTGGATATATGACGGAGATGTGAAAATTGACGAGGTTATCATTCTTCCGTTTAAAAGTCCCAACAGTTATACGGGCGAAGACGTTGTTGAAATTCAATGTCACGGCGGGGTTAATGTCGTTAAAAATATTCTTGACGTTGTATTAAAATCCGGTGCAAGACCCGCACAACGAGGCGAATTTACAAAACGTGCTTTTTTGAATAAAAAACTTGACCTTTCTCAAGCCGAGGCGATTGATGATTTAATCCATGCCAAAACCTCAAAATTTGCTATTCAATCCGCAAAAAATTTGTCGGGGGTTTTAGCCGCCAAAATAAAAGAGATTAAAAAAGATATTTTTGAAACATCTTCCCGAATTGTTGCGGGAATTGATTTTCCCGAAGATGTCCAAGAACCCGAGTATTCATATCTGGTTGAGCAATTTACCAAATCAATTGCGGAAATAAATAAAATTTTAGACTGTGCAAAATCCTCCGATATTCTGCGTCAAGGAATTACCTCGGCAATTGTCGGTCGCCCCAATGTCGGTAAATCTTCGATTTTCAATGCACTTTTGAACCTTGAAAGAGCTATTGTAACCGATGTTGCCGGAACGACCCGCGATGTTATTAAAGAAAATCTCGATTTAGGCGCAGCTTTGACACTTATTGATACCGCCGGTATCAGAGATGATGATAATATTGATAAAGTCGAAGAAATCGGTATTAAATATTCCATGCAGTCCGTTAATGATGCTGATTTTGTTATTTTTGTTTATGATTACAGTGAAGGGTTTACTCCGCAGGATAAAGAAATTTACGACAGTATAAAAAACAAACCCCATATTGTTGCGGCAAACAAATTCGATTTGGCAAAAGGTGATAACCGTTTTTCCGATTTTCCCGATGAAATAAAAGTGTCCGCTTATTCAAAATTCGGGATTGACGAATTAAAAGAAAAAATTAAGAATATGATTACTAAATTTTCACCCGATGACACCGAATTTGTAACCAACAAGCGACAACAGGCATGCCTTATCAGATGTAACGAATTTTTAAACAGAGCCTTGTCTGCCGCTCAAAAATTCGAGCTGCAAGATATGATTTTTATTGATTTAAAATCGGCACTGCTTTCGCTTGATGAAATTACGGGTGAAGTTATTACCGATGATATTTTGAATAACATTTTTGATAACTTCTGTATCGGCAAATAACAGGAAGATTTTTGAACACCGCATAAGGGCTAAGTGTTGATTTTTTGCAAAAAAAAGCTATGTACTGAGGTGCATAGCTGTTGATTAGGGATATGTGTATCTTAGTCTCTAAGGAGTATATTGTTATGGTATCATTTTTTAGAAATATGTAATCATACAAATTGATGAGATTTTATAATCGGGATGAAAATTTGAATTTTTGAAAAATTTTTGCCTTCCTAAAGATTTTTGATATAATGTCAGTAAAGACTTTTGAAGGGAGTGAAAAAGGAATGAAAAAACAATTTGCAATAACGCTTGCAATGCTTATAGCAATAGGTGCAGGTTTGTCGTGTGTTTTTGCGGCTGAATATACAAAATTTTCTTCAAAATTTGTCAAAAATTTTGAAGATTGCGATGCTTATACCGAAACGGAAACGTCACAATTTGAAGGAAAAACATTTACGACCGAAAGAAGTATTGTCGGCTGGCGAAACGGATTTTGCAAATACCAAGAGGTTATAAAATCCGCGGATTCGTCTTACAAGTTGGATTGCACCTTCACAAGCATTCAACTTGACGATTTGTACAATGCCATGAAAAACAGGTCTAAAGAGACTGTCAGAGAAGAATTGGAATTATTTGCCGAACAAACCGACCCCAAAACCGGCAAAGTTAAGTATGTAACACGCGGTACGACAACGATTAAAGGCAACAGAGCTTACGTCACTTGGGCTAAATATCAAAACAATCCGTATTTTTGCAAACCGCAAAAATTATAATAAAATTTTTAACGGAAAAAGAGCCGATTTAATTATTAAATCGGCTCTTTTATATGTTACGGAATTATTATGATGCTGTGTTATCTTCTTTGTTTATGAATTTGTTACTAATCCATGTTGCAAGCGGTGTAACCGCAACCGGTGATATGAACCTGTAAATGGTACCAAATACCAAAAGACTTCTTAAGATGCCCATACCTCTGATTTTTCTTGCGAGGTTTTCGTCGTAATGGACTTCTTTGGCATCTTTGAAGTAGTTTATTAACAGGTCTTTGGAGTTGTATTTTTTACCAAGTTGTTGTGCCTCATTAATACATTTTTGTTCATATATTGCAAGTTTATTTAACAGGTCTTTGTCTCCGGTTCTGTTAACTGCGTATTTTCTGGTAAGTTTTTCCCATTTATTTTCAATACGTTTGTCAATGAAGTACCCGCCGGCAGTTGAAACCGCAAAGGTTAAAAACTGGTTAAGCGCGAGCGTTTTCTTTCTTTTTTCGTCAAAATCTTTGTTTCGCAAAGTTTGAGTCATGTACATTCCGGAAATTATCGTAGATCCGATAACTTGCATGTGGTCTGCAACACTTTTCAAAGATTCCGCTTTAGTTGAAAGATATTCGGCTAATTTTGAACCGTACAAAGTTTGCGTATAGTATTTTGCCAGCAAATCGGTGAAATTTTCTCCGACCTTTTTTAACGGGTCGAGGAATGTCGATTTTGCAGGCGGTGTTATACTTCCGAATGACGGCGAGTTTGTGTATTTATTATTCCTTTGTGTGTGGGAATAATTGTACTTCTTTGAGTTGAAATTGTTTGTTTGTAATGTTATATTCATTATTTCAACCCTCCCGCAAATTTTGTAAAGTCCGGTTTTTGGCTTGCCAAAACTTTTTCATTATTGTTACTGTCAGGCGGCGCGGATTTTTTGTTATTTTTTTCTATTCCGAAACCGTATTTCAAAATAGGCTTAATAAGTCTGATTGTTAAAATCGCCTTGATTACGCCAAATACGAACACATCCGGTGCCATACCCAAAATTCTGGGTCCGTTTTCAAGTCCGAGGGTTTTGGCTACCCTTTGGAATTTTTTCGAGTCTTTAAGTTTTAATAAATCTTCTTCGCCGTAGAATTTCTTAGCCTTACCGACAAGATTTTCCAATCCTTCGTACGGATTTTTAACTCCTTCGGCAATTGATTTTTGAACTTTTTTAATTCCGTCTTGAAGTTCTTTAACGGTGTTTTTGACTTTATCAGCCGCAACCCCCAGAGGGTACATAACAATACTTGAGAAGATAAATCCGATTACTCCGGATGCTATCGAGTGAGCCGAAGCATAAATTTTATCTCCTTTGTCTTTGTCTTTCCCGGGTAACGACATAATTGCCAACGGTCTTAAAAACGCCGCTAAAAACAGTGCCACTAAATTTTGTGCGATAACCGTATGTTTATCGCAAAGTTTGAGGATTGAATCTACAAAGCCTCCGTTTTTGTGCGGATACTCAACTAAAACGGCAGCTACGTTGTTCCCCGTAAAGCTGCCGTTAAAATCTTCATATACTCTTTCATTCTCGCACAAATCCGCACTTGTACCTTTCCCCCTGCTCTCAAGCCCATACTTAGGCTTATGCTTGAGCATGATTCCTGTCGGATAATTTTTAATTGAGTCTATTTTCATTTCACACCCTAAGTTTTTATTACCTTGTACATTCATTATAAATCAAAAGATTCTTTTTTTTGCTAATAGGTTAAGAAACTGTTACAATTTATTTTTTTTTACTGCCGTCTCTTCATAAAGACTTGTTAAATCCTTGAAAAAATGTATTCTTTAGTATATCTTAATACTAAAGAGGGCTGTTTTGTGGAAAATAACACAAGTCTTGATTTAAAGTTAATAGCTGAGGGCTGCGGTTTGTTTTCAAAAACCGATGCAAATGTTGTTATTTCCAACATTGACAAGATTAAGGATTCGTATTCTCAAAAAGAACTTATTAATATATACAATTACATGTTGTCTTTCGCAACAGAACCCGATGTAATCATGTATTTAATAAAATGTGTTGATGGCTTCAGAGATGCTTCAAGTTTGGAAGTATTAACCGACATATTACTTTTAAAAAACGCTAACTACGCAGCCCAAGACTTAAAAGAAAAATACATAAGCGTGAGAGTAATGTGTACAAAAGCCATAGCAAACTTAAAAAATACCGATGCGGTCTCATCTCTGTTGTATTGTCTGAATAATAAAAACGAACACTATAAAGTTCGTCTGGCATGTGCGGACGCGCTGGGCAGAATCGGCGACAGATTTGCGGTTGCACCGTTGATTGATGTGGCTAAAGATGAAGAAGAAAAATCCGTATATTTAAGAGAATCCGCAGTTTCCGCTTTGGGGCTTTTAGGTGATTCAAGAGCATTAGATCCTATTGTCGGAATACTCGAAACCAAACAGGGCTTGATGAATAAGTTTACTTTCCTCAAAGAAAGGGCTATTGAAGCCATTATAAAAATGGGATTTGGGAATAACGAAAGAGTTTTTCGGGCTTTGAAGAACTCTTTATCCGATGAATCCTCACAGGTTAGAATAAATGCCATTGAAGCACTGATGGAAAGCGAACACCCTAAAGCGTTTGAAACTATCAAAGAGTGTTTAAACGATTATGACGAGGAGGTCAAGAAAAATGCTCTTATCGCTTTATACAATATGTCTGACAGAAGTATATTGGATGAAGTTATAAATTCCGATAAATATTCGGACAAACTGAAAATGGAAGCGGTTGCAATAATTGAAGAATACGAAAGCGATGGGGAAGGTGAAGATGAGTAAATCCTTAATACTGTTATCCGGCGGCTTGGATTCTTTGGTTAGTCTGGGGCTCAAAAAAGATGAACTCAATATTGAACTTGCCTTGACTTTTGATTACGGACAAAAATCGGCTAAACAGGAAATTGAGGCGTCTGAAAAGATTTGCGCCTATTATAAAATTTCTCATAAGGTAATAAAACTTGACCTGCTCAAAGAAATAACAAAAACTTCGCTGGTGTCAAACGATGATATTCCGACCGGCGATGAACTTAAAGACGGTCAAAACAGTGCTAAATCCGTTTGGGTTCCCAATCGGAACGGTTTGTTTTTGAATATTGCCGCAAGTTTTGCCGATTCTTTCGGGTATGATTACATTGTTATCGGGGCGAATAAAGAAGAAGGGCAAACTTTTTCGGATAATTCCAAGGAATTTATCGATGCGGTGAATGAGGAGTTTAAGTTTTCTACCCTAAAAAAGCCGAAAGTTGTTGCACCCTTGATAAATTATGTTAAAAATGATATAGTCATGTTAGCTTTGAAACGGAAAATTCCTTTGGAGTTGACGAGGAGTTGTTATCAAGGCGGTGAGCATCATTGCGGAGTGTGCGAATCTTGTGTCAGACTAAAACATGCTCTTGAATATAATAATGATACCCGTTATGTGAAAATACTGTTTGGATAAGAGATGAAAACATTATTTATTGATAAGGAAATAAAATATATCGGAGCTCAGCTTGCACCTCATTGGATTTACAAAAATTTTAAAATCCAAGGCGATGCTATTGTTGCGTTTTGCGGCGAGTGTGAGGTTAAACTTGATGAGATGGTCGATATTGAGGATGTTATTAATAACGAACCTATTTACAGTAAATACATGCTCAGTTTTATAACGGAACAGTTTAATGTCAATCTTGTTGAAGGCGTTTACAGGCAAAGGCTTTTAATATTCTGCATAAAAGAGGCTCTTGAAAAAAGAGGATTTTTGCCAAAAAGGGATGGCGATGATTTGTTTGTTAACGGGAAAAAACTTTCAGTTTCCATTGCAACCAAGTCATTGACCTCGGTTTTAATACATACGGGTGTTAATATTTTATCCGATGATGCGCCGATTCCTGTTTCCGCGCTTAAAAGTGATTTGAATATCGACGATATAAAAGACTTTGCCGTTGAGGTTATGAATAATTACGGTGCTGAAGTTGATGATATAATTATGGCAAGCACAAAAGTCAGAGGTGTTTATGCTTAAAGATATTGATAAATACAGTCAAAACAGTAAGTTTAAATATGAAGAATACGGAAAAAAACCGAAAAAAGGCGCAAATAAAGATTTAACCATTTTTATTTCGGTATTTATAATAGGTGTTCTTATAATTTTGGGATTTGCAAAAATCTTATCCCCGAATGTAGATGTAACGATATCGAATGAAAACGAGGCGGCAGCCGAATACGATGAAGATATGATTTCGGCGGTTGACGAGCGGTTGCGTAATCTGCAAATGGAAGATAACGGCACAAGTCAGGAAGATGAAGAAATATTCTCTCCCGAACTTGATGAAAGAGTAGTTCTTCCCAAAAATAAAGTAAAAACGGTCGGCGATGACGTTGAAGATTTGGCTAAAGATAATTCCGAATCCGACGCTGCTAAATCCGGTGCAAATGCAAATGCCAATTCTGTTTCGGAGCAGCCAAAAGAAAATCAACTCGCAAAAACCGAAAATGTAACAAAACCTCAATTTGAGCAATCGGCACCTGTTTCGAGTGTTAATGCAAAAGTTGTTGTGGGTTATTATGCAACGGAAAAACAGGCAGAAGTTGCCAAATCCATAATCAATGAAGCAGGACTTTCCGTTACTCCGGTTGTGAAAAATCTCGGCGGGTATTATACTTTGCAAGTCGGGTCTTATTCTTCCAGAGAAAAGGCTCAGCAAGCGGCTAATAATTTGTTAAAAAGTAATTTTCCCGCAAGAGTTATTGTTGAATAATACTTGTATTTTGAGTTTATTTTTAATATAATTCGGATATGGAAATTATAAAAAAAATAAAACTGAGGGATTTTGAGATTGGCTCTGACAAGCTGACTGTTTTAGCCGGTCCTTGTGTTATTGAAAGTCAGGAAATTCTTGATAAAACCGCAGAAGGATTAAAAGATATTACCGAAAAGTTAGGGATAAATTTTGTTTTTAAATCATCTTTTGATAAAGCAAACCGTTCGTCATTGAAATCCTACAGAGGACCGGGGATTGAAAAAGGTCTTGAGATGCTGCAAAAGGTCAAGAATAAATACAATATCCCGATAGTAACGGATATTCATACCCCCGAACAAGCTGAAATTGCCGCTAAAACCGCAGATATTATACAAATTCCGGCTTTTTTGTGCAGACAGACCGATTTGCTTCTTGCTGCCGCTAAAACAGGAAAAATTGTTAACATAAAAAAAGGTCAGTTTCTTGCACCCGAGCAGATGGGTAATCTGGTAAAAAAAGTCGAAGATTCGGGGAATAATAATATTTTGTTGACCGACAGGGGAACAACATTCGGGTATAACAATTTAGTTACTGATTTCAGAGCAATTTCCATTATGCAGGAATTCGGGTATCCGGTTGTGTTTGATGCAACTCACAGTGTTCAATTACCGGGGGCTAACGGTGTATGTTCGGGCGGTGACAGAAGATTTGTTCCGGTTTTGGCTAAAGCGGCTATGGCTGTCGGGGCTAATGCTTTGTTCTTTGAAATTCATCCCAATCCCGATAAGGCACTTTGCGACGGACCTAATATGATTTCGTTAGACGATGCTTTCGAGCTTTTCTCTACTTGTAAAAAAATATTTGAGCTTGTGAGAGGATAAACGAAGATGATTATTAAAACTTTTGTCGAAGGACCGATTGATGCTAATAATTATCTTATCATTGACGAAGATACTAACGATGCCGTCTTAATCGACTGTTCCGACCCTCGCGAAGAATTTGTAAAAGAGATTAAAAAAACAGGTGTAAAACTCAAGTATATATTGTTAACCCATGGGCATTTCGATCATATTTTGGGGGTTGACAAATTCAAGGAAGTTTTCGGAGTCGATGCGTATATTTCAACCGAGGATTTGCCACAAGTCAGGACAAGCCCCGAAATGATTAAGATGTTTACGGGGTTTAGCGTGTCAGGGGTTAAGACGATTAATCATTTTACAAAAGACGGCGAGGAATTTACGTTCGGAAACTCCAAGATTAAAGTTATTGCAACAGCGGGGCATACCGAAGGCGGGTTGTGTTATCTTATTGAAAATAAATTATTTTCGGGAGACACTTTGTTTTATCAAAGTGTCGGAAGATGCGATTTGCCCGGAGGTAATTTGCGCCAAATTATTCACAGCGTGAAAGATATTTTGTTTAAGTTGCCCGATGATACCGAAGTTTTCCCCGGACATGGAGGCAAAACTACTATCGGGTTTGAAAAGAAATATAATGAAATTTTAAATATGTAGAGGTATAAAAATGAAAGAACAATTGGAAAAAATTTATGCTGCTGCGGCTGCCGATATTGAAAAAGCCTTAACGGTCAAAGATTTGGAAGATGTAAAATTCAAATATCTGAGCAGAAAAGGCGAATTTAACGAAATAAAAAAAGGATTAAAAGACTTATCCGATGAAGATAAAAAGGTTGTCGGTTCGTTGGCAAACGACATAACGCAAAAGTTGGAAACTTCCATAAAAGAAAAATTTCAGCTTTTTTATGAAAAAGAATTGAACGAAAAACTTCAAAAACAGAAAATAGATGTAACACTCCCCGGGCAGTACGTTCCCACGGGAACCGTTCATCCTTTAACTTCGACTACGAATGAGATTTGTTCAATTTTTCAAAGCCTCGGGTTTTCGATTATTCCCGATGAATCAGCTCCGGAAGTCGAAACGGAGTATTACAATTTCGATATGCTGAATGTTCCAAAAGACCATCCCGCACGCGATATGCAAGACACATTTTATACAAATGCGGGTTCAAATGTTGTGTTGAGAAGTCAAACATCGGGTGCTCAAATTCACGCTATGGAAGGCAAAAACCCTCCGATAAGAATTATCGCCCCCGGAAGGGTCTATAGAAACGAGAATATTAACTCGCGCAAAAACAACTTTTTCCACCAGATTGAAGGTTTGTATGTGGATAAAAATATAACTTTCGGGGATTTAAAGGGTGTTTTGAACGAATTTATAAGAATATATTTTGGCGAAAGCCGTCCGACAAGATTCAGAAGCAGTTTCTTTCCGTTCACGGAGCCGTCGGCTGAGGTTGATGTTCAATGTATAATGTGCCAAGGTAAAGGCTGCAAGACGTGTTCGGGTACAGGCTGGCTCGAAATTTTGGGCGCCGGCATGGTTGATCCCAATGTGTTAAAAGGTGTGGGAATTGACCCTGATGTTTATTCGGGGTTCGCTTTCGGTATGGGGGTCGAAAGACTTGCCATGCTTAAATATGCAGTCGATGATATAAGATTGTTCTTTAACAACGATGTCAGATTTTTAAAACAATTCAAATAACGGATAATCCTTGAAATTTTTTGAAGATAGAGGTAAATATGTCAATTATTATAATGATTATACTGCTCAGTTTTTTGGTTCTTGTGCATGAGGCGGGACATTTTTTGGCTGCCCGAATGTTCAAAATCAAAGTATCAAAATTCGGTTTTGGTTTGCCGATAGGTCCTACTTTGTGGAGTAAAAAAGTCGGCGATGTCGAGGTTTTGGTGCATGCTTTTTTATTGGGCGGTTACGTGTCTTTTCCCGATGATGAAAAAGATTCCGATTTACCTTTGGATTCTGAAGAAAGATTTATAAATAAACCCGTATGGCAAAGGATGGTCGTAATTTCGGCGGGAGTTTGCGCAAATATTGTTACGGCATTTTTCCTTGTTCTTATAACGGCTTTTGTTTGGGGTAAATTACCCTCGGGCGATTATCAGGTTTATATCAATAAAATTACCGCCGAACCCTCCGAATCCGTTTGGCAAAGCGGTATGCAATCGGGCGACAGAGTTATTAAAATTAACGGTTCTGATATAAATTCAAACTATGCGCTTACTCTTTATGCTCAGAATAGCAAGCGTTTTGACGGAATGGTCGATGAAAGTTTTGTGCTTGAAAATTTGAAAAAGCTGCAAAAACTTAACCCGAAATTGACCGATAATACTGTTATAGAAAAAGATACCGTTGTAAAATTGCCCCAAATCAGCTCTGAACCGCCTATAAAGATTGACGATGAGGCTTTGAAGGGGTATAAACTTTATAAAGATACCGGAACAAGTTTAAATGATAAACAGGTTAAACTAAGAGACGATTTGAAAGGAAAAACGGTTTACACAACAGACGGCGAAACGACTTTAAATGATATTGCTTATTCCATATCAGATAGCGTAAGACCTTTGGATATTACGGTATTGCGAGATGGGAAAGTTATTGATTTAAAAACGATTTACCCGAATGAAAAGGGGATAATCGGTGTAGCAATTGAGGCTCGACAGGTTCTTGTTCCGACGAATAATTTCGTGTCGGCGATTAAAGGCAGTTTGTCTTATTTGTGGGAGCAGACTTATATGTTGGTTTACGGGTTGTGGCAGTTGTTTACGGGTAAAGTACCGATAAAAGATTTGCATGGAATTGTTGTAATAACCAAAATCGGCGGTGATGTAATAGCAAACAGCGGATTTTTCTCGGGACTGTTGTTGACGGCGATGATTTCTCTGGATTTGGCACTGGTTAACTTCTTGCCAATACCGGCTTTAGACGGCGGTCATTTCATGTTCTTGGTAATTGAGCAGCTCAGAGGCAAACCTGTTGATGAAGATACGATAAATAAAGTAAGCTCGTTCTTCTTTCTTCTGCTGATTATATTTATGATATTTGTAATCTTCAACGATATTTATGCTATCGTCGGACATAAACTGTAAATCGCGGATTTATATTAAGTTTTCTCTATTATCTTGATTTCATCATCAGTTAAACCATATAGTGCATAGATTTCTTTATCTATTTCGTTGTCTAAGTCTTCTATTTGAGCTTTGATGCCATTTAATAGTTTGGATTTTGACTTATACCAAGAAATTAAATCTTCTTTTTGAGATAAGTTTAATTGCACCCTTTGTTTTTGCAATTCATCAAGAAATGGGTTTAAACCCAAACTATAAAATGCCTCTAGTTTTTGTGTAATTTTTTGAGGTTTATACTCTAGCTTTATAAGTTCAATGGCTTTTTTATTTGTTTCATTTAAGTCTTTATTTAATAAAATTATTTTGCCAACTTTTTCTTTAATGCTCTGTTGTTGATTTAATGAAATATTAGGAATTGGAAGCTGTTTAAATTGGTTTATTTTAATCTGCGGGAATAATGTATCAAATTCATTGTTTATATTTTTAAAATACCAACAAGTAATCTTTGAATTAATGCACCCTAAGACATAATTTAATTCAAAATTAGTATTATTTAACAATCCAATATATAAAGACTGGTCTATAATAAATTCATCAGTTATTGAAGTTGCAACTAGATTATTTTTATTAGGAATTTTCCTTAATAAAATTCTTTGTCCGCTAAAAAATTTAGGATTTCTAGGCTCTGCAATCCATTCTCCGTAGCTTACATATTCATTATTCCATTCATAAATATATCGACTTATATTTTTACCTCTTAGTTCTGGAATAAAGCTACTGTCTTTTTTATAGTTTGCATTAAATCTAAGTAAATCTTTGTCTTCTTTGCATTGTGGCGGTTTCCCTTTTCCAACCTGATATTCTTTTATACCTGTTTGAATACTTAAAATTTCACCTGTTTTTATAGAGTTATTTTCAATTTTATTAATAATCAATTGTTTTTCATTGGAAATATTTAAACTAAAAATGCTAGAATTGTTGTTTTTAAATATTTTTTTATTGCAATGGTGTTTAAATAGATAATTTGAATTTTCAAACATTCCTATTTCAATGTTATAGCTATCACTAATTTGTTTTTTAAGTATTATAACAATGGCATCCACTTCCGCATCTTCAAATATTTTTTCTTTAGAAGTTGCAATGATTTGTATATTGGTATTATCAAGTAAAAATTTCCTTATTTTATCAATAAAAAGATTATTCAATATTGCATTTGGAATAATAAAACCTAAATACCCATCTTCTTTTAGTAGTTTTACCGATTTTTCAATAAACAAAATGTAAGTGTCTAGTTGATATTGAGCTGTTATGTAATTTTCTGTAAAATAATTTTTTTCCTTATTATCAAAAAAACTATTTTTTGCATTAACATACGGTGGATTGCCAATAATAACATCAAATCCGCCATTATTCATTATATCTTTAAACTCATTCTCCCATTTAAAAGCCTTATTTCCTGCTATTGTTTCATCATCTATTAGAGAATTGCCGCATTTAATATTGTCCTCAAGATTTTGTAATTTATAGCTATTGTTTGCGGTTTTTAACCACAATGCAAGTTTTGTTATTTCTATACTTTCATTGTTTAAATCAACTCCAAAAAGATTGTTTAATAATATAGAACGTTCAGTTTCTGCAATATTTGTGTGTTCAAAAATATTTAATTGATTTTTCTTTTCATTTTTAATTTTTTCATCATTTCTTATCTTATATTGTTTCTTTAAATAATTATGTGCTTGATTTAGAAAAGCTCCGCTACCACAAGCAGGGTCTAATATTTTTATTGTTTCAAGTTTTTCTGGGTTTTCTTCCAAATACCTTCCTATTGTTTCTTCGGCAATATAATGGGTTATATATTCGGGAGTATAAAAAATACCATCTTTTTTGCGTTTTGAGTTCTTTTTATCTTCCTCAATGCCATCAATCTCATTTTTTATCTGCTCTAAATCTGATAATGATTGTTCAAATATATGCCCTAAAATATTAACATTCAAATCACTTTCAAAATCATACCTTGCCAATTTCTTTATATGTTCAAAAACTTCATCTTTAATAATTAGTTTATCTAATATTTCATCATAAGCAAATAATCCACCGTTATAGGCATTAATTGGAGGACTAACATTACTGTTTCCCTTATCTATTGCAACAAATAAACCTCTAAACTGTTCCCAAATTCTGCAAGGTTCAAGCGAAAAGGAATTTTTTGCCATATTATAGATATTTTCAACCGTATTATGAGGCAAAAGCCCTGCCGTATCTTCACAAAAGAAAATAAATATAAATCTATCCAAAAGTTTTTGGGTTTTTTCTAATAACAACTTTTTATCATAGTTAGAATTATTTTCTACTATGTGATTATATAAAAGTTTTCTAACCTGCTTAAATTCACTATAAAATTCTTTTGTGATATCAATATCATTTTCACTTGATTGTTTTAATAATAAATCCATTGGTGAGTTAGCGTTTTCGCAAATCAGATTGTCGCGACATAAGCAATAATAAAATCTTTTAAACTCTTTTTCTTCATGAAGATTTAAAATATCAAATTCTTCATAAGCAGTTTGTCCTTTAGATTTATGATACAGTCTTGTATATCTAAAATTAGATACAATAACCCAATCACAATCAGCGAATTTATAAAGATATTGAAAAGCCTGTTCGACTGGAGTTTGTTTATTTTCTCTTGATTGTTGTTTGGCATCTAAATTACATTGAGCATCTTTAAGTTCTATAACACACCTTGTTTTTTTAGAGGCTTTTGAGTAAAAACCTAAACTCCCGTCTGCTTCTTTGCCATCAACTTCGGTTTTTGCTTCTTGGTCTAGTGTCCAAGTTTCAAAGCCGTCATCTTGCATTGTATAACCTAGGATTTCACAGAAAAATTTTGCAAAAAATTTGCCTTGTAAACTGGATTCTTTTGCTTTACTTAAATCGTGGTCTTTAAATGCCTTTTGCCATGCCTCAATAATTCCATTTATTTTTTGTCTTTTTTCACCTGTTGGGAAATTATACTTTTCCACAGTTATTTTTAATAACTTTTGATTGAATAATAATACCATCTTTTCCACTTTACCTATTTTCTATATTATAGCAGAAAAAACCAAACAGGACAAAGAATAAAGGTTTTAGTAGATAATAATACTCAATCTAATTGTTCTTTTCACATTTAGGTATTATTTTTTTTGTTCTGATTTTGTTTATGCTATACTTAAGTTTATCTTAGAGGAGAAAAGTTATGTTAGATTTTATACAATCCCACGGGATGATTGTTTCAGGTGCAATTCTTTTGATTGCATATATTTTCATTGCGAGCGAAAAAATCCAAAAGTCCGTTGTCGCCTTAATCGGCGCTTCAATCACTATGCTTTTGGGGCTTTTGCCCTTCAAAGGCTATTGGGATGCCGACAAACTCGTCTATGTAAAAAGCGTTTTTGAACATGTCGATTTTGAGGTTATATTCTTACTTATCGGCATGATGATTATTGTTAATATTTCCAGCCGAAGCGGCGTTTTTAACTGGATGGCTATAGGTTTATTAAAAACCACAAAAGGTCATCCCAAAACCCTTATGTTTGCTCTTGCGGCTTTCACAGCCATCGCATCGGCATTTTTGGACAATGTCACCACCGTCGTTCTTTTAATGCCCATAACTTTTGTTATTGCAAAAGAGTTCGACATGGACCCTGTTCCGTTTTTGATTGTCGAGGTTCTTGCCTCAAATATCGGCGGAACAGCTACTCTAATCGGTGACCCGCCCAATATCATCATCGGAACCCGCGCCGGATTGAGCTTTATGGACTTTGTACGCGAGCTTACTCCTATCGTCGCCTTAATTTTTGCGGTTGTCGTGTGTGTTTTAATTTTCTTATTCAGAAAAGGTTTGAAGGCTACCCCCGAGAAAATGAAATATATTGCTAATCTTGACAATTCAAAAACCATTACCGACAAAAAGTTGATGATACGCTCAATTATAACCTTGGCACTTGTCATAACAGGGTTTGTAACCCACGATATTACGCATATTTCGGCATTCGTGTTTGCGGTTGCCGGCGCATCGTTTTTGTTATTGTTTGAAAAACCGAAAGAAATTTACCGCGATGTCGAATGGCTCACGATATTTTTCTTTGTGGGGTTGTTTATAATTATAGGCGGATTTGAGGCTAACGGCGGGATTAAATATCTTGCGGATGAATTGATTGTTTTAACTCACGGAAGTTTGAATGTTGCTACAATGGTTATACTGTGGGCATCGGGAATTTTGTCGGGAATTATCGATAACATTCCCTACACCGCAACAATGGCACCTTTGATTGAAGAAATTATCAACCCCGCAAATCCTCATGCAATAACCGGTAATTCACATGCTCTTTGGTGGGCTTTATCTTTGGGCGCTTGTTTAGGCGGAAATCTTACCGTAATCGGTGCTGCCGCTAATGTTTTAGTCAGCGAAACCGCCGCTTCTAAAGGGTTTAAAATCTCGTTTTTAAGGTTTATGAAATACGGTGCTTTAGCAACATTTATCTCGCTGTTTTTGAGCTCTGTTTATTTGTATTTCAGATATTTATAAATATTAAAGGAAGAATTTTTATTCTTCCTTTTTTTAGTTTTTTTAAGGCAAAATACTCTAACCGTATTAGGAAATTCTTTTCATATTCTTTAAAAGGTTGATTTAATTTTGATAAAGATTTGAAATAATAAAAAAGTTATCACCCTAAAGGAAAAGAACAAGAATGAATATACACGAGCAATGTTTATTGCGTTATTTAACCCATCCTGACGAGTTGTCTTATGCAACGGAGATTTTGAAACTTAATAATCAAATCCTTGAGCAAAAATTTGTTGTGAAAAATATTATTGCCAATATGTCTTTGATAAACTATACTAAAAATGTAAAATAATAAGGTTTATCGGTTATGTTGAAAAAGATTTTATATACTGCGTGGATTTTAATATTACTTGTCGTGTGTTTTAGTTTGAGAAACGTAACATACGATTCGTTTATCCGCTCAATGGAAGACAGAACTTTTGATATCAGACAAACCGTTATGACAAATTCAAAAGTTAATAAGCCGTCTGATGATATAGTCATCGTAGCGATAGACGATGCAAGTTACGAGTATATTCTTGATAAATACGGCGAATGGCCGCTGCCCCGCGATATTTACGCTAAAACCGCAAAATATATCGAATCACAAAATCCCCGAAGTATAGCTTTTGATTTGATGTTTGTCAAATCCATAAAAAGCGATACAAAGGCGGATAGCGAGCTTGTAAATATATTTAAAAAATATGACAATGTTTATACCGCAATGAATTTGGACAATCAGCCGCAAGATTTGAGAATTCCGGCTGTTTTGCCCGAGAGTTTGGCGGTTAATATTAACAACAATTCTTCAAACATAAATTTTGATTATTTGGAATATTACAATTGCAGAACGATACTTGATGAATTTTTTAAAGTAACCTCAAATATAGGAATGATAAATGTTTTAAGAGGCGACGACGGTGTTTTACGAAAGATGCCGCTGTTTTTGAAGTATCACGACAGGTATTATCCTCAATTGGGGCTAAAGGTTGCGTTGGATTATTTGGGGTTAAAGGATAAAAAAGATTTTACGACCTCTAAAACGGGCGAAATGGTATTGTCCGAGGAAGTGAAGATTTACCCCGACACTGACGGGGGTGTAATATTGAACTGGTACGGACCGGCGGGAACTTTTAAAAATATTCCGCTATATAAGGTCTTAAAAGCCGTTGAAACCGGTGATACCAAAAGTTTTGATTTCAAGAATAAGATTGTATATTTTGGAGCAACCGCATCAAGTTTATTTGATATAAAAACGGTTCCGGTCGATAAGGTTTATCCGGGGGTAGAGGTTCAGGCGACTTTTGTTAACAATATTATTGACGGAAGTTTGATACACAAAGTGCCGTTGTATGTAAATTTTGCAGTAGCAATTTTGCTGGTGCTTTTGACGGCGGCGGTTGTTATGAGTGTTTCTTCTTTACCTTTTGCATCTGCCGTTTTAGCTACGGTTTATTTTGTTTATATTATAATCACTTATTATCTTATGCGGTTTTGCAATTTGTGGGTGGAAATAGTATCGCCTTTAAGTTTGGCATTCGGTGCGTTTGTGGTTACGGTAATAATAAAATACCTTATAAAATCGCGTGATTTTGACAGACAGTATAAACTTGCAACAACCGACGGATTAACTGAGCTTTATAATCACCGTTATTTTCAGGAGCAAATGCAAACGGCGGTTGCTCACGCTCTAAGATACGAAACGGCGCTTTCGTTGATTATTATTGATATAGACTTTTTCAAGAAATTCAATGACAGTTTTGGACATCAATCGGGCGATGCCGTTTTGCGGCAGGTGGCGTTTGAGTTGAAACGTAACGTAAGAGCAAGCGATATTGTTTGTCGTTACGGCGGCGAGGAGATTAGTATTATTCTTCCCAATACCGCTAATGAAGAAGCGTTAGTTATTGCAAATAAATTATGCACATTAATCGGTACAAAAAAATTCAAACTGAGCGGAGGAAGGGAAAGTAACGTTACAATAAGTTTGGGGGTTTCGACTCTGGGTGAAGATGGCAAGACTTCTTCGGAGCTTATTGAATCCGCCGACAAAAGATTGTATAATGCCAAAGAAAACGGCAGAAACAGAGTTAACTAAAAGCTGATAATCCATGAGAACTGATTTTATTGAAAAACCTATTGTTTTAAAAGAATTACCGAAAGAAATTAATTTCGATATGTTTTTGCTTGAAAACAGTGAAAAGCAAATCACACAGATTTGCGAATTTTTGCAAAATGACGATAAACTTATGCTTGTGAGCGGGTTTAAAGGTACGGGGAAAACATCCGTTGTAAATTTTGTTGCTTCTATGTTAAATCCCGATGTTTTAACGCTCAGGTATAATTGTTTTGAAACGACGATTCTTGATGATATGTTGCTGAGTTTTTTTGACACTTTCAGGAACTATACTCTTAAAGGTCAAATTGTCCCCCCGAAGGTTAAGACCGAAAATTTTACTCAAAAAATCAATTCGTATTTTCATTCGATTACAAAGCCTGTTGTAATTATTTTGGATTCTTTTGAATCGGTGTTAAAATCCAATACTCAAGATATTTTGAATTTTATAAAACACATATCAAATTTGTCCGATATAAAAATTATAATTATTTCAAGAAAACATCAGGGAGAGGATTTTGAGGAAATAAAATATTCTTCGACGGCATTTTTGGCACTGTCTCAGCCGATTTATGAAAAGTATTTGAAGGCTAACGGCATCAAGCATATCGGCTTATTATCAAACGAATTGTACAAACACTCCAAGGGTTACTATTACAATGTTAATTTGTCCGTAAAAATCATGAATTTACGCAACTGGTCTTTGGTTCAGTTTTTGGAGAAATTTTCTAAGAGTTTTATGTCGTTTAGCGAATTTATAACAAGGGAAGCTCTTTCTTTAATCGACCCTGTCAGCGCACATTTATTCAGACTTTTGACGGTTATGAGAATACCTATTCATGTAAATCTTTTGAAGTCGTTACATCTTTATGATTCGGAAAGGGTGTTCTTTTTTATTACAAATTCTCTTTTGTGTGTTGAGGGTGAATGTTTATATTTGGAAGAATCATACAGAGATGTTATTGAAAATCAAATTCCCGAAAATGTAATGGTAAAACTTCACAGTGCATGTATCGATTTATATAACACTCAACTTCCGTTAAAGCCTTTGGAGCGTGATTTAAGGCTTTCACGACAGACAATGAGAAACGAAATTGATTATCATACAATGTTTATTCCTAAAAAGCCAGTACTTAACCTTCAAGATTTCAGAGTTATCAAACCCGATATAGGAATAACGGACTCAGAATCCGATGTCGGTTTAAATGTTGTTGAAAACAGTGTTCCCGAAGAAACAAAAGAAGAAAAAATTAACAAAATCAGCTTTATAATTGATGATGAGGCTATCGGAAATATTGCGGATTCCATTAAAGATTTTATTAACGATAAAGTTGAACTTGAGGAAATTAAAGAACAAAGTCAGGGCTTGGATTTAAAAAGCATTCTGAATATTGCAAAACAGGAAGAAGCAAAATATAACTGGAAAAATGTAATTCTCTTGTATCAAAGCGCATTGACCAAAAAAAATGATGATAATTTTTATCAATTTGTTCCGAAAATTTATATTCAATTAGCAAAAGCCTACACTCATTTATCTCAATGGTATGAGGCATTGGAAGCCTATACTCAGGCTCAGGATTTTTATTTTAATGCCTCAAATTTTGTAAAAGTAAACGAAATTAAATTAGAAATAGCAAACATTTATTACATTATTTACAAACACGACAATGCGAAATACATTTTGACGGAATTGGAAAATAATCCCGATTTGACAAATGAGCTGCGGATAAAAGTCAACCTTGCACAGGCAAAATTATGCGATAACGTAACGGTTGAATATTCATATCTCAAAAAGTCCGTTCCTCTTGTGGATTCGGGCATGGATAAATCGGTTGTTTCGGAATTATATTATCAGTTTGCGGTGGTGAGTGATGAAATTAATAATACCCGAGATGCGGTCGAATATTATAAAAAATGTATTGACATCTGCCCTAATCCAAATCAGAATAAATTTTTGTCAATGGCACTTTCTAACCTTGCTCAATTGTATGACGAAGCCGGAAGTCCGCAGCATGCCGTTAAATATTACAATGAAAGTATGGAAATTGATAAGCAGATGAAAAATTACAACGGTTTATACTACTGTGCTGTCCGTTTGTCTGAAATTTATTCGTCTAAAAATACGGCTAAATCTTTTGAATATCTGAATTTAGCCTCAGAATATGCCAAAAAATTGAATGAACCGTTCTATATCGCCGAATCGGATATGCTCTTGGGGGATTACTATTTTACCGCAAAAGAGTTTGAGCAGGCTTACAAATTCTTTATTGAAGCCTATAAGGCAGGCAAAAACTCTTTTACAAAAGATAATTTGGACAAAATTAAACTCCGTATTCAAGATATTCAACATACCGTTTCCGAAAATGAATTTAACAGATTGTGCGAAAAATATGACAGATATGATAAATAAAGATTTTTTTTGTGATTATATGCAAATGTTTTTGGAAGAAAATTCCAAGGTTAATCTTATTTCCAAAAACGACGAAAAATATTTGTGGGAAAAGCATATCTTTGATTCGCTTGCTATCGGTTTATTTTTTGAAAAGTTTAATATTGAGCCCAAAGGCAAAAAACTTTTGGATATCGGAACAGGGGGCGGGTTTCCGTCTGTTCCGATTGCGTTGAAATACCCTGAAATTAAAGTTTTTGCCTTGGATAGTATCGCAAAAAAAATTCGTGCGGTTCAAACTCTTAAAACCCGCCTGAATCTTCAAAATTTAACCCCTGTTTGTTCTCGGGTTGAAAATTTTGATGAGAAATTTGATATCATAACTTCACGTGCGGTTTCATCGTTGGAAAATATCTGTTCTTATGCTTTGCCAAAACTCAAGCCTGACGGGTATTTTGTCGCTTATAAATCCCAAAAAGTTAATGATGAAATCAAAAAAGCCAAACAAATCCTTACAAAATACAAAGCCGAAATCGCTGATATTATCGAATATGACTTGCCTTTGGAGGAAAAAATTACAAGAAATTTGGTTGTTATAAGGAAAAAAATTCGGTAAATAAAAATTTGTAAAGTTATTTTAAAAAGTCTGTAATATTTAATTACAAAACGTAAACAATTTCTTGAAGATTTATGTTTTTTCGTGTAATGTCATGTATGTAACCGATTTTTTTAGAAAGGGTAAAATGGATAAGGGATATATTGAGAATGGCTTTATTGTTGATTTAGCTAATGCGAAGAAGGTATCGGAAATAATCTATGAGCTTTCACAGGTTTTGGACATGCCCGAATCAAAAGGGAAACAAATTTGTCTGAAGCTCGGTTCGGTATCGCTTTCGCAATCGGAATTGACAAGTATAAAAGCACTGGTTGAATTGATGGAATCGGAACTTGCATTTATCAGCACAAGTTCGGCGGACACTTTGGAATCTGCTACCGTTTTGGGAATAAAAGTTTCCGAATTTACTAATGAAATTGAAGCACCTGATTTTGAAAATAAAGAAAATCAAATCAGCATTAACCAAACAGACGAAACAGAAGATGTGGCAGGTAAAGCCGAGCTTGGTGAAAAAGAAATTTCTCCGATTGTGCTTGATGACGGTTTAATATCGGAAAAAGCCGAAGAACAAGAGATTAAAGATTTAAAAAACGAAAAAACTACGGAAAAAGTAACCGAAGCTGAAAAATTACCGACATTATATTTAAGAAAAACCATACGATCAGGACAGAGCATATCTTCTGACGGGAACATAGTAATCATAGGCGATGTGAACCCCGGGGCTGAAGTTATTGCAAAAGGTGATATAACGGTTTGGGGAGTATTGGGCGGTATAGCTCATGCGGGTTCTGACGGAAATGTTTATGCAAGAATAAGAGCATTGAAACTAAATCCGGTGCAAATCAGAATAGGCGAAATTTTTGCAAGACGCCCCGATACAATGAACTTGCCATATATACAAAAGACAAGTGCTTACGTACCGGAGGAAGCGTTTACGTATAATGGAAGTATTGTTATCAAAAAAATTCATGAAGAAAGTTAAGGAGATATAAATGAGCGGCAGAGTAATAGTAATTACATCCGGAAAAGGCGGGGTAGGAAAGACTACCACAAATGCCAATATCGGAACAGCCTTGGCTAATGCGGGTAACAAAGTCGTTATGATTGATACCGACTTGGGATTGAGAAATTTAGACCTGCTTTTAGGCTTGGAAAACAGAATTGTTTATACAATTGTTGATGTCGTTGAAGAACGCTGCAAATTGAAACAGGCACTCGTTAAAGATAAGAAAAATCCTAATCTGTGCTTGTTAGCGGCAGCCCAGACACGCGATAAAACCGCAGTAACGGAAGAACAGTTGAAAGATATCTGCGAAAAGTTGAAAAAAGATTTCGATTTTATTTTGGTTGACTGTCCGGCAGGAATTGAACAAGGGTTTCAAAATGCAGTTGCAGGTGCCTCGGAAGCCATTGTTGTTACAACTCCCGAGATGTCTGCCGTTCGCGATGCCGACAGAATAATAGGACTGTTGGAATCCAAAGAAGAAATTAAATCTTACAAACTCTTACTCAACCGAGTAAGACCGAATTTGATTAAATCAAACGATATGATGAGTGTTGATGATGTTGTTGAAATTTTGTCGGCAGAGTTGATTGGTATAATTCCCGAAGATACCGGCATCATCACTTCTACCAACAAAGGTGAACCCGTTGTGAATGATGAAAAATCTCTTGCGGGAAAAGCATATCGTAACGTTGCACAAAGAATTATGGGTAACGAAGTACCGTTTTTAAACCTTGAAGAAGAAACAAGCGTTGTCAAAAAGGTTAAAAAATTCTTCTCAAACCTAATCAGGAAGGAGAAGTAAATGGCAGAAAATATTTTTACGGAATTATATAACAGAGTTCTCAGCCTTTTCGGGCAATCCGTTCAGAAAGAAGAAAATACAAAAGACTTGGCTTGCAACAGATTGCGTGTTGTTTTAATGCAGGACAGAACAAATCTTACTCCCGAATTGCTCGAGAGAATGAGAAAAGAGCTTGTCGAATTGCTTTCAAAATATGTCGAAATGGACAAAGATGCGCTTGAACTCAATTTTGAGCAGGAAGGCGAACAGATGGCATTGATGTTGTCTATCCCCGTTGTAAGAGCTAAAAATGAAGAAGAAATTGAAGCAGCCTTAAAAGAAGCAGACGAAAAAGAAACCGATTCTTCTGATGAAAAATCTTCCGATGAAAAATCAGATGACGATGAACTTCAAGATTCCGATGAATCTTTTGAAGAAACATCTGATGAAACAACCGATGAAGATAGTGAAGGTGAACAATCAACAGAAGATGAGGCTGAAAAATCCGATGAAGAATCCGCTTCGGATGAGGAAGTTTCTCAAGAAGATGATGAGCAATCTTCTAAAGAGCAAGAAGTTTCCACAGAAGAAGTCAAGTCTTCCGATAAAGATTCTAAAAAGAAAAATAAATAAGACCGAATCTTATAAAAAAGAAACACCGAATAAATTTCGGTGTTTTCTTATGTGGAAATAAATTAAATATTGCCGGTTGAGCTGTTTTTGTCGTCTTCAAGCTGCTTGATGTCAATATTTTGGGCATCTTCTTCTTGGTAACTGTTAATGGGTGCAACATCAATTTCGACGTTAACATCAGCATCAACCATTTCAATATCGGTTTTATCAAATTCTTTAGTTTTGCCGTCTTCAAGTTTTACTGCGACTTTGCCGTTCATAAATTGCAAATAGCAGACTTTCCCCAAGCCGTCAGTTGTCATAACCGATGAGCCTATTGGGGGCATACCTTTTGCCGCATCAATGTAGTTTGAGTATTCGTAAGTCAAGCAGCAAAGCAACCTTCCGCAAGTACCTGAAATTTTTCCGGGTGCGATTGGCATACCTTGATCTTTTGCAAGTTTTACGTTTATTGTCGCAAATTTTCTCAGAAAACTCGAGCAGCAGAAAGGTTGTCCGCATATTCCTACACCTTCTAATATTGAGGTTTCGTCGCGTACTCCGATGTGTCTTAAATCTATTCTTACTCTTGTAAAGGTTTGGGTCAGGTCTTTTAAAAGTTCCCTAAAATCAACTCTTTCGGGCGCAGTGTAATAAAATGTTATTTTTCTTCTGTCAAATGTTATTCTGCATTGAACCAAATTCATCACAAGGTTATGCTTTTTTACCAATGCCTGACATTTAAAAAATGACTCGACTTCTTCTTTTTTAATATCATCCAAGGTTTGCAAATCTCTTTGTGATAATGTTCTTATAACAGGCAAAGGCTCAGGTTTTGTTTTGGCATTTTCCCAGAGTTTTTCGATTTCGGAGTTAACGAGAAAGACCTTAAGTGCTTCTTCGCCTTTTTCCGTTCTGACAACAACCATTTGACCGTCGTGCAAACTTATTGTTTGGGGAACATTCAACGGATAAAATGTATTTTTTAAATATCTGACTGCATATTTCATTATACGTATCTTTCTTCCTCTTTGAGTTTTCTGTTCATAAGTTTAGACAACAATTCTTCGGGGGTGATATCGGTATAAACGGCTTCGTATATGGCATTTGAAACAGGTACTTCTATATCAAGTTTCTTAGCCAATTCACAAATAGCCTTTGAAGTTTTAACCCCTTCGGCGACCGAGCCGAGTTCGTTCAGGATATCGTTGATTTTTTTGCCTTTTGCAAGCATTGACCCGACGGTGTAATTTCTTGATAGCGGCGAAGAACAGGTTGCGATTAAATCTCCAATCCCCGAAAGCCCGTAAAGAGTTGAGGGGTTAGCTCCGAGTCGAATACTTACCCTGACAATTTCCGCCATTCCTCTTGTTAAAAGTGTTCCGGAGCAATTATCACCAAGCCCCATTGTGTGTGCAAACCCCGAAGCTATTGCGATTACGTTTTTTAAACTCCCGCCCAGTTCAACACCTATGACATCAGTGTTAGTGTAGAGCCTGAATTTATTTGCTACGTTTAGTGCTTTTTGGACAAATTGTGCGGTTTCAATATTTTCGCATGCAACACAAGCTGCTGTGGGCTTGCCTTGCAGAACTTCTTTTGCAAGTGTCGGCCCGGAAAGTATTACGAGTTTTTGTTCGGGTAAAACGTCTTTGATAACTTCAGACATTCTTTTTAATGACGGCAATTCTATCCCTTTTGAAGCGTTGACAAGAATTTGCTCGGATTTTATTCCGGCGGTTTTCAAATGTTCACAAACATCTCTTGTTCCCGATGTCGCGACAACCGATAAAATTATGTCCGCATCTTTTATTGCCGATGCTAAATCCGATGTGATTTCAACTCTTTTTTGGAGCTGAACTTCCAAAGGTTTTGCGGTGTATTTGTTCTTGATTAAATCTTCGGATAAATCTTTTTCTCTGCCCCAAACCGTTACATTATCAAAATTATCGGTTAACAACCATGCCAGCGTTAATCCCCAACATCCTGCACCAAGAACCGTTAATTTCATTTTTTCAAACCTCCTAAATCACAGTTTCTTTTCCGATTATTCTTCTTAAAACACCGCCGTGTTTTTTCAGTTCCAATCTTGCACTTTCCACATCCAGCTTCATTTTGTTCATAATAATAGCGGTTTTAATTTCCCAGCCGCATTTTAAAAGAGATGCAAGTGCCTCGGAACAACTAACCTGAGCGATTTGAGATACAATCCTTATCGCGCGGTCTTTCAATTTTTCGTTAACGGCTTTAAGGTCTATCATAAAGTTTTCGTAGGTTTTACCTATTTTAATCATTGAACCCGTGGAAAGCATATTCAAAATCATTTTTTGAGCGGTACCGGCTTTAAGTCTGCTGGAACCGGCAATTACTTCGGCTCCGACTTCCGCGCAAATCACGTGTCCTGCTTCTTGGGCAATCATTCCTTTTGAATTGCAAGTCAGAGCAATTGTAGCCGCGCCGACTTCATCGGCTTTTTCCAAAACTCCGAGTAAATACTTCGGGTTGCCGCTTGCCGATATGACAACGCAAACGTCTTTTTCGGTTAAAACGGAAGCGTCTTGTTTTCC
>CANQSZ010000006.1 GCA_947626645.1 Candidatus Gastranaerophilales bacterium
CTTTTGAGAGCATCTTGTGCTTTTTTGCCAAAAGGAACGAGGCGTTCTTTTGAACCTTTACCGTAGCATTGGATGTATTTTGAATTGATATCGATATTATTCATCTTCAAATTTACAAGCTCCGACACTCTCAACCCGCACCCGTACAGAAGTTCGACGATTACCAATTCAAGTTTGTTCAAATCGGAGTTGAGAATTTTTGTAATTTCTTCAACGCTCATAACTTTTGGTAATCTTTTCGGAAGTTTTGGCTGTTCAAGAGTTTGTGCAGGGTTTTGTTTTGTATATTCGTTTGCACAAAGCCATTTGAAAAACCCTCTTAATGAAGCGATTTTGCGTACTACACTGCGCGGGGTGTAGTCGTTTTCTCGGAGTTTTAGTATGTATGAATTTACATAATTCCTTTTTATATCTTCAATATCTTCGGCACCCTGTTTCTCGCAAAAATCCAAAAAATCGCTTAAATCACGCCTGTAGGCATCTACCGTATTTTCCGATAATCCTTTTTCTATTTCAATATATTCCAGATATTCAGAAAGAAATTGTATATCCATAAACACTGATTATACTCTTTTTTCGTAATTTATCAACGGGTAATGTTGGCAAGTTTGAATAAATAATCGTCGCCGGTGCCTGATTTTATCCCTTCGGGGATGAAGTTTTGTTTGAATTTTTCCACCGCGTATCTGTCTGTCATGCCGGAAATGTAATCCGTTACTATTCTTTGGGTGTTGGCTTTATCACACATCGGCTTTAGCATATCAGTATATAAGAAAAACAGTTCTTTTATTACGTTTCGGGCTTTCTTTTCTTCAAGTTTTGCCGGTGAATCTATATAAACATTTTCAAACATCCAATCTCTGAGTTTTGTTGTGTATGCCCAGCCTTCTTCACTCATTGAGATTTCTCTTTTGCCTATGGAATTTTTTACAACCTCGTGAATCATTTTGCTTAACCGCTTACTTTGGTTTGAGGAAAAATATTCAATACAATCTTTAGGCAAATCGCTTTCTGCAATTACACCGGCTCTTACGGAATCTTCTATGTCGTGGTTGATATACGCGATTTTATCCGCTAACTGCACAACCTTCCCCTCGGGTGTCATCGGTTTATAACCCCAAGAGTGCGTTCTTATGCCGTCTATTGTTTCTTTGCAAAGGTTTAATTCTTCCAAAACCTCAACTACTCTGACACTTTGTATATTGTGGTGAAATCCGCCTTCAACAAGTTCATTCAACACGCTCTCGCCGCAATGCCCAAACGGCGTATGCCCTAAGTCATGCCCTAACGATATTGCTTCGACTAAATCTTCGTTCAAGTCTAATGCTCGCGCTATAGTCCGCCCGATTTGCGAAACTTCAAGCGTGTGGGTTAAACGTGTCCTGAAATGGTCATCAAACGGAGACAGGAAAACTTGGGTTTTATGTTTCAGACGTCTGAATGCTTTTGAATGTAAGATTCTGTCTCTGTCTCGCTGAAACTCTGTTCTTAAATCGGATTTTTCCTCGGGAGTTTTTCGACCTCTTGTTTCAACCGATTTTGTCGCATATTCGCTTAAATAGTTAAGTTCTCTGTTTTCTAATTTTTCTCTTATTGTTAATGTGGTCATAATTTGTCCTCGTCTGTGATTTTACCAAAAAAACGGCATATCTCTATACTGTTTTTGGTTGATTTTCTTCATCGGGTTTTATTTCTTCTTTTTCTTTGCTTAGCGCATTTTCCTTTGGTGAAATTTTATTATGGTAATCTTTGAGCATTTCATCCGCTTTTGAACCGATTTTATTTACTATAAACATTGATAATGCACCGAAGAATAATGATTTTGTTCCCGCAAAAAGTTTTGCATTTCCGTAAAGAGAAACGCCGATACCTGCCAATGCCGGTATTCCGTATTTTAATAATATTGATTGTCTTTGGTCTTTATCATCGGAAGTCGCAAGGTAATACCCGAGCGTTGCCAATGATACAAGCACTGTCAAAATGTCTGTCGGTGCAGAACCGAGTGTTAAATCTCTGACTTTGCTGATAAAGTCCTCGGTTTCGATTTTTATTGATTTGTCAAGCGATTTCACGCTCTTTTTACACATTTTTTCAATATGTTTGTAATCTTTCGGAGGCAGTGTTTTTTTGCAAAGGTTGAGTAAATCTTCTATTTTTCCCTGTTTGTAATTTGTCAATAAGTCGGATAATTCCGTTGTTTTTTGCATAAAATATTTTGTTTCTTCCGAGTTTATAAGCTCAGGATTTTGCGTAATCGGGTCTTTTAAATTTTTCAAAACTTTTAAAATTTCTGATTTTGCCTGATTGTCAAGTTTGTTGTTTTTGTGAATTTGTCTTAGAAGTGTGCGGATATTTTTTATTTGATATAACTTGTCGGTTTCTTTCGGGGTTGTTGTTTTGGTAATTTCAAGAAGAATTTTTTCGGCATCTGATGTTAAATCTTGTATGGTGTAGGAAAGCTCTTTTCTGTGGCTGTTTACCATTTTTTGAATTTCCGATTTGTCTTTTGCGATAATTGATTCTGCTACAAATCCGTTCACTGTGTCTTTGGAAATAAATCTGCGGATTGTATTTAATTTTTCTTTTAATGATGCGGCATCTTTTTTAACTTGAAGATACCTGTTTTGGCGTGCAACGGAGCCGAAATATTTTTTGTAAATATCAATAATTTCGTGGCAGCTTTTTTCTGTCGGGATTTTGTCTTGTGTGATATTCAATTCTTCGATGGCAAACAGTGCATCTTTAAATTTGTTTTTGGTTTTGTTATATGATTTTACAACGGTGCTGCGGCAAAGTCTTTCAAATAATTTTGTGGTCCCGTCGTGAATTTTTCTTGTGTATTTGTTTGTGTACATTATATATTTAAACGCCATATCTTTTATTGATGTAAAATTGTTGACGGATTCGCTTCGTTTTAAAATGTTATCAAGTTTGCGGATAATAAATGAGTAAACCTTTTCGGTTGTGGTATCGTTTTGATAATCAAGTTTTGCATTTTGAACTTTGTTTTGTAAGTAGTCTCTGAATTTTCCAAAGCCTTTCGTGAGTCCTTTAGGACCTCCTTTGAGCAAAAATACCGCGACTGCGGCTGCTAATATCGTAACTGAGGCAATGGACGTTCCTATAATTCTCAGATTGTGTGTTCTCTTGGCTTTTTCAGGCAGCATTACAGGTACGGGAAGTATGCTTTGTTCAAAGCTGTCATTTTCTGTCGTAAAATCCTGCGGTTTTGGCGGTAGCCAGTATGTATTCGGTAATCTCTTTTTTAGAGTTACCTGAGAGAATACGTTTTCTTTATCAAATTCTGCTGATTGAATTGAATTTATCATTTCACACACTGCCTACAATTAATATTAATGCGTATGATAATAAAAAATTGCTTATATTTGATTATTATTTGAAGTTTTGTTAAGGGAATAATTCCATATCGATTACTTTTGCAACTTCCAGAGCCGAATTTTTGTCAGAAAGCATACTTTTGACTTTTCCCAATTCCTTAATCATGTTTTCTCGTCTTTCGGGATTGTACAATAATTCTTCGATTTCATAGGTTATGTTAATAGGGGTAACATCGTTTTGTATAATTTCGGGGATAATTGATTTATCGGCGATAATGTTCGGTAACGATACACGCTTTATACATCTGACAAATAAATAAATCCAGTATAATATTTTAGGACCCCTGTAGGCAATAATCATCGGTGTTTTATATAAGCAAGCCTCTAAAGCAACCGTTCCGGAAGCCAAAATTAAAGCATCGGAAACACTCAAAAGTGCCTGATTTTCACCCTTTATAACCTTAATATCAAAATCTTGAAGATATTTTTTGTAGGTAGAATCCGGCAAATTCGGTGCTTGTGATATGCAAAACTGCAAATCAGGATGCCGTTCACGTAATTTTTTCACCGAATCTTTAAATACGCCCATGAGTTGTTGGAGTTCAAATTCTCTTGACCCGGGGAAAACCGAAACAAGTTTTTTATCAACATCCAAGCCGTGCGCTCTCAGAAATTCTCTTTTTCCCGCAGCAGGAGGCAGTTGTGATACCAAAGGATGTCCGCAATAGTGAGTATCTATGCCGTATTGAGCGTATAGAGTTTTTTCAAACGGAAAAATACAAAGAACTTTGTCCACGTATTTTTTAATGAGTTTAATCCGATATTTTCTGCTTGCCCAAACTTGCGGCGGAATATAATAAAAAACTTTTATCCCCGCCTGTTTTAAAAATTTTGCCACTGACAAATTAAACGCACCATAATCGATTAATAATACCAAATCAGGTTTATATTCGTTTTTAAGGTAATTTAAAAGCTCTTTTCCGAGTTTATAGTGTTCTATTATGATTTTTGGAGAAATTCCCATCGCAGACATTTTTTCTTGACCGGAGAAAAGTTTAACCCCTTGAGCTTCAAGGTTAAGCCCGCCTATGCCCTCAATCTCGACATCCGCTCCGATGGCTCTTAACTCTTTTACTACTTTTGATGCGTGTATATCACCCGAATATTCGCCCGTTATTATAAAAATCTTTTTCATTATACCGCCATTATTACTATATTATGCTCATCAGCATATTTAACAACTTTTTCCTGATCAACGATGATTGTTTCGTTTGCCTCTACGGCAATCAAGCCGGCATGGTGGCATCTCATTGTTCTGAGTGTTCTCATTCCGATTGCCGGTATATCAAACCTTTTATCCTGTTTGGGCTTCGCGACTTTTACGATTACTGCTCCGCGTTTTGCAAGTTTTGAACCCCTTTTTATACAGACATCCGTTCCTTCAATCGCTTCTACAGCCATTATCATTTTGTCTTTTATTACAACCGATTGTCCGACATCGATTTTTCCCATTTCCTTTGCAAGCCAAAAACCGTAATTTACATCTTCCATTTGAGAATCCGTCGGTTTGTGTTTGCCTAAAACTCCCGCAGGTATCATTAGATTTTTTATGAATATCGTTTGGTCAAGTACCTCAACCCCTATTTTTTCAAGCTCTTTTACTATCATAAGCATCACCTCATCGTCGTTGAGTCGTGAGGCTTCTTTTATCAAATCGATTGCCCGTTTATCAAATTTGTGCAATTTTAACAAAACTTTTTTGTGAACTTTACCCAAAAACGTCAATTGTTTAATCTTTTCGTCTTTGAGGATTGATTCGATTTTGTTTACTTGTCCGGGGTGGCAGGGATAAACTTTCGAACAGTATTTTTTCAATTCCTTGACATTATCTTTTGCAAGCGAAATACAAACCACTTCAAAGCCGTTTTCTTTTGCGTATTGCGCCATTTTTATCGGCAGTATTCCGTCTCCGGCTATCAGTCCCTGTTTATTTTCTAATGTTATTGTCATGTATATTTCCTTTTTTTATCCCTGTTTTAATGAATATATCTTTTTCACTTCATCATCTTGTAATATTTTAGCACCACCAAGAATTTTTGAACATATCAAACTTTGCGCATGGGCTTCGCAAAGTTCAAGTTTTAAATAGGTATCTTTAATATTCTCACCCCCTATAATAGCTCCGTGATTTCCCATCAAAACCACGTCGTATTTATTAAAATACTTTGAGGTATATCGAACTAAATCATTTGAGCCGGGGAGTGCGTATTCAGCCATTGGAATTTTCCCGAAGCAATATACAATCTCCGAATGTACATTTTCATAAGGTTCAATCTCCGCTATCGCAAAAGCCGTCAAATACGGTGAATGCACATGAAAAATGCAGTTTATATCGGGTCTTTGCTTGTAAAATTCTATATGAAGCATTTTCTCTGAGGAAGGTTTTTTCTTCCCTTCAACAATGTTTCCTTCAAAATCTATCCAAACTAAATCATCATCTTGCAAATATCCGTTAGCACTTCCCGAGCTTGTGATGAGAATTTTATCATCAAGTCTTGCGGAAATATTTCCGGAAATTCCGGGGGTGTAATTTTTTTCCCCCGCAATTTTTCCGTATTTAATTATCTCTTTTTTCAATTCTTCGTGCATCTTATTGTACCGTTTCCTTATCCGGATCTTCTATATTTATTACTTGGGCATATTGCAACACTTTTTTCCCGCCGGATTTTTTCTCGGTTTTTAAAGCCACGGGTTGTTCGTCTTCTTGCGGTTTATTAACCGATGAAAATGCCAAATTGCGCTCCTGTTCTTTTTTCTGCTTTTTACCCAATCTTTCGGGGTTTTTAATCTCCATCTTTCCGTAGTTTATGTGCGTACCTTTTGTATCGAATGCAACGTTAAACCCGAAATATGTGGTTTGACGAACAAAGTCATACCCTAAAGATATCTTCAAATCATCAGGACCTAACGATACGATAAATGCGTTTTCCTGAAACATTTTTCCGTTAGGCGAGTCATCAGACAGGTTAATGTTTCCCGCCCAGCCGACCGAGATATATTTGTTAAGTCTTAGCGCTTCGGATAAATAGACGCTCTGGTGTCCGTAACGGTACATATCGTATCTTGGCATCGGTGATTGGTCATTATAGCCCGTCAAGTAGTATCCGATATCTTGCATCCAGTTTTTGTATTGCAAGTGCATTCTCGGACCTACTCTTGCTATAAATTGAGTATCGCCCGTTCCATATACGGCTGCCGAACCTTGCATTGATACTCCCACGTTGAAGGCTATTCTTTTTTCTTCATTTCTGTAAGTATAGAAGTTTTGGTTTAATTCTGCCATATATCTGAATCGTGAGGTGGATAAGTTTTTCGATTTAATTCTTTCGCCGTAGAAGTTACGGTCGTTATCCTGCATAAAACCAAATCCGGCTCTGTGGCGGAAACGCAAATCCATACCTTCTGCCAAAAAGTTTTTGTTCAAATACGTTTTGTCATAATATACTTCGGCTAAGTATTTTGCCATTCTCGGTCCGATAAACCATTCGTTTGAATAGGTGTTTGAACCGTATTGGAAGTATAAGTTATCGTCTAATCTTTGGATACCTTTTAAGAAGAATATTTCATTTACCGAGCCGTAGCCTAATTCCGTTCTGTTATAGGTGTTTATGTATTTCAAAGCACCGCCGAATCCGAATTTGTGGTTGTAATTCAAAAACGGTATAACCTTTACAACAGAACCTGCCGGACCGCCGAATACAAACCCCGGACCTACAAACATACCGACTTTACGCTTTGTTCCAAATTCGGGATAATTTGCTTCAAAATATTTCCTGTCTTTTGAGGTATATATGGTAAGTCTTGGCCATTTGAACACTTTTCTGTCTTTTCTGTAGATTCTTATATTTTTTGCCGTTATTACATCGTGGTTTTTCTTTGCATTAACGTACAAATTGTCAATATCAATGGTGATGTTGTTTCCGGTAGGGTCTCCGAAAAACAGTGCTTGAGCATCGGGATTTACCATCATATTGTAAAATCTCGGACCTATCATTCTTGACATCATTCTGTAAACGCTTGATTCTTCGGAATAAAAATTCCCGTCGTGCATAACGAGCAATCCGTCTTTTTGGATAGCTTTTTTAGCCGCCATATTCATTCTCGGAGTTTCCGATAAGGCATCGTCCATTATAACGGTTTCTTCGTTCATATCGACTTCAAGATAGCTTCCTTTAATCGGCAATCCGTCTTTCAGTACGAAAACATTTCCGATGCCTTTAAGGATGTTTGCCGCCTCGTTATAAGTCATTGTGTCTGCTACAAGTCTCATATTTTGCGGGGGAACATCCATAACGGGACGTCCTTCGGCTATCATATCGCCGGTTTCTTCGTCAAAATTTACATTGTCAGCATCAAGTATAAGCTGCTTTTCCGTTACCTGTTCATTAACTTCACCCTCTAATGATATTGTATCTTCGGGAAGTTCATCGGGCGACATAATTTCCGATTGTATGGAATTTGTTATTTCGTTTTCGGGGTTAATATCAAGTTGTTCTTGGGTTTCGGGTGTTTTTTTCTTTGCCCAAAATTTTAAATTTTTGCTGCTTTTATCGTTAGAGGTTTTTTTCGTTCCGCGGGATTTTATCGCGCCTGTAATCATCAATCTCATTTGTTTAAAAAACGGCATTTGATCGGGGTCTATCTCTCCGGAGCCGACTTTGTTGCTTCCGTAATCATCAAAAGCATAATCGTTATATCCTGAAAACTCGTTATCGTTAACATCAGGAATAATATTTGTTAAAGACGAACGAAATATAACATCTTGAACGTTTGATACCGGTTCTTCGGATAATTCGGTTACTTCTTCCGAAAATGCGGGTGATGCGATTAGCATAATTAACAATGTAATAAAAAGATATTTTTTCATTTATTTCCCTTACCTTTTATATGTAATTGAACGGATTAACAGGTTTACCGTTTTCTCTGACTTCAAAATGACAGTGAGGTCCGGTACTGTAACCTGTTGAACCTTCCCGTCCCACTGTTTGACCTTTAACTACATGTTGTCCGTTGCTTACGGCAATAGATGACATGTGTGCATACAAAGTTGTAATCGGTCTGCCGTTTATAACACCGTGATCAAGTATTACAACTTTGCCGTAACCGCCGTACCAGCCCGAATAGATAACCTTTCCGCTGTTTGAGGCTTTGATTGCCCCTCCGTTTGGTCCGCCGATATCAATTCCCGAGTGGAATATTCTGCTTTTAAATATCGGGTGTATCCTGTAACCAAACGGCGATGTTATAGGTCCCGATATCGGCCTGATAAAACCTCCGGTTGCCGAACTTACCTGTGTTCCTTTTTGTGAATTTCTTCTGGTTAAACTGGCAATCATGTTTTGTATGCTCTCGGATTGTCTTGCCAATTCCCTTTCGGTTCGTTCGTAATAGTTTTTATCTTTTTGTAATCGTTCTATCATTGATTTGTTTACCGCAATAGAGTTTTGTATGCTTGCTCTTTGGGTGTTAATATCTCTAATCGAGGCTTCTACCATTCGTTTTTGGCTTTCCACCTGCGTTTTTAAGCGTGCAATCTCGTTTGCCTTTTCTTTGACCGCTTTCATTCTTTTGTAGTCTTCCTGTATAACAAGTTTTTCAAAGTAAAACATGTCCATAAGCGTGTTAACGTCTTTTGCCGAAAGAATCAGCTCAAACATTCCGGTTCTTTGGTGTTTATAGACTTCTCTTATTCTTTCTTTCATTTGAGCATCAATGTCTTTGAATTGCGCAATTGTTGTACTCAACTGGCTTTCCATTGAGGAAAGGTTTGTTACGAGATTGTTGTATCTTACGGTGGTAGTCTGAAGTTGTTGATGAGCTTTTTCAAGTTTTTGCTGGTTGTTGCTCAGCTTGTTTTTTTCGGTTTTTAACTTCAAATCCGCCTGTCTTTTCTTTTCATGGAAATATTGCCGCTTGTTGTTTGTTTGTTTCAATTTTTGGTTAAGATTGGTATTTTGTGCAGCCCAAACCGTTCCGCAGGCACCGAATAATCCCGCAGTCCCTATAATTAACCAGCTTATGAGTATATATTTTAAATAAGTTTTTATTTCCATTGTTATACTACTGTGCCAAAATCGGCAGTAACATCAAACCGACCGTCCACGCAAGAAACGTCAACGATATAATCGCTATTATGATTTTTTGATGTTTTCTGAAAAATTCCATATTTTCTCCCCTCACATCTGATATTTTACTATTAATAAAAACTTTGTGCAAGTTTAACGGGTAAAAAAACAAATAATGATACATTTTTTAACCTTTTTATTGATAATTTGAACTTTTTTGAATTACAATCGTTATAGAGGTATAGAGGTTACAAATATGAAAGAAAAATGCACAAAATACGAAGCCTTATTTACTTTCCGTTCGGAAGACGAGTTGATGCGGCACATCAGCGAATGTGAAGATTGCAGACTCGAACATGAAAAAATGCAAAAAGTTTCCTCGCTCATTGAGGAAGTAAAACCATATTACAGGGCAAAACGCAAAAATCTTGCAAAAATAAAAATTGCCTGTGCCTTGCTTATGGTTATGTTCAGCGGCACAACTTTGGGGTTAATTAATTTCAACCCCGACATTTCGGACACTTTGAAATACGGAACAACATTAAGCTCGGAAGATTTAGGCTTGCCTGTCGATTCTTACGGCTTAATATCGGTAGAATAGATGGATTTTAACAAAGTTATACAAGAAAACAAACAAAACATAAAAAATATTATTCGGCTTATAACCAAAGAAGATAACGAAGATTTGGAACAGGAAGTCTATGTTAAAATTTGGAAAAATTCCGAAAAATATGAAGAACGGGGCTCATTTAAAAGCTGGGTTTCCCGTATTGCAAAAAACACATCTCTTGATTATCTTAAATCGTCTTATCATAAGATATTCACCGCATCTGTCAGAGATGATTACACTCTTGACTCCGTTAAAGACGGGAAAATTTCTCCCGAAACCAATGTAGTAAGCCTCGAAAGGCAAAAAAGAATTATTTATGAAATCAATCATCTTAAACCGAAACTCAAACAGGTAATTATGATGTGCGAAATCAACGGATATTCTTACGAAGAATGTGCAAGACGGCTTAAATGCCCGCTAGGCACGGTCAAATCAAGAATTTACAATGCAAAAAAAGAGTTAGCGCTAAAACTTGAGGATTTAATGTAATAAAAAAAAGAAAGGAGCAATATGAAAAAACTTGTTTCACTGTTTATTTTAGCAGTAATTTCAATCGCAATACCGGCAAATGCGCAAACCGCACAACAGACAACTCCGGCACCAAACATTCACAAGATGCAAATGAAAAAGGAATTTGAGCAGCGTTTAAATTTATCGGATAAGCAAAAACAGAAAGCGAAAATTATTCACCAAAACGGTCGCGAGCGCATGAAACCCGTTGTTGAACAAATTATCGAAAAGAAAAAAGAAGTTGAAAACGTAAAACTGTCAAAAATGTCAGAAAGTGCGCAACAGGAAAAAATTGAAGAACTTAACGCGCAAATCAGAGAATTGGAAAAACAGGCTCACGAAATAAGAAAAGAAAACAGCCGCGAGTTTGAAAATATACTAAACAAGAAGCAAAAAAACGAGCTTGCAAAAATGAAGGCTGAAGGCAGAGCAAAATTTGAAAAAAATCATCCTCCGCGCCCTCCGTTCAGCGGTTTGGGTCCTAACGGATTTTTCAGCCCGAAACCTTTATTTCACAACCCTCAATCGGATTTTACTTCAAAGTAAAAATTGAAACATTTAAAAAAGACTGTTTGAAAAAATCAAGCAGTCTTTTTTTTGTATTTCAATGTTAAATTAATTCAAATTTTCCAATTGTGTTTTGCGTATTTCTTCGTTTTTAATGAATTTGCAAAGTTCTTCGAGTCGTTTATCTTCCATCGCATCCATCAAATCCTGAATATCGGTGAATTTGCCCAAAGCAAACCCCGTTTCCGCCAGAAGAACGCAATCATTGCAAAGCCTGTAATCACCATATTGAATTGAACCTGCAAGGCTTGCATTTTTGCCGCAGCAATCGCAGTCGAAATATTCATTTGCAATGTCGGGATTTTCTTCCAAATCGTCTATAACCATTTGGTGAACGACTTTTTGCATTTCTTCTATTATTTCTTCTTGTGATTTTTCCATTTATAAATCCCTATTTAACAATTTCAGCCATATCTTTGACCGCTTGAGAAAGTCCCGTAAATACGGCTCTTGAGATTATGCTGTGTCCGATGTTTAATTCGTTCAAATCTTCAATTTGGTTCATCCTGTGAACGTTTTCATAATTCAAACCGTGACCTGCGTTGACTTTCATTCCTAATGCGGTTGCAAGACGCGAACTTTCTCTTACTTTTTCAAATTCTTCCTGCTCATCGGGCGTGCCGTAGGCAAGCGAGTATTGCCCCGTGTGAAGCTCTACAAATTGCGCTCCGGTTTTTGCGGCTGCTCGGATTTGTTCTTCTGTCGGGTCTATGAACAAGCTAACTTCAATACCTGCATTTTTGAGCGGTTGAATAAAATCCGTTATCTTTGTTAATTGTCCTGCAACATCCAGTCCGCCTTCTGTGGTTACTTCTTCTCTTTTTTCCGGCACAAGGCATACCGAATGCGGTTTTACACGCAGTGCAATTTCCTGCATTTCGTCTGTTACCGCCATTTCAAGATTTAATCTCGTTTTTAATACTTTTTTCAATGTCATAACATCCATATCCGTAATATGGCGTCTGTCCTCGCGCAGATGTGCGGTGATTGAATCTGCTCCGGATTTTTCGCAAACTTCCGCTGCCTGTATCGGGTCGGGTTCGTGTCCTTTTCTTGCGTTTCTTAACGTCGCCACATGGTCTATATTTACGCCTAAAAGCATTGTTTTCCCCTTTCTAAAATTTCATTTTATTCAATTTTAACAACGCGGTGTATGTTGGTAAAATTGTTATCTTTTCTTCTATATTATCAGATTTTGCCGCAAATTCAACTGCTTTTTTTATGTTTTCTTCAACAATGATTTTTTCTTCGGAAATTCCCGCATATTTTAATCTTACTGCCATATCTTTTGCTCGAATACCCGATGTTATCACAAGTTTTTTCGCCTCTTTAAGCTGCTCAAAATCACTGTCCCACAACCACGAAATATCCCGTCCGTCAGCAAAATTATCGTTTATCGCGATGACTATGTTTGAGTTTAAATCTACGGTTTTTAAGACTTCGCTTGCTCCGGTTGGGTTTTTTATCAACTGTATAAGCGTGTTATGTCCGTTTATAACCCGCCTTTCCCCTCTGCCAAATATTGCCTTGTAATTTGTGATTGCCTGTTGAATTGTTTGCGGCTCAACCCCTGTGATAAGTGCCTGAGATATTGCCGCCAAAGCATTATATGCGTTATATAACCCAATCAGGTTGATTTTGAAATCGTACGATTTATTCATAGCGCAGTCTGTAACCGTCAGCTCGGAATAATCGGCATAAACTTTCAAGTATCCCTTAAAATTCAAATCGGGTCGTTTATATCCGCAATGTTCACATCTGTAATGTCCTTCTTGTGCGAAAAACTGTTTGTCATAAGTTAAAGGATTGCCGCAAATACAGTTGAAAACTTCGGTGGGTGAGTTAGATTGTGTGTTGTGAATATCCGATACAAATTCCACTTCTTCAAAGCCGTAATAATACGCACTTTTGGCTTTTCCGAAGTTTGTAACCAACGGGTCATCGGCATTTAAAAGCAGTGTTAAATTCGGGTTTTTGTCAATCGCTTTTTGTATAAAACTTGCCGTTGTTGAAAGTTCGCCGTATCTGTCGAGCTGGTCTCTGAAAAGATTTGTTACAACCAAATAGTCCGCACTGAAATAATCGTATAATTTCGATAAATATGCCTCGTCGGATTCAATTACCGCATAATCAAATTTTTTCGATGAGTTTATTCCCAAAGCGAAAGTGTTTGCAATACCTGTCAGCATGTTTGCACCTTTTACATTGTGGATAACTCTTTTGTTTTGCGCTTGCAATATATGTGCCAATAATCCCGAAGCGGTCGTTTTTCCGTTTGTTCCGGTTATGGTAATTGCGGTTTTTACCCAGTTGCGGCTGTATTTAAGAAAATCGGGACAAATCTTTAATGCCGCCATTCCGACAAATGATGTTCCGGAGGATTTGTTTAACAACTTTATTGCCGCATATATTATGCGTGCTGCTATCAGTGCAATATAAAATCTTACTCGTCCCATAAATAGTTCTTTTGACCTATTCAAAATTTTTCTTTTGTTATATTATAATCTTAATATAATACAAAAGTGCGAAAAGTTGAAAAATGTTAATTCTGTTTTTTACAATAATTTTCATAGCGGAAATCATAATAGCCGGTTGGCTGATATCTAAAATTCGTAAACTCGATAAAATTGTTTGCGAATTTAATTTCAGAATTTTACCGCTCAAAGACCTTTTTAAAGAAAAAATTATTCTTGAAAAAGAAGTTTTGACATCTTTTAACCAAAAAGTCAAAGGTTGGAATGATTTTGTCGATAAAAAGAAAAACCAATACTTAAAAATTCATCCGCAAATGATTATGACTATCGCATCTTTTATCCTTAAAAATGATTGGAAAAAAGTTGTTCTGATTTTTGATATAATCTTCGGGATAAAAAAACTTTTGGCAAAATAAGCTCCGTTTTGCCCCCAAAAAAATCTTGAAAAGTATTATAAAGTGTGTTACAATCTTAACGAAATTATATAACGAGGTTTACAACTATGAGTAAAAACAAAGCATTTATGTTTTCGATGGGTGTAATAGCAGGCGTTGTCGGCGGTATAGTTGCCGGTGTTCTTTATGCACCAAAATCGGGCGAAGAATCCAGAAAGGAACTTGCCGATGCGGCTTGTGATTTTTATGAAAAACATGCCCCCCAAATTGAAGAAGCTAAAAAACAAGCTCTGGAATCCATTGACTTGGTTAAATATAAGCTCGAAAGACAATTCAGAAAAATCAATAATTCTTTGAAATCCAAAAAAATGCAAAAAGCCAAAGAATTGGAAGATTCTGAAAATAACAACAATAATGAAAACGAATTTGATTACTAATAAACAAAGGATAAGCTAATGGACATCGAACTTTCACAGATAATTCTGAATAACGGTACGGCATTTTTGGCAATCGCTTCCGGTGTGGTTGTCATCGTGGTTGCCGTTTTTCTTATAAAACTGCTTTTAAATTTATCTGTTTTAACAAAAAATCTTAATGAAACAACTTTGGTCATAAATACAGAAATGAAACCTATGCTCAAAGAATTGAACGAAACCATGAAATCAATCAATTCATTGATTCAAAGTACCGACGAAGGTGTCGGAAATGTTAAGATGAGTATTGAAAATGCCTTCTCTAAGACTAAGTCTTTTTCGGAAAGTATTTTCGGCGGATTCATAAAAGGGTTTATGACAATCTACTCATTGTTCAGTAAGAAAAAATAAACTTTCGGGTGATAGAAACTTAAATATTCTGTTGTATAATATTTTTAGAAAAGGAGATTATACTATGTCAATATCAAGATTTATAGCAGGTTTTGTCGTCGGCGGCGCAATAGGCGCAATCGCAGGTATTTTACTGGCACCAAAATCGGGTGAAGAAACAAGAAGAATTATCGGCGAAAAAGCTCAAGATATGGCAAGACGTGCCGATGAAACCGCTAAGCAAATTCAGTCAAAAGCAGACGATGCCGTTTCTGATTTGCAAAAAAAAGGTGAAGAAATTAAAGGCAAAATTCAGGATTTGATGAGCAAACAAAAAGACTCCAAATCCGAAGCCGAATCTTAAAAAATTTATTCCAGCAAAATTACATTCAGCTCTTGTGTCGGTTTTTAACCGAACCGCACAAGAGTTTTTTTTATTTAAAAAAAATTTTTTGAAAACGGAATTATTATTAAATTTTTCCCGAAAAAGTGTGATACAATACCCTGTGGGATACGGTGTGTGTGTGTGTGTGTGTGTGTGTGTCCCTAGTCACATACCAACTTTTTTATCTAATTAGTTACTTCAATTATTTATCTAAATAATTCATTATTTTAGATATGAAATATCAAAAATTGATTACTGACGGTATTAGGCGATTACGCAAAAGAAACGGGCTAACCCAAGAATTATTTGCTGAAAAAATCGGACTTACGGTTGAAGCTGTCCGAAATATTGAATATAACAAATATACCCCGACTGCAAAGACTATTGACAGCATTTGCAATTCATTTAAAATTTCCCCGTTTGAGCTTATGCTGCCTGAGATTGAGCAAGATGAGGATTTGTTAATCGAAATTGATAAAAAGCTGAAACTCTGTACCAACAAGGATTTACGACGTATCAATGCCTTGATTGACATTATTCGCAACTGATTTGACGATTTTATTTTTCCTGTTTTTAATAATATTTCCATAGTCTTATTAGACTATATATTTTTATTTGACTTGAAAAAATTTTACTTATGTATAAAATTGATATATAAAACAGAATTTAAAATAGGAAATTATATATGTTTAAAATCGAATATTTCGAGAGAGTAAAAGAATTTTTTACATCGTCGCGGGTTGTGAAGTTGTCTTTTTTAATTTCGTTCACATTGTTATTGACGGCAATTGTATCCGTACAGAACTTCTTTTTTCAAGGGATTATAGAGAACGGAATAAGCAAAAAAGACATCATAGCGCAAAAAACTCTTGTAGTTGAGGATGTGAAAAGGACTGAGCAGCAGAAACGTGAGATGGCGCAAAAGGTTGAGCCGATTTTAGTTCCCGCCGAGGACACTTTTATCCGTTCCAATTTGGAAACTTTGCAAAATTCGATTTTACAAATAAGAAAAAAGGACAAAACTGAAAAAGAGAAAATTGAGGAATTAAACATATTATTTGACCTTTCCGGAAATCCGAAAAAGGATTTTATATTGGACTTTTTGTTAAATGTTGACGATACGAGTTTAAAAGAGGCATTTGATAAAGCATCGTTATCGTTGGTAAACATATTGCAAGCCGGAATTACGGAAAAAGATTTTGAAAAATCGAATATACAAAAACTTATTCAAGAGCACATGGTATCAGACGTATCCAAACGTCAGATTGCGGTTATACCGGCGATGTTGGAGCAGGTTATAGTGCCTAACTTGGTTGTTGATGATACGGCAACCGAGATTGCGAGATTAAATGCGATGGATTCGGTTAAGCCATACAAGGTTACTTTCCAAAAGGGTGAAAAGATTGTTTTTGAGGGTGAACCTGTTACGCGCTTAAAACGTGATGCACTCAGAGAAGCCGGCTACAACGTGTATGAGTTAAACTGGCAGGGAATTTTATCGGTTTATATTCTGATATTATTTATAACGATAGTATTTCTTGCTTACATCAAATTTTTTGAAAGGGATTATTTAGAGGGGCGGTATTTGTCATTTGCGGCGATGTTGGCGATTATAACTTCGGGAATTGCGGTTCTTTTACCCACAGGGTTTACTCCGTATATTTTACCTGTACCGCTTGTTATTATTGCCGCAGCGATATTTTTAAGCCCGAGAATTGCGTTTATTCTTACTTCAATGCTCTTAATTATTCTGAGTATCGGTATGCAGTATGATATTCAGTTTTTGATAATATTTACGATACTGGCATTGATTGGAATGATTACGGTTTCAAAAATAAGATATACGCGCAGATTTGACCTTATAAGAGTAGGGTTTAATCTCGGGGTTGCCGGCGTTCTTATAATGCTCAGCTTGTATTTCATCGATAAATGTTTGATTGATGTAAGTAACTATTTAATATTAAAGAATTGTATTTGCATATTTTGTAACGGCATAGTCAGTTCGATTGTAGCGTTAGGCTTGTCGCCGTTATTGGAAAGCACGTTCCATATAATAACGCCGTACGGCTTGGCGGAATTGGGCGATCATAACCAACCGTTATTAAAAAGATTGCAGATAGAGGCTCCGGGGACTTATCATCATTCGCTTATGGTTTCAACTTTATGCGAAGCAGCCGCAGAAGCCATCGGTGCCAATCCTATTTTAGCCCGTGTCGGTGCGTTCTATCACGATATAGGAAAATTAAAAAGACCGTTGTTTTTCGTGGAAAATCAATCTTATTTCAGCATTGAAAACCCGCACAACAGTCTAAATCCGAGGTTGAGTAAAATGGTTATTACGGCACACCCTAAAGACGGTGTCGATTTGGCAAAAGAATACGGTTTGCCGAGTATAATTAACGATTTCATACTTCAACATCACGGTGAAGGGATTGCGAAGTATTTTTATAATCAGGCGGTGCAGGAAGAAGGTGCCGAAAACGTTAAAGAAGAACAATTCCGCTATTTAGGACCAAAACCCAACAGAAAAGAAACTGCAATTTTGATGATTGCCGATGCCGTTGAATCCGCCGTCAGGGCTATGAAAGGTGCAACGGTTGACGAGATTGAAAATATCATTGATAAAATTATTGTCGAAAGATTGAATGACGGTCAGCTTGCTGATAGCCCTTTAACCCTGAAGGATATTAAAATTATCGCATCGACTTTCAGCCGTATCTTAAGAGGTATGCAGCATGACAGGATTAAATATCAGGAAAATATAGCCGACGAGTTCAAAAACAAAATCGAAATGTCTAACAAAGTCCTTGATGAAGATTTTGAAAAGAAAGTTAATGAGTTGAAAGAAGCAAAAAACAAAAACGAATTAAAAAACGAAAACAATGATAAAGACTGATATATTCTCTGAAAATACATTTGACGGTTGGAAGATTAGCAAATCAAAATATCAAAATGCGGCAAAAAAGATTTTTAATTTTTATATGTCTCAACCCGAGATTGCCGATAATTGCTGCTTAGCGGGCTTGGATTATAATTTGATAACTTTTGATTTTTTGTTTTGTGACAGTGAAAAAACTCATGAAATAAATAAAACTTACCGTCAAAAAGATTATCCGGCGGACATTATAACCTTTGCACTGTTTGCCGATTGCGAGGAAGGTGAAAAGTTCTCGCACGATTTGGAAATTAATTTAGGTGAGATTATAATAGCATTAGATAAAATTATTGAAAGCTCCGAGAAAAAACAAATACCTAAAGAAGCTGAATTGTATTTTATGATAAGTCATGGTATTTTACATTTGTTGGGTTTTGACCACCAAAGCGAAGATGATTATAATTTTATTATCAAGTATCAAAAAACCGCGCTTTTAAATATAGGAATAGTTTATGACAAAGTATAAAAAGCAGAATTTTTCAAATACATTCAAAAATGCCAGAAAAGGTATGCGCTTAACCATAAAAAGCGAACGCAATATCAGAGTGCATTTGTTTACATCGGTTTTGGTGTTGTTGAGTGCTTATTATCTTGATTTTACCTCCACAAAGTTTTGCGTGTTGTTTTTGACAATCTCAGCGGTGATTTCAGCCGAGATGTTTAATTCGGCTATTGAATTTGCCCTCGATTCGGTTTATCACAATAAATATTCAAGAATGGTCGGAATGGCAAAAGATATTGCAGCCGGTGCCGTTATGGTCGTTACAATTACCGCCGTTATAATCGGTATTTTTCTTTTTGCTCCCCCGATTTTAAGTTTAATTTTTGCAAATTAAAAGCCCCTACTTTTTAGTAAGGGCTTTTTTATGCTTTTTTTAATTAGTTGTTGCTTAATACCAAACGGAATGTCGCAAGATTTTTTACCGACAACATTGCGTGTTTGTTGTGCTGTTCTTCGGATATTGAAAATATTCTTATAATTCTTTGTATTTCTTCCAAATCTTTGTGAGATTCGATTTTATAAACATTGTTAATCGGATCGCTTACTACTGACATCAATGTATTTAATTCTTGTTCTTTCATGATTTTGAAATCCTCTTTCCTATATACATTTATATAAAGTATTTTTCTTTCGCGAAATTGCTTTTTTTGCTAAAAACGAGTTAACAATACTTAACATTTCTCGAAAAGAAAATCGGATTAAGCGAGAAAATCAATATTTTGGGCGACTTGTTCCGTCGTGTTGTTGGGGGTTAAGAGGCTATACTGTCCGTTTGCGTAAATCGCTTGTGCAAAGTTGTCGGAAAATCCAGCTTGTGTTGAACCGGAAGTCGTTATTTCCGATTTACTTCCCAATATCTTGTAAAGCGCAATACTCCCTGATGAATTTGCATTCGGGTAATTCGCCCCTAAGTTTGTCGGTCTTGTTGAGTAAATGTTTGTCATATTTTCCTGATATCCCTATATTAATATTATAACTCATTTCAATAAAAAATGTAACCCCATCAGACAAATAATTTGAGAAATCTTTACAAAAACAAAAGAGGTTATAATTTTAACCTCTTTTTGTCTTGTAAATTAATTTTGATATTTTTTAAAACCAATCGCAGGCACCATTGCCGCATAAAAGTTTGTCTAAATCATTCATTGTGTTGATGTTTGTCATTTCGTAGGTTACGGGGGTTATGGAAATTTTGTTGTTTCTGACAGCGGCAATGTCGGTCAGCGCATCTTCAGGTTCGCTAATCAATTCGCCCGCCATCCAGTAGTAAACTTTGCCTCTGGGGTCAACTCTTTTTTCGTAATCGTCGGTGAACATCTTTCTTCCGAGTTCCGTTATTGCCACACCCGCGATATCATCAGATTCCAAAAGCGGCACGTTTACGTTAAGAATACTTTTTTTCGGAAATTCATAGTTTTTTAATTTATCAAGCAGCGAGGCAACAAATTTTGCGGTTAATTTAAAATCTTCATAATCTGCCTGCATGCTTGCAAGAGATACGGCAATACTTTTTATTCCGAGCATTGCACCTTCCATAGCGCAGCTTACCGTTCCCGAATATAAAATATCGGCACCCAAATTCGGTCCGTGGTTAATCCCCGATATTACAAAATCCGGCTGTTCTTCTTTTGATAAGATAGCGTTTATTCCGATTTTTACGCAATCCCCCGGGGTACCGGTTGTTACCCATGTTCTTTTTACTCCGTTTTTTGCCTCTAATTCTTCAACCCTTAAAGGTGTGTGTAATGTAAGCGAATGCCCCGCCGCACTTCGTTCTCTGTCCGGTGCTATTACGTAAACATCGTGTGCCTTTGCCAACTCCTCGGTTAGTGCTCTTATTCCGTTTGCCGCTATTCCGTCATCGTTTGATATTAGTATGTTCATTCCAATTCTCCTAAATTCTTTTCATTATTACTATTTTAGTATAATTCACCTGTATCAATTTTCCAAAATGTTAAAAAATGTAACAAGATTTAATAAATAGTGAAAAAATATAGCAATTTTATATACAAAAAATACTTTATTAATATGTAAACACGAGGCGTGCTAAGTTGAGGAATCAAAAACAGACTTAAGCACACACTTCACACTTCACTATTACGAGGAATGGTACAGATTTACATTCCAAAGCGCCTTAATTATTAGGGTGCTTTTTTTTATGTTTAAATGTCTGCGGTGCAATGCGGACATTTGGTTGCTTTAATATCTATTGTTGAAAAGCATCTCGGGCAGGTTTTTGTTGCCGCTTGTTCTTGTTCTTCGCATTTTTTGGTTGTCAGTGCTTGAAGTTTGTTGATTGCTTTAATCAAAATAAATACCGAAAAAGCGACCAAAACAAAACTTATCACAGTGTTAATGAAAAGTCCGTAATTTATCGTAACGGCACCTGCTGCTTGAGCGGTTTCCAACGACGGATAGTGAACGATTTGACCTTGCGAATCCGGTAAGGTTAAATAAAGGTTTGAAAAATCAACTTTACCTAGCATCCACCCCAATGGCGGCATTACAATATCTTTTACCATTGAGTTGATTACGCTTGAAAATGCCGCGCCGATAATTATGCCCACTGCCATATCGACAACATTTCCACGCATGGCAAATGTTTTAAACTCATCTATATTTCTTTTTACAAATTCAAACATCTTTCCTCCTTTTTAATTTAATTATTACTTTTTGTTGAAAAATGTTCAAATATGTAAATTAAATTTAAGATATGGTTGAAATTTTACTATCTTGGTAATAGGATAGAGTAACGAGTGTAGGCAGTACAATATTGGATTTATGTTATGGCACTAAATTTTCAAGAACTTGTTTTTAATTTACAAAAATTCTGGTCGGATCACGGTTGTATAATCCAACAGCCTTATGATATCGAAAAAGGGGCATCAACAATGAACCCTGCGACATTTTTGCGTTCATTGGGACCCGAGCCGTGGAATACTGCAATGATTGAACCTTGCAGACGCCCGACCGATGCAAGATATGGTGAAAACCCAAACAGATTGGGACATTATTTTCAATTTCAAGTTATATTAAAACCGTCTCCGGATAATGCTCAAGAGCTTTATTTAAGCAGCTTGGAGGCTATGGGGATAGATTTAAAAGAGCATGATGTAAGATTTGTTGAAGATAACTGGGAATCTCCGACTTTAGGTGCGGCAGGTGTCGGCTGGGAAGTTTGGCTTGACGGCATGGAAATTACTCAATTTACATATTTTCAACAAGTCGGCGGTATTGAAGTTAAGCCGGTTGCTTTGGAGTTGACTTACGGTTTGGAAAGAATTGCCATGTATTTGCAGAATAAGGAATCCGTATTTGATATTATGTGGAATAACGATTTAAAATACGGAGACATTTATCTTCAAAACGAGATAGAGCAGTCGAAGTATAATTTTGAGGTATCCGATACGAAGTCGCTTTTTGCAATGTTTGATTTGTACCAAAAAGAGGTTGACAATTGTGTTGAATCAAAACTTGTTTTGCCGGCTTACGATTATGTGTTGAAATGTTCTCACACATTCAATTTGCTTGATGCACACGGTGTAATAAGCAAAGACGAAAGGAACAATTTTATCGGCAGAGTAAGAACGATGGCATCGGCGGTTGCAAAATTGTATGTAGAGCAAAGAGAAGAAATGGGATTTCCTCTTTGTAAATAGAAAAATAAGGAATATGAATGGCAGAAAAATTTAACAGAGCGACATTTACTCGCAGTTTTTTAAGACACATAACAAGAATCAAGGCACCTGATGAAATGCTTGCCCAAGCAAGCGAACAGGGATTGGAAAAGACTCTTGGGGTTTGGGATTTAATCATACTGGGAGTAGGTGCAATTATCGGTTCGGGAATATTTGCGGTTGTCGGGATTGCGGCGGCGGGAAGCGCTGACGGTTCAAGTTTGGGCGCGGGACCTGCGTTAATGGTGTCAATGATAATTGCCGCGGTTGCGTGCATATTTTCGGCACTTTGCTATTCGGAATTTGCCACGATGATTCCTGTTGCCGGAGGTGCTTATACATATACTTTTGCAACTTTGGGCGAATTTGCCGCGTGGATGGTCGGTTGGGTGTTGATGCTTGAATATGCAATCGGTTTTATTGCGGTTGCTTGTGCTTGGTCTAACCATTTTACTCAGTTTATGACAGGTTTTGATAAAGTTTTGCCTTCTTGGCTTTGCCATCCGCCTGTTTGGCTTACCAACGATGTTTTCACTGTTACAAAACTTGTCGGAAACAATCCTGATATACATGTGCCGACAATTTTGGGTATGCCCGTTTGCATAAATTTACCGGCAATATTGATTGTGCTTTTGATGACAGCAATCTTAGTCAGAGGAACTAAAGATTCTGCAAAAATGGCGGGATTGATGGTGTTTATAAAACTTGCGGTTATTGCGTTGTTTATACTTGTCGGAGCGTTCTATGTAAAGCCCGATAATTGGACTCCGTTTGCACCAAACGGTGCTGCGGGAATTTTTGCGGGTGCGTTTTTGATATTCTTTGCGTACATCGGTTTTGATGCTCTGGCAACCGCCGCCGAGGAATGTAAAAATCCGCAAAAAGATTTGCCGATTGGTATTATCGGGTCATTACTCGTAACTACGATTGTTTATGTGCTTGTTGCTTTGATTTTGACAGGCATGCAAGATACTTCGGCTGCTGTCAGTTTGGATTTTTTAAAAGCTCCGATGGCTTATTGTATGACGGCTGTTAAACAAAATTGGGCGGCAGGACTTATTTCCGTCGGTTCTTTGGCGGGGTTAACTTCCGTTCTTTTGGTTTTGGAAATGGCTGCTACAAGAATTTTGTTTGCTATGAGCCGTGACCATTTTATTTCCAAAAGATTTCAAAGATTACATCCGAAATTCAAAACCCCCGCACTTTTAACATGGACTGTCGGAATTTTGGCGGTGGTCGGAATTTTGACGTTAAATCTTGATGTTGCCGCAGAGCTTTGTAATTACGGTACTTTCACGTCGTTTATAATAGTTTGTATAGCGGTTTTGATACTTCGCCATACAGACCCGAATCGTCCAAGACCGTTCAGAGTTCCTTGGTCGCCGGTTGTTCCGACTTTGGGTATAATATGCTGCGGCGGGTTGATGGTTTATAAATCTTTGGAAGCCGGCAGTTCCGCTATGCTTTTCCCTGTTTGGCTCGGTGTCGGCGCGGTTATTTATCTGTTGTACGGATTTATTAAAAACAGAAATAATGAAAATGAAGTTCACAAACAGTTAGTTCACGGTAGTGTCGGAACGGAAAGTAAATAGATGGATTTAGATATTAAACAAATTTGTTGTAATATTTTCAAGAAAAAAAGTATGGACGAATTGATTTCGACCGGTAAACGTTCGGAATTGAAAAAGACTTTGAACGTATTTGATTTAATAGTTATCGGAATAGGCGCGGTTGTCGGAACGGGAATTTTCACGATTATCGGAACGGCAATCACCGGAAGCTCCGAAAGTGCCGGAGCAGGTCCGGCTATTGTGATATCTATGGTTTTGGCTGCCGTTGCATGCGTTTTTTCGGCACTTTGCTATTCCGAAATTGCTGCTATGATTCCTGTCGCAGGTAGTGCTTATACCTACACTTACGCTACTATGGGTGAATTTATGGCGTGGATGGTCGGGTGGATTTTGATGCTTGAATATGCTATCGGAAATATCACCGTCGCAAGTGCGTGGACAGGTTATTTTGTCCAGTTTTTGAAAGGGTTTAAACAGTATTTGCCCGATTTTGTTATAAATTTTCCGCTTTGGTTGAGGTTCGATTATAAGACGATGTCTGCTTGGTGCAATACCTACGGGGTCGATATTCACGATAAAATCCCTTATATTTTCGGTCATATTCCCGTTTGCGTAAATTTGCCCGCGGTCGTTATCGTGCTTATCTTAACTTTGCTTCTTATAAGGGGGGTTAAAGAATCTACGCGCGTTGCAAGTATTATGGTCGGCGTTAACATGTTTATGATTTTGTCTTTCGTTATAGTCGGGGCGTTTTATGTGAAACCCGAACATTGGACACCGTTTTTCCCGTCTGATATGTCGGGGGTCATTATGGGCGCATTTTTAATATTCTTCGCTTATATCGGATTTGATGCAATATCCACTACCGCAGAAGAAACCGAAAATCCGCAAAGAGATTTGCCTATCGCTATTTTGGGTACGTTGATTATTTGTACTGTTTTGTATGTTTGCGTGGCTTTGGTTTTAACTGGCATTGTTCCGATTGAAAGGATTGATATTCAAGCACCGATTGCCCATGCGATGAGCTATATCGGCAAAGATTGGTTTGCGGGATTGATTTCCGTGGGCGCATTGTGCGCTTTAACTTCCGTTTTGCTAATTTATCAGCTCGGTACTACCAGAATTTTGTATGCAATAAGCCGCGACAGATTTTTGCCTAAATCTTGGAGATTAATCCATAAAAAATACAGAACACCTCATGTTATGACTTGGATTTCGGGTTTAATCGTGATTTTGTGCGGTCTTTTTATGGACTTGAATATATCGGCTGCTTTGTGCAACTTCGGTACGTTTACGTCGTTTGTAATAATTTGTGTTGCGGTTCTGATTTTGAGAAAAACCGACCCCAATCGTGCAAGACCGTTTAAAGTTCCGTTTTGTCCATGGTTTCCGATTGCGGGTATCTTGATTTGCGGAATTTTGATTGCATATTCATTGAATACGCTCAAAACTTCTTCGATGTATTTTGCTCTGTGGTTGCTTGTAGGCTTGTTGATTTATGTCTTTTACGGATATGGTCAAAAACGTATTGAAGAAAAAGGCAGAATTGTCAAAAAATCCGCCGATTAGTTTTTATGCTTTTTTAATAAACATTTTTCCGTCGGATATTTTTATGTCTAAGTCATCTGTTTCAGGGTCAACTTCTAAATATTCAATGAGTGCGTTCGGGAAATATATTCCGTATCCTGCTCCGCCGCTTTTTTGCAGTTTTCTAATCATCAAATATTCATCGTTCCCCTCATCACAACTTTCAATCGGTATAGGTTCCACGATTATGTATTCATCTTGTGCTGTTAATTTAACTTTTATCTGTTTGGGGTTGTAACCGAAAAGCCTCAAAAGACTTTTGTTTAGATATAATTGCCACCCGTTACCGCTTGAACTAAATTTCTTCTTCATGTGTTACCTTATATATAAATTCAATTTACCTTCATTTGACTTTATTTTAATTTCTGCTACTATGAATTTATACATTCATTTGAATATCAAAAGGACTAATTATGAGCAAAGAAACATTTAAAAAATTAGTAGCTTTAGATTTAGACGGAGTATTGAATAATTAAGCATTTTGGGTGGTTTTTAATTCAAACAGGTTTCTGTCGAGTTCCGAAAAGTCGTTTATAATCAAGTTCACTTCGGGGATTGATTTGTATAATTCGGGCGGTTCTTCCGAGCATATTGCTACAATTTTTCCGATATTAGCACTGTGAGCGGATTTTATTCCGGAAATCGCATCTTCTACGACTATACATTCTTGGGGGTTAAGGTTAAGTTTTTTAGCGGCAAGAATGTAGATGTCCGGTTCGGGTTTTCCCGCTATTTTTCCGTCTGAGTACACGATTTTGTCTATATCAAACCATTTTTCAAGGTGGAAGTTTTCTATATAAAAATCGACATTAGTTTTATCAGACATGGTTGCAATCGTCATCGGGATATCGTTTTGTTTTAGAAAATCCAAAAACTCCTCGGCTTTTGGGGCAAGGTGAAAGTTTTGCTTATCATCAAGACACATTTGCCTGTAAAGAGCCTCTTTTTCCTGTCCGTATTTTTCGACGGTCTGCGGGTCGGGTTGTTTTCCTATCGCATATTTAATTATTATTTCGTTTGTTCTGCCGAACATATATTTTACCATTTCTTCATCGGTAAAAGGAGTTCCTCTGAGTATTTTTGAATATTCACGCCATGCCTGTTTGTGTTTTGCCGAATCCCAAAACAGCGTTCCGTTAAAATCGAAAATTATTCCTTTAAATTTGTTCATTTACTGTCTTTCTGTCATTTTGTTGTAGATGTCTAAGTAAGTTTGGGCTTGTTTTTCTTTGTTAAGCATTTTAAAGCAGTATGCAAGATTGTAATAGATATTCGGGTCTGAATTTTTTATATCCATTGCCCTGAAAAAGTTGTATCTTGCGTTGCGCCAGTCTTTGAGTTTTAAGTAGGCACAGCCCATGTTGTAGTAGCCGTAAGAAAAATCGGGTTTGTATTTTACGGCTTTTTTAAATTCATCAAGTGCCATGTTCGGTTTTTCTTGAATAAGATAAATATAGCCCAAATTGTAGTGTGCCTGATAGTATTTCGGGTCTTTGTTTATCGCTTGATTAAACATGTAAGCGGCTTCATTGATTTTGTCTTTATCCTGTAAAATGTTTCCCATAAGCAGCCAATCCAAGGCACTGCGGTCAGATTCGGGCTTGTTTTGCAGCATTTCAAGTGCTTTATCGATGTTATTTTGTGCATACAAAACTTTGACCTGTTCTGTTACGCTATCGGTTTGAACCGGCTCAGGTTTCTTATCCCAAGGGTATGCGTAAGCACATCCGCTCATGCTCAATGCGAGTAACATTGTTAGAATTGTTTTTTTCATAACTAAATTATAAAATAAATTCGTTAAAATTTCCACATAAAAAAATTCCTGCTAAAAGGAGTAATAGCAGGAAGTTAGTTCAGTAAAAGAGACATCTGCCAACATTATTACTACTTTTTTTGTATCGTCAAATAATTTGTTCAAAATAAAAAGCCGGAGTATAAATCCGGCTTAAAAGGGAAAATATATTACACACTTCATTTTTCACTAAATTGTTTTTTATGTGGAAACTCTGCCTGTTATAAATGATAACAAACCTGCTGTCAGTCCGACAATTAAGCCGACTTTTCCGGCTTTTGTTCCTGATTTGAGGAATTTCGGTATAAATTTTGATAATTTAGATGTTGAAGAAGCGGCAGTTGATGCTGAACCTTTTGTTAATAATTTTGTAATTCCGCCTGCTGCTGCACCGACACCTACCGCACCGACTAAACGACCGGTATTTTGTGCCGCCTTTTCACCTGTTCCGACGGGTTGACCCGTTATATCGGAAATATTATCTTCCGCACTATGACGGTATGTAGTGCTGAATGTCAATGATTGCAACAAGCCTTGAGTGAACGAACCGTGGCTGTTTTCTCTTAAATCTTGAATTAATGATCTGCCCGTCATTTGTTGATATAAAGTCAGAGCGCGGCTTTTTATCTGTGCCGGTGTTCCTTCGCCGTAAGCTAACGATACACTCTTTAAGTATGCTTCAAACGCTTCGGGTATCTGGTCTTGCTCGTTTTGAAGTATTTTGTCTCTGAGAATTGTCGCACTGCCTTTTATTCCTTCAACCGATGCGTTTATTCTCAAATCTGCGTTTCTTTGCATATTTTGTTGATCAACGTTATAGTCAATATAGAATTTTTGATAATCCTTCATTCTGTCAAACATTTCTCTGCTATCAAATCCGACACCCGGATACATAGGCATCATACCCATGCCCATACCCATATAACCGTCAAAAAT
>CANQSZ010000007.1 GCA_947626645.1 Candidatus Gastranaerophilales bacterium
CCTCAGGTTTTTCATCTGAGGTTTTTTATTTGGCTATTCCGCCCAATCGATTCGAATTAAAAAGTTTTTCTGTCGGAAAAACTTTTTGAGTTAATCGGCTTTGCCGATATCCTCATCTGCAAGGCTCGTGACGCTCGCCTGCATCTGAGAAGAATCCCTTCGGGCGTAATAAAAGTCTCGGATATTCACTTCGAGACTTTTTTTGTGTTTATTCCACCCAATCGATATTAATTAAAGAGATTGTTGATGGGTGAAATGATAATCGTTTCACCCATCCTACTTTTCTGCATATTAATAAAGTTTAAAATTATCAAAAAATTGCTATTATGTTAATAAATTTTAATATATTGCTACAATTAAAATATACAAATTAATAATTTATAAATAGCTCAACTCGCAAAACATTACAAAATCTCAATGTCATCAATTGTAACGAAATATAAATATGAGTTTAAAAGTGCTCAAACGCTTGCTATGATGCTTATAACATAGTATAACGCTCCGATTCAATTAAAGATTTTTACATTATTGTCCGTATAATAATATATAATCCTATAAGGAGTTACTATGGAAAATAACGTTAGTCGCAGTAGAAATTTTAAAATCAGCTCTTTAAATTCAGGTAGCCATAATGCCGAGGCAAAAAAGAGTGATTTAAACAATGCATCTCCCATAAAATTTTTTGAAAAATCGGATAAAGACACGAACGAAGCAGTAACATTTAAAATACCACAAACTCCGGAGTCAGATTTGAAAACAGAAGACATGGATTGGCCTGATAATATTGCCTCCAATATAAACGATGCCGTTTCCAAAAGGAAATTAGGGATTATTCCGACGACCGGTGATTGGCTTGGTGAAAATATTAAAAAAATTAATCCTGAAAACGTGGATGATATTTTATTCATTTACTCCGAAAAGTATGGCGAAACTTTATTTGACGCGATTATGAAAGAACGCGGGCTGTCTGCTGAAACCAGAGCCGAATATTTGAAATATATAAAAAATCAACTTTTAACAAGAATGGAAGGGTTAGGAGTTTATACAGATGATATATCTTTGGATTTTGATAAAGAAATAAATTACCAAATGAAAAAAATAGGTATTGCAAACACCGAATATATTAATTCTTTTCTTAGCAAATTAGATAATAGACAAAAGGCGATAAGACCCACTGATGCAAACGGGGAGATTGATGAAGATTTTAAGCAGGGACCAACGGGCAATTGTTGGCTGCTTGCATCAATAAAGGCTATCTCTAAAACACCAAAAGGTCAGCAAATTCTTAATGATTCAATAAAAGTTGATAAATTTGGCAACGTATCCGTAACTTTAAAAGGTGTAGGTAAAACATACATAATAACCCGGGAAGAACTTATGGGAAATGCGCAATTTTCACATGGGGATGGAGATGTGAGAGCGCTGGAAATAGCTTTAGACAGATATTTTATGGATGAGCGCGGGGTAAACATTCGTAAAGATTTAAATGGTAACAAGCCGTGGCTTGCTTATAAATTACTTACGGGTAAAGGAGGAAAAAACTATATAAGTGATACATTCGGACGAATAGCTCAAAGTTGGTTTACTGACAAGCAAATAGACAATTTCAATAAGGAAAACCACGTCGCGGTTGTAAGTGCAACTTTTAAAAATAAAACCTATTCATTTAAAAATCCGGCAGAGGAAGATGAGGTTATAACTTTAACTCCGAGTCATGCTTATACGGTGAAAGGTTCTGATGAAAATTATGTCTATTTAATCAGTCCCTGGGATACTTCAAAAGATATTTCTGTTCCCCGAGATGTTTTCAAAAACTATTTTAACTATGTTGACGAATTTGACCTCTAACCACAGTGTTTGCAAGTCGGGGTTCTATCCAAACAAATTATTTTGCGTTGGGTAAGGTTTGTATGATAGGTGGAACAATAATCTATCGGCAAAATTTTTAAAAAATATTATTGCAATATATAATGCGTTGCTCTTGCTTCGCCTTGTTTTTGGAGAATATTTTTGTTTACTAAATCTGCCAAGTCTCTGTTTGCAGTATCGTGTGAACAATTACAAATCTTTGCCCATTTTTTTGCGGTTAAATTTCCATCAAAATTATCTAATAATTTAGTTAAAACTTTAATTTGTCGTTCATTTAATATTTGCGATTTATTTTTATCCCAAAATTCGGTTCGTTTTATAACATCATTAAGTAATTCTTCAGAATTATCTATTGCAATAATTAAATTTTCCAAGAACCATTTCAACCATTCGGTTATATCAACAGAATCTTTTTGAGTAATTTGTAAAACTTCATAGTAGGATTTTCTTACTTTTTTTATTTGCGATGACATTGAATAAAACCTGTCAGATGAATTTTCACTCCTTGCAAGCAACATATCGGTTAAAGCTCTTGCAATTCTTCCGTTTCCGTCTTCAAAAGGATGTAAAATAACAAACCATAAATGAACAATTCCGGCTTTTATAACTAAATCTGTATCGGTATTATTGTTGATATAATCAAATAATTTATTCATCTCATCAGGCACAATATCAGCACTTGGTGCTTCATAATGTACTTTTTCATACCCTTGTGCTCCGGATACAACTTGCATTTTGCCGTTTTTATCATCTCTGTATCTTCCGACACAAATTTTATACAAACCGCTTCTGCCACTTGGAAACATAGCTGATTGCCAGCCAATTAATCTGTCTTCATCAAGCGGTTTATCATAATTGATAGTTGCATCCAACATCATATCGACAATACCTTGAACATCACGTTCAACATAAATATCGCTATCAATTTTCAGCCCTAACCTTTTAGCGATAGATGAGCGAACTTGCTCTGCATTTAACGTTAAACCTTCTATCTCACTTGATTTTATAACATCTTCCGCTAAAACATTCAGTTTGGCTTTTTGACTGTTTTCAAAGCCTAAAGATTGCATTTTACCCAATAATATACCTTGTTTTAACCTTACTGATGACAATAATGGCATAATAATATCTTGATTATATGTAAAATTGGGAAATTGTGGGTTTTGCCAAATGTATTTATTCATAAATCTACGCACCTTTTGCGTAAATTATACAATATTATCTACGCAAAATCAAGAAGTATTTACGCAAAAATTGCGTAAATACTATCAATTATCTACGCATGAATAGTTTCACGGATTTAGCCGAAAACGTCTTTTTTGATTTTCAGAGCGGTTTTGGTTGCGGCTAATCCGGCAAGAGAACTCTCTTTCAAGTTGGGCGACATCAATGCACCGGTCTGTTCCATCGCATCAACAACCTCATCTAACGGAATTTTTGATTCAACACCGCACAATGCAAGTTCTGCCGCCGTTATAGCGTGTATTGCCAAAAACGGATTCCTTTTCACACAAGGCACTTCAACCAATCCGGCAACAGGGTCGCAAGTCAGACCCAAAAGGTTTTTTAAAGCAAGTGCCGAAGCATTTAATATCTGAGAGACATTACCGCCTTTCAACTGGCAAACGGCTGCCGCAGCCATTGATGATGCTACTCCGCATTCTGCCTGACACCCCGCAACCGCACCGGCTAACGATACTTTCATTGATATTATTCTTCCTATCTCACCCGCCGTAATAAGCGCGTTAAGTTGTTCTCTTTCCGACAAATTAAATTCCTGCGCAACCGCAATCAAAGCAGACGGTAAGATTGCACACGAACCCGCCGTCGGGCATGCAACAATTTTCCCCATTCTGATATTTTCTTCGCTTGTTGCAAGTGCGTACTCAACAACATGTTCAAATACACTCCCCAACATTGAACGCTCCGTTTTGTATCTTTTTTGGACTTTATAACAATCCTGTCCGCACATCCCGCTTAAGGACAATTCTTTCGACACCATCCCCGAATTAATTGCCTCTTTCATTGCAAATAACGATTTATTGGCAAAATTTCGCACCTCATCAACTGTTATATCAGCGTACTTTGCCATGTTTTCCTGTGCAACTTCAAAGATTTTCTTATTATTTGATATACATTCATCATGTAACTGTTTAAATGTGTTTACCATAGTTAATTATCCAATTTTTCAACGTAACTTACAAAATAAACTTCGGGAATTTCTTCAACGGTTTCAATAACTTCATCGCTTATAACCCCGTCAACACAGACTATCATCGATGCTTCTTTGCCTTTTGCGTTTCTGTCGCAAGTTAAGGATGCAATATTTATATTATGATACTGCATAATCGACGATACTTGCGAAATAACTCCGGGTTTATCTTTATAAACAGTCAGCAGAGTGTTATAATTCCCCGTTAAATTAACTCTGAAATCGTTAATTTTTCTTATAAGAATTTCACCCGCACCGACTGAAATTCCGGCAATTGTCATATTATTTTCGCCGATAAAGGTTATATCAACCGAGTTTGGGTGATATTTAAAATTATCCGCATATTGAAATTCGTAGTCAATACTTTTTGCGATATCGGAATTAAAAATATCTTTTATTCTTCTGTCATCAACATTTAACCCTAAAACACCTGCAAGCAAGCCTTTTTCCGTTCCATGACCTTTACCTGTTGAGGCATAAGAATTATACAGTTTAAAAATAACTTTTTTCGGGGTATTTTTATAAATATGTTTAGCCAAAAGCCCGAGCCGAACGGCACCTGCGGTGTGCGAACTCGACGGTCCTATCATTATCGGTGATATTATATCAAATAAACTTGTCTTTTTCATTTAATAACCTTTTTTCAAATTCATTTCAATACGTTTTTTCATCTGCTTAGTATTTTCTATTTCGTTTATTTTGGATTGAACCATATCTTTTTTAACCGAAAGTTGAGAATTATCGTCAAACGGATTGGAACGTCCGTAATCATTGTGCCAACAACATAAATAAACAATTATGACAATAACGGCACAAATCAATATTTCTAACAATCCCGCACCAATCTTTTTCAATATTCCTCCCGCAAAAATTGTTATTTTAATCTGTTTTTAGAAATAAACATATTTACGGCTTCATCGGTATCGCGCGGAGTACGCAATGAATCGTTATCAAGCGAAATATCTTTTATTTCTTTCGGAACAAAATATTTGTTATACAACGCTAAGCCCAAATACATAACAACAAAGAACGCCGCAAGAACCAAAATTACAATCACTAACTTTATAGCAGCAGACTTTATTCCCGCAAAATGCGGAATGTGGCGGATATGCGAAATAATTGAAGCTGCGTATTTATTTTGTGCAAAAACGGCTTGGGCAGTACAAAATACTGCCAAAACCGAATTTGTAACGATATTAAAAAATTTATTCTTCACTTTTTTCCTCTGATTTTTTAGATTTTTTGGTAGATTTTGACGTTCCTCTGTTCGGTCGTCTTGAAGAACGTTTTTTGGGTTCTTCTGTTGTTTGTGTTACTTGTGTCGGTTGTTCCGACGGTTTTTCCGATGTATCGGATTTTTTGGATTTTCTTCTGTTCGAACCGCGTTTGGGTTTTTGTTCGGTTTCTGTTTCTATCGTAACATTATCAGAAATTAAATCAACACCTTCCGAAAAATCCGCTGCCGTCTGAGTTTCTTGTTTAGCGTCAAATTTAGCTTTGCGACTGTTACGTCTTTTGTTTTCTTTTTTATTGGCTTCTTCAACCGCGGCAACCGAGGGTTCGGTGTCTATTGCCATTTTTTGCGGAGTTTCAGCCTGCTGCTCTTGCGGTTGGTTATTGTTTTTGTTATTGGAGTTAAATTTGGCATTCTTTTTGAAATTATTTGCCGGCAATTTTAACTTAGCAGCTTTTGCACGATATTCGCCTTCGGCGGTCGGTGTTGCAAAGTTAAATTCAACCATAGAATAGCCGCTGCCTTGGCAGTGCGGACATTTTTTGGTGAAAATTTCCGATAGTGATTGCCCCTGACGGTGTCTTGTCAATTCTACCAAGCCTAAATCGGACAGCTGACCGACTTGGGGTTTTGCTTTGTCAGGTTCAAGTGCAATTTCCAATTCTTCCATCATGGCAAGTTTGTCGGCTCTTGACATCATATCGATAAAGTCAATAATAATCATTCCGCCGATGTTTCTTAGTCTTAATTGTCTTGCAATCTCATGAACCGCCTCAATATTTGTTTTAAGAATAGTTTCATCTTGTGTAGCGGAGCTGATAAATTTACCGCTGTTTACATCAATGACCGTCAAGGCTTCCGTTTGCTGGATATACAGATAGCCGCCCGATGGCATATTAACTTTTACGTTCAATGCCGCTTTAATTTCTTTGTGAATATCTTCCGCAATTAATAGCGGCTCCGTTCCTTTATACAAAGTAACTTGAACCCCTTTTGAGATGTGCCAGTTTTGAAGAATTGTTTGAACTCTTTGTAGCGCAAACGGGGTATCAACGATAATTTCTTTGACATCATCCGTACAAGCCTCGCGAATAACTCTGTATAATAAATCCTGATCACGATAAATCAAATTCGGCGGGGTCAAAGATTCGGCGGAAGTAATTATGTTGTTCCATTTTTCCAATAAAATTTCCAAATCTTCCTGAATGTCGGCTTCAGTTTGACCTTCGGCTTCAGTTCTGATAATTACCCCGACTCCGACGGGTTTAATAAGGTTTACGACAGCTTTCAACCTTGCACGTTCTTTGGAGTTTTCGATTTTTTTGCTGACACTTACCCCCGGTTCATTGGGCATAAGAACAAGAAATCTTCCCGGAAGGCTGATTTCTGTGGTAACTCGGGGACCTTTGTGTCCTGTCGGCTCTTTAACAACTTGAACAACAAGTTTTTGTTTCGGTGAAAGTTTTTCTTTTAATGTGCCTTTTCCCATAACATCCTGTGCGTGTAAAAAGCCCATTTTGTCCGTTCCGACGTTTACAAAAGCAGCGTCGATACTCGGAAGAATATTATCAACCGTTGCAAGGTAAACATCACCAAGCAAAACTTCCCCTCTGTGGATAAAGAAATCCGTTACTTTTTTGTTTTCCAAAACTGCCGCAATGTTGTCGCGTTCGGCAATTACAATTTTTTTCTCAATACTTTGATTTGAATTTTTGTTTTTTTCGCTCATAAATAATCCTTTTCTATAACTCATGCAAAGACTCGGTAAGAAATTTTATCCGCTTTATATCAAACAGAACATCGGGTGCAATAATATTCATCAGAACATCGGCACGCAAAGGCGGAATTTCAGATGCTTGACCTGTCTTTAATACTATGAATAAATGCTCATTTTCAAACCGGTACGAACCGATTGAGGGTTTTACATTTATTTTTTTTACTAAACCTTTTTTGTTTTTCTTCTCGATTAAAACTTCATCGGAAGATAAAACTTTTTCTGTATTATACACTAACTTTTCAAAATCGTAAATACCCTTATTAAATATTTTTATCTCATATTCAGCCCAACTTGCACTCATATCAATTGACGGCAAGGATTTATCAATTTGAACAACACTTAAAATCTCGGCGCCTGAGGGTAAAACATTATCTAATCGTTTTTTTATAACTTCACAATCGTAATTATTTAAAAATTCAATATCAATCAACTCGGTTTCACTCTCACAAAAAAGCGGGAGTGCAATACCCATAGAAATCTTCATAGTCGGATTAAATCCGTGGGAAAACGCAACATTTAACCCCGAGCGCGAAATCGCTTTGAAAAATGTATTCTGCCAATCAAGGTGTGAAAAATAGCGTAAAATTCCCTTTTTCGTTATTTTAATTCTGTATCTGAAAGTTTCTTTTATATCTTTCGGGCAAACGGAAGGGTCAAGCCTGATTTGTAACTTTTTCGATAAATCTTGTGCATTATCCGATGCCTTAAAAGGTTTCGCCATTTTTTTAGCGGTATTAAGATTTTTACAAACTCCGCAATTAACACATCTGTTTTGACAGGTCGGAACAATATGCGCAGAATTTTCATCAATCGAAAACGCTTTTTTATATTCATCAATAAACCAGTTTTTGTCAATTCCAACGTTTATAAAATCCCAAGGCAAAACATCATCTAAACCGTATTGAGTTTGCGCAAGGCTTTTTAAATCAATCCCGAGTTCATCAGCGGTTTCAAACCAAACATCTTTTTTAAAAAATTCGCCCCAAGCATCAAGATAACACCCTTTTTTATACAGAGCTTCAACATATCGGCATAAACTCTCATCCCCGCGGGTTAAAACCGCCTCCAAAAGCGATATAAACTTTTCGTGATAGTTAATTTTTACACCTTTTATGAGTTTAACCTTTTCTTTTAAGTAATTGATATGTTGGGTAACTTCATCCAAATTCATCTGAGCGCACCACTGAAAAGGAGTAAACGGCTTCGGAACAAATATTGACAACGTACAGGTTAAATCAAGCGAATGCTTTAACTCTTTTTCCTTTTTTAATACTTTCGACTTCCAACGGATTTTCCTGAACAATTCAGCCATTTCGTCAATATCTTCGAGCGTTTCGGTCGGCAGACCGCAGATAAAATAAAGTTTCACCCGCGACCAGCCGTTTTCATAAAGAGTTAATATCGCATTTATGATTTGGTCTTCGGTAATATTTTTTTTAATTACATCACGTAACCTTTGGCTTCCTGCTTCGGGCGCAAGTGTCATTGTCGATTTTCTGACACTTTGAACAAGATTTGCCAACTCAAGATTAAACCCGTCAATCCTTTGACTTGGCAGCGATACGGAAACTTTTTTATCGTTAAAATCAAGTGCAAGCTCTTTTATAATTTCGTTTATGTTGGCGTAATCGTTTGATGATAAAGAAAGCAGCGAGTATTCATCATATCCGGTATTTTTGACAAGCTGTTTACTGATTTCGATAATCTCGTCAGCCTCACGCTCTCTTATCGGCAAAGTAACATGCCCCGGCTGGCAAAATCTGCACATCCTTCCGCAACCGCGCCTGATTTCAACAACCGCTCTGTCTTGAACCGAAGATGAATACGGTATCGGATAAGATTTCAGAGCAGTTTTTAATTCAAGCTGAGCAATTCTTTTTTTTACGTTCCCGCCGCACAATTTCGACCAACGACCCGAATTTTCACCCTCACAAAGTGCCTTAATTCTTTCATTACGCGGTAAAGACTTTGTTTTTTCAAGAATTTCACAAATCTCTAAAATCGAATCTTCACCGTCGCCAATCATAAAAACATCGATAAAATCCGCCAAAGGCAAAGGATTATACGCACAAGGTCCGCCCGCAATTACTATCGGGTCATTATCGCTTCGCTCGGAATTTTTATAAGGAATCCCCGACATTTCAAGCATTTTTAAAACCGTCGGATAAGACATTTCGTATTGCAAAGAAAACCCGACCGCATCAAATTCGTTTATCGCCCGTTTTGATTCGAGACCGTATAAAACTTCGGGTTTAAAATCGGGTTCGGGAGCGTAGGCTCTATCGCACATATAACCTTCGTGTCCGTTAACCAATTCATACAAAACACGAACCCCCAAATTAGAAATTCCGATTTCATATTTGTCGGGGAAAAGAATGGCAAATCTGACTTTTGCACTGTCAAAATCTTTGTTGTGAGATAAAAATTCACCGCCGACATACTGGTACGGTTTTGTGCATTTATATAGGCTTTCGTGGTATTTTTCGTGGAAACACATACATTTTTTCTCTTAAGCTAAATCATCGGGAAAATATTTGTCTATCTCAATAATTGTACCGTCAAGGGTATTTTCATCAAAAGATTTCATAAATTTGAACAAATCTTCGTTCGGGACATCATAAGAATACAAGATAACCTCGTTATCAATCTCGCGCATAACAGTCACCATATAATGACATTTTGAACGGTATTTCAAAAGATGTTCTTTGTTAAACCTGTTACCGTTGTTGTCTTTTTTGATTTTGACATAGGTAAAACCCGCATAAAATTTCAGCTTTTCTTTAACTTCAGGTGTTATGCGGTTATTATTATGTTTGGAAAACAAATTTATTACTTTTTTATTAAGTTCGTCAGACACAATCCCTCCAAGATAATTAAACACCATAAAACGAAAAAAGTCTAAATATTAAGAAGTTAATTCTTTAAGATATTTAATAACTTTGAGAGCGGTTTCTCTCCTGACTTCAACGGGTGAGAGGCGTAAATATTCAATGGCATGCGAAACTTTGACGTTTTTATCGTACCACCTTCTCATAATATAGTCGTACTGTTCGTCTAAACTTAATTCTTCAAGCTCGACGTCTTTAAGTAAATCAATAATAAACTCGGCACAACGCACCTGAACGGCTTCGGTGGAATGTTCAAGTTTGTTAATCGCTTTGCTCACAACGGAATCCGCATCATACCATCTTTTAAACATATTCATAAATTCACCTCGTATTGTTAAGATTATTAAACCAAATTTTTGCCAAAAAGTAAATTTCTTTACAAAAAAATACTTTATATATATAGCAAAGGTTAATGTGAAAGGTTAGTCATGGCAGATGCAACAATATTTGGAATTACACATCCGGTTTTAAGTGCGGATATATCAGAATCATTTATTGGAAAACAAGTTCCCGTACCGCAATACGGATTTTACGGAAATTATTACGGCACAAGCGGTGTGTTGGGAACACCGAATATGAACGGTACGCTTAATACCGACAAAGTCGAAATTTCTAAAAAGACAAAAGATAAAAGATTTTTGAAAAAACTTTTTGTAACAGCCGCAATTATTGCCGGCTCAATTTTAACATTCAAAGGCGGCAAAAAACTCTTTTCAAAAATCGGCAGTTTATTCAAGAAAAAATAATTTCTCCTTTTAATATTGAAGTGTTAGTCGCGGCAGGATTTTACAATCCTGCCTTTTTATGTTATATTAAACAAAAAGGGGGTATATATGGCAAAAGATTGCAGTTTTGATATAGTGTCCGAATACAATAAGCAAGAATTGGTCAATGCGGTTGATCAGGTTAAAAGAGAATTAACTTCAAGATTTGATTTGAAAAATTCCAATTCAAACGTCGAACTTGAAGCCGACAAAACGATAACGATTACAACAAATGACGAGATGAAATTAAAAAATATAGTTGATATTTTGCAATCAAAACTTGTAAAAAGAAACCTCAGCATAAAAATATTATCGCCCAAACCGATTGAAAACGCGCTCGGCGGAAATGTCCGACAGGTTTTTGAGCTTAAAAAAGGTTTAACTCAAGAGCTTGCAAAAACGATAGTATCGGATATTAAAGCCACAAAATTAAAAGTTCAGGCATCAATCCAAGGCGAGCAGGTCAGAGTAACAGGAAAAGACAAAGACGATTTGCAAGAGGTTATTAAAACTCTCAGACAAAACGAAGACAAATACGATTATCCGCTTCAGTTTACGAATTACAGATAAAATCAACCGTTCATATCAATTCGCAGAATTTCGTAAATGTTCATTTTTTTAGCTTTTCCGCGGATTTGAACTTCGCTAATTTTTATAACATCGGCGATATCCGAAATATAGGAGTAAGTTGAGCTGCTGACCAAAAGGTTTGTTTTATAAACCTTGTTGTAGCTTTCAATTCGGCTTGCGAGGTTTACGGTATCACCGATTACTGTGTATTCCATTCTCGTTTCGGTTCCGATATTGCCGATAAACACTTCGCCGGTATTTATTCCTATGCCGATTTCAATTTTGGGTTTGCCCTCAAACAACCATTTTTCTCTGAGGTATTCGACTTTTTTAAGCATCTCATAGGCGCATTTAACTGCATTTTGCGGGTGGTTAATGTCTTGTATGGGTTCACCGAATAATGCCATCACCGCATCACCTATGAATTTATTTATAACACCGTTGTATTTTGTAATAATAGGCTCCATTTCGGCAAAATATTCGTTTAATATAACGGAAACTTCTTCGGCGGACATTTTTTCACTCAACGATGTAAACCCTCTTATATCGGAAAATAAAACCGTTACCACGGCTCTTTTCCCGCCGAGCTTTAAATCGTCAATATTTTTGACAACGTTTTTCATAATATCCTGCGAAAGATATTTGCCCATTGCCTGTTTAATCTTTTCTTTGTTACGGTTTTCGGTGATAAATTTAAACGAATAGCCGAATAGCATTGTTACAAACTGGCAGACAAACGGTGTGATATAGCAAGTTAAAATACCGTTTACCGCCAAAGCACAAACTGTTACAAAATAAATAACATCAAGTGAAATAATTAAAATCAGTCCTGACAAGAACCTTGAACGCATTATTATAATAAAAGAAATCAATGAAAGCAGTAAAATCGAAACAAGTAATGTTCCGACACCCGTATTTTTATAGAAATAGGAATTGAGAAGATTATCATAAACAGTGGCTTGAATATCAACTCCGGAGTGTCTTTCATTAATCGGTGTACGCAAAACATCGGCAGACGGACCCGAAACATTAGCCCCGATAAATACCGTTTTGCCGTTAAACCACTCCGGATCAACATACTTACCGGTTTTAGGGTTATATAAATCGGGATGATTTTGCGGCGTAATCCCTGATTTTAGGGCTTTATAAGTATCAACAATTCTTGAAGCAGATATACTTTGGTGAGAATAAGAAGAATCGGCATCAACCGGATTTTTATAAAACCTTATATCGGTTTCAACAGACCCTTGGTTATTGAAATACGCGGGAATTGTCAGTTTCGTTTTTGGGATATAAATTGTGCCGTTATCGGCATTTAACACCGCATCGTTTGTTGAATTTGCAAGCAAATACATTTTTAAAGGCAATGACGGATAATAGCTGTCATCTATTTTAACAATGGTTTTTGTGCTGAAAATGAAAAGCGAATTATCATCCGATGAGGATTCTTTAATAAGTAAAGACCCGTAATTTTTTGTGGAATCAATAATTTTTGAAGACGAATTAACAACACCGTTGAAGGTAGTATTTATTGCACCTTTTTTATCATCAACATTGAGTGAATATTTCTTTTTAAAGACTTTTAAGAGTTCTTCGTCTTCGTTGTTCGGTACAACTTCGGGAACAAAGCCGGATACAAGGTTATCCATTTTTGATATTTGGTTAAGAAATTTTAAATCGGCTGGATTTGTGGAATCAAACGAAGTCAAAAAGGTATCAAAGCCGATAACTTTTGGTTTTGCGTATGTATGGAAGTAATCCAAAAGCTCAATGAAATTTTCTCTTGACCAAGGCCATTTATATTTTTGGATAGAGTAATCATCAACGATAACTTCTATTATATCCAAAGATACGTTTGAATTTGCACTGAAATTTGAAATTAAAAAAGCGTTTGCACTTTTATTTAATAAAACATAGGCACTCACCGATGATACGACAATCATCACAAAATATATCAGAAAGCAGAAAAAATAAAATAATTTATTTTTAAATTTTTTCATGGATACTCCCTCAGGTTAGTTTTAATTTTATGATATAATAAATTCGTAAAAAAGGGTAGATTATGAACATAAATTTAGTAGAAAAACTTTCAAAAAATAAAATTTTACCGATAATAAGAAGCACAAACCCGCAGACCGTAACAGATATTGCAAGAGCATTGATTGACGGCGGAGTTGATATAATGGAAATAAATGTTGAAACACCGAAGATATTTGATGCAATTGATAAACTTTCAAAAGAGGCAATAATTTGTGCGGGCGGAATAATAACATCAATACAAGCACAAGCAGCGATTGATTCGGGAGCAAAAATTATCTCATCTCCTATTTTTCAGGATAATTTACTCAAAATATCCAAAGACAAAAAACTGCCGTTTATAGCAGGAACATCGACCGCAAACGAAGCCTACAGCGCATGGAAATCGAGAATCCCGCTTGTAAAAATTTACCCGATAAGTGCGATGGGCGGAGTTGAATATATAAAAAATCTTTTAAGACCGATGCCTTTTTTGAGTGTTATTCCTCAGGGGAATGTAAAACTTGAAGAAGTAAAACAATATATTGAAGCGGGTGCAATCGCAGTAGGCATAGGCAGAAATCTTACAAGTGCCGATTCTTATTCGCAGATTACACAACGTGCAAAAAATCTATTGGAGCAATTTAACTAATCATGAAAGAAAAAATATTTGACTTAATAACAATAGGTGAAAGTTTAATCGAATTTTCAACCAACCAACCGCTTAAAGAAGCGGAATGTTTGCACAAATACTACGGCGGTGATTCGCTTGTTGCGGCAGTTGCGGCAAGAAGATTAAATTCCGAGGTCGGTTTTATTACATGTCTTGGCAACGACGCTTTTAAAGACTATCTTCTATCAAGCTGGGAAAATGAAGGGCTTGACACTTCGCAAGTTAAAACCGTTGAGGATAAGAACGGAATTTACATCGTTTCAAGACCGTCTGTCCATAATAAAGAATTTGTTTATTACAGAAAAAAAATTGCACCTGCAAAACTGAATTTTCAAGACATAGACGAAAATTATATAAAAAACACAAAAATAATTTACACATCGGGCATAACGCAATCGTTGTCTTTAACTTCACGCGAAGCCGTTAAAAAGATTTTTGAAATTGCAAAAGAAAACGGTATTCTAACCGCCTATGACCCGAATTATTCAAGTTTGATATCAACGGCTGAGGATGCAAAAGAATATTTCAATGAAATATTACCGCTCACTGATATCTTGTTTATGAGTTCAAAATATGACACCGAAAGCATATTTGAAATACAATCCATGGAAAATATTATTAAGTATCTTACGGATTCGGGGGTGCAAATTACCGTTATAAAATCAAGTAAAGATAAAGGATACTTTGTAAATACACAACAAACCGGAACATTTGTACCGTTTTATACCGATAATATCGTAGATACAACATCCTCCGGAGATGCTTTTAACGGAGCATTTTTGCATGCTATTGCCAAAGGCTACACACCTCAAGAATCGGCAAAAATCGCATCAATTGATGCAGGTTTGCAAGCTCAAGGAATCGGTGCGATTAAATCCGTACCGTATTATGATGATGTGTTAAAAATTTATAAAAATGGGGATTTTTAATGGGGAAAAAGTTTGTATTATCCGGATATTTTGGATTTAAAAACTTTGGCGATGAAGCTATTTTATCGGTGCTTGTTAATAAACTTCAAAAAGACGCACACGATATTACCATTATAACCTCGGATTCCAAATACACCCGCGAGCAATTTAAGAAAGTTAATACCGTTAAAACATTTGATATGTTTGAAATAGCAAGAGCAATTTTAAAATCCGACATACTGATATCGGGCGGCGGCAGTCTTTTGCAAGACACTACGAGTTTTAAAAGCCTTGTTTACTATTTGTCGGTTATATTTATCGCGCTGTTTTTCGGCAAAAAAGTATTTATATTCGCACAAGGTATAGGCCCTGTTAAAAGCCCGTTAGGAAAATTTTTAACAAAAAACATTCTAAAACACTGCACATACGTAAGTGCAAGAGATTATAAAAGTCGGGATTTATTGGAACACTGGGGGATAAATTCGGATTTAGTTCCCGATCCGGTGTTTTCACTTGATATAAAACCCACCCCAAAAACCGGTACAGTTGCCGTTCAATTGCGTAATTTCAAGACCATGAATGATGATTTTACGGACAGATTGGCACACAAAATATCAAAAGAATTTAGCGACAAACAAATAGAAATTTATTCATTTCAAGATTCAATCGACACAACCGTTTGCCAAAAATTTCAAAACTCATTGAATTTACTTAACCCCGAAATAAAAACCGTTTTATATACAAACTTAAATAATAACGATATAATCGAAAAAATCTCAAAAGCAGAATATCTTATTGCAATGCGCTATCATGCGATAATTTTGGGACTGCTTACAAAAACAAAAGTTTTATCAATAAATTATGACATAAAAGTCGATAAAATATCCGATGAGTTCGGTTTACCGATGATAAACCTCAAAGACAATTTTACAACTCAATTTGAGGATTTAAAAAAAGAAGATTTGGAAAAAATACATAACAAGGTAAAAGAAAAGAACTTTGACTGGAGCGGATTTGACAGGGCAGTTGAAGAAAGCGCAATAAAACAATGAACTTGATAAAATTTTTAACATCAGACCGAGGAATAGTTCTTCCGCCTCAACTAAATGAATTTAACTGGGGTGCGTTTTTGTTTACATTTATATGGGGTATAAGATTTAGGGTTTGGATTACTCTTTTGGCAATCCCGCTTATCTTGGTTCAAATGCCGTTAAAACTTAATTGGATTTTATATTTGCTATTGCAATTTTATTGCGGGTTTAACGGTAATAATTGGGCATATCAAACCCTACACAATAAATCAGCCGCAGAATTTAGAAAGCAACAGGAATACTGGGGGATTGCCGCAATATCTTGTTATATTGTTATTCCGTTAATATTTTTGAACTTGCTTGTAAAATTTGTTAAAAAATCACCCGATAATCTAAACGATTTTATTAACAACAGTCAGTGCAAACTGGTTTATGAAAAATTAAATAAAGGGTTAGACAATTCATACACAGGAAACACAAGCACAGAAATTGCGCAAAATTTTGCAAAAAAGTTTAAAAACACCCAAGTTCAGGGGCAAAGTGTTATCTTTAAATCTTCAAAAAGCAGAATAAAAAATTATGTACTTTCGTTTAATATTTACCCCGAAATAAGTAAATGTTCATATATCGAAAAGAATTGCACAATAACCGCCGAGAATACCGCACCAATCGGAACAAGTATTCACAAAAATTGCATGTTCTATATCGACAGTCGAAAAAAAATAATACCCGAAGAACACACACTCGAAAATCTCAAAAAAGGATATAATATTTTCAAATATCTCTAAATTCTTGAGAGAGCATGCTGCAATCGGTCAATTTTTTTATTATCCGTACCGATACCGCAAAGCAGCATAGTGGATTTTTCGTTGGTTTTCTCATCTTCGATATTATAATCTTCATATAGGATATCAGAAAGCGCATGTCCGCTTAACCCCTGGACTTTAACAAGAATTTTTGTCGGGTCATCACCGAAAAATTCGCATTTTTTACATTTCGTTCTTAATTTTTCAAGCCTTGTAATTAATTTGTCAATCTCTTTTCGCCCGTCGTTTGAATCAAGATACTCAATCGTCGCTTCAATCGAAGCAAGCAAAGGATAAGAAGGTGAAGTTGTATTAAACATCTGCAAAGCGGGATTAACGTCAATTTCGCAATTGCAATGCAAAAGAGCGGTAGGATTAAGCCCGCCGGCGGTTTTATGCAAAGATTGTACCGTAAAATCGGCGACATTAACCGCCGACAATGGCAATTTGTCGGAAAACGGATACAAAGCACCATGTGCCTCATCAACGATTAAAAACGCATCATATCTTTCGCAAACCAGTTTAATTTCTTCGATATCGGAAATTATCCCCTCATAAGTCGGCGAGGTAATAATAACGGCTCTGATGTTGTAGCGGCTCAAATAATGTTCAATTACCTCGGGTTTTGTTTCTAAAGGTACCCCCCACTCAGAATCAATTTCCAAATCATAAGTAACGGCTCTGGCACCTGCCAGTCTGACGGCATTCAAATGGCAAGGATGTGCATTTGAGGCAATTAATACCTTATCGCCGACTTGCGTACAGGATAAAACAGCAGCAATAACCCCCGATGTTGAACCGTTTGTGAGAAATGTTGTTGAATAAGTACGATAAATACTTCTTGCCCACAATTGAGCATCGACAAGTGCATCTTGCGGACTTTGGCAAACCGTTTCGGATAAATCAATCTTATACATCGATTCTAACGGTTCATATATGAAAAACCTTTGCCCATGAGATGGTGTTGTAAATAAGGTCTTTTTGGTTTTTCTTTCCAACAAACTTATTAAACTCATAAGTTACCTATTTATTTTTTATTTCAACATTTCTTTTAGCACAGAATTGGGTCAAAAGCATACGCTCATGCGTTGTGGGGTATGTGAATTGACCCGATACGGTATATCCGCCTTCGGATTTTTTCTCAACTCTTATGGGTGAGAACGTGCAATTTAAAACCTGATTATCAAACAGCGGCAATTCAACGTTGAATGTGGCTTCAATATTTAGGTTATCTGATGTGTCAAATTTCATGCCGCCCGCTGATATATCTTTTGTGTGAATTTTGTATGATTTACCCTCAGATGTCAATTCCAATTCATGAACGAACTTAATACGGGTATATTGCCTTCTTTGCAAAAATTTGTGCTTAGCCGGACTTGCGATTGTAAGAGTTTTACCCTCAATTTTTTTTGCGTAAGAAGCAAAATACAATTTTCCGTGTGATGTTTGAGTAAAAAACTCACAGTAAGTATTTTCAAGTATATTTTCGGGTTCATAATCCAATTCAAGCGTAAAATCACCGGCACTAACGGCGGTAACTTTACCTTTGTTTGCAAATTTGAAATCCTGCGGTATCAATAAAACTTCCTGATTTTCTACAACTAATTCTCTCATTTTTATCCTTTCACAATATTACGATAAGAAAATTATACACTATTATTAAAAATAATGCACAATGTTAAGAAATAAAAAAAAGCCCCCGTTTAATTAAATGAGGGCAGCTGAGCAATCAGAAGAGTTGAGGATTTATATATGTATAATAAAACCGATTACATTTGATTACATTACGCAAAACTCCTATAAATATTAAAAAATATAGTCTTAAAGTAGAAAACATTTGATTTATTAAATCAATACATGGTAAAATAGAATTGCAAATAAGGAGTTTTGATATGAAAAAGAGTATTATAGCAGCATTTTTAGGAATTTTAATCGGCACACCGACAATGGCATTTGACTATTTTCAGCCGCCGAACGGTTCAAATATGAATTTTTATCCGATGATGCAGCACCAAATGGAAAAACAAGAAACACTGGATTTTATTAATAACCCTAACGAATACAAGCAAAAAAGAGAAAAAAAAGATGCGCAGCTTGACTACCTGGAAGGTAAAACCCCGCAAGAAAATCCTTATTTCAAGCCGACTTCATTTGACCTGAAAAGTGAACCGCAGCCGCCTGCTCAAAATAATATGGAATTTACAAAAGACCAAGACGGCAATATTCGTATTCAAGGGTTAAATTAAATTTATTAAAAGGACAAAACAATGATTAAAATGGTTATTAAGTGGATAATTTTTGCACTTGTAATAATGGGAACGTGTTATCTTCCCGGGATTAAGGCAGACGGATTTGAATGGGCAATGCTTATTGCGGCTGTTTTGACAATAATAAATATTTTCATTAAGCCGATTATAAAACTTATTACGTTTCCCATAAATCTTTTGACGTTCGGAATATTTAATCTTTTATTAAACTGCGCGATATTATACGCAATATCGTATTTTATCCCGCAATACCATATAGAAAATTTCCTGAGCGGCTTTGAGGCATCCGTTATAATAGCGATTGCATACTGTATTATAAAAAGATTTTAACAAATTATCCGCAAATGAATTTGCATTTAAGCTGCCGAAGTGCATCTTCGGCACATTTCGTTTTGGAAATTTTCTTGAATATCGAATAAGCACAAAACGACAAATCGGAAAATTTTAAATTTAGGCATTTTTCAACTTTTCTTTTGGAAAAACCGTTTAAAACCAAGCTGATTAACAAGCATTCCGTGGAATTTAAGACATTTTTCAAATATTGATAGTCTTGATTTGACAGTGATTTAATAAAGCAAAACACCAAATATTGAACTCTTGAATCGACCCAATACGAACCATGCAAAACAGAATCAATGACTTTATTCAATTGCCTGAAGTCAATATCTTTCAAAATATAAGAATCAACATTTGCAAACACCCCGCAAAGAAGGTTTATATCGGGAATGTTTGATGTTAAAAGAACGATTTTAACATCGGGAAGAATTTTTTTGAAAATATACGATGCCTCAACTCCGCTTATCCTCGGAAGTCCGATGTCTAACAATATTAAATCCACATGATTATGTTTAACAAATTCAAACCCGTCTTGTGCGTTGTCAAAATCGGCACATACCCTGTAATTTGGGTTTAATTCGACGGTCTTTTTTAATAAAGTTCTGGCTAATAAATAGTCCTCAATAATTAATATCTTCTTTTTCATACTTACCCTTTCTGAACGTATAAACATTTAACACTAATGTAAAAAATTTTTTAATTGCCGAGACGGGTAATAAGAAAATACAAAATCGGGTAATCAAAAGATTACCCGACAGAATAACAAATAAATTTACTTTTTATCCCCAACCGGAGCAGGCGGATTTAAACGCTTGATATTTCTCTGCCCGTTCGGTCGATTAAATTCCCTTTCGAAACGGGGATTGCGAAAGTCTCTGCGGGGAGGATTAAATTCCCTTCTATATTCACCTCGCATACGATGATGTCTGAAAGCCGGTGCAGGTGCATCAAATTGAGCCGCATAAGGCGGTCTTGGATGGTGCATACCCATAGGCGGGCAATGATGTTTCGGTCTTAGAGTGTTAGCTCCCAGTAAAATTGCCAAATAAGCGCCGATAAAAACACCCGCTGCAATCGTTAAAACTTCTTTCAAAACTTTCAATGCTTTTTCTTTGCATTCACAACACTGTTTGTTTTCTTCTGTCATAATAAGTCTCCTTATATTTTATCCACAAAAGTATAACGAACAGAAAAATAAAAAGTTCATTTTTAAATTAAGCAGGAATAATTTGGCACGAAAAATCGGGATTTTGTGCCATGCGCTTTTCGATTTCCTCAAAAGTTAAAAGCCCGTTTGTAGCCCCGAACTCTGATACAACCGCCGTAGAATTAACGGAAGCCGCAACAAGAGATTTACAAACATCGCGTTCAAACCTGTATAAAGCAGCGCAAAAAGTTGAGGCAAAGGCATCGCCCGCCCCGAGAGTTGACGTAACATTTCCCGGAAAACACGGACAATAGAAATATTCTCTGCCGTTATAAGCATAAGCACCGCACCCGCCGTCTGTTATTACAATAATCTGATAATCGGAAACTTTTAATTTTTTAAACATTTCTTTTAAATCGGGATGAATACGCTCTTGAGAAAATTTCACATCTTTTGTATCAGACCTTAATTGAATACCCGTAGCCAAAGATGCTTCTTCTTTATTCATAACAACGATTTGTGCATATTCAAGAATTTTTTTCAAATAATTGAATCCTTTTTTAATACCGGTTGTTCCCGCATTAAAACAAACGTAAGTGTTATTTTCTCTTGCAAATTTGACGATATCATCCAAAACGCGGTTACTTTCACCGTTTAGGGGTGCAATATATAGTAATTTTGAATTTTTAATGGCATCGAAATTTATTTCTTTTTCTTTTATAAGTGCGTTTGCGCCTCTGTGAGCAAGAACGGTTCTGTCACCTTCAAAACTTGTTAATATAATAGAAAAACCTGTGCTGAGGGTTTTGTCTTGTATAACGTTTGACAAATCAACATCGGTGTTTTCAAAAGCCGAAAATATACCTTTGGAATAAATATCATCGCCGACTTTAAAAATAGCACTCGTTTTAAAACCCAAATTGGCAAAATTCATAGCGGTATTAAGCCCGCCGCCGCCGATTTGAGAATCAAAAGCCGTTATTTCCAACTTTGAGCCGTACGGATAGCTCATAAATTCCGTATTTTTATCTTTTTTGCGAACGGATACGATATTGGCATCGTCACATTCGACAAATACATCCATTGTTGCACTTCCAATTGTTATTACATCAAACATTTTATCCCCCTTTTTCATTACCATATTACCATGAAATGTTAAATTATGTAAATCTTAATTTTTAAAATAACAAAATAAAATTTGTTCAAACTTAATAAGATTGCAGTAAAATTAAAGGAACAAAAAATGTACATTCAAAACATCAAATTACTTTCCGCACAACAAAACATTCGCCCCGTAATACAAAATAAAGCGGACAAAAATTCCGACGGGCAAAATGTAAAAGAATATAATTATAACCCCGTTGCATACCAAGATTTCAATATAACATTCGGCAGGCTATTCAGAAGTCCTGAAAATTTTTACGAACAGGATTTTAACGAACAAAACATGCCAAAAACCTTGCACAAATACATTTACGAAAGCTATGACACCGATTTTAGAAGAACCATACCTCCGGCTCAAGCTATGCAAGAAGATGAAGTATTCGGGAAAATTAAATACGCGAAAAATTTAGACGAAGTCAAAAAAATGTTTCCTGACGAACCCTTGTTTAAAAATTTGACATCAAAACCGAGCAGAAACTCCAGAACGGGAGTTCTCGGACTTCTCAACCTGATAAAAGATGACCCCGATTTTAAAGACAAAACTCTTTTTAAAAACGGAGATAACGATTTAGGCATGTACATTTTGAAAAAAATATACATCGAAGGTAAAACACTGGAAGAAATAAATAATGATTTTCAAAAAGATATAAGCGTTTATTTTAAAAACGGTTACTCACTTGAAACAAAAGACTACACGGCATTTGGAATACAATTTCCGAAAAAAAGTTTCTGGAACTCGTTTTTGGCAACAAGAAACGACAGGAATTTCAAATACGTATATATCCCCCGAGAAAGAACAACAAACGGCAACAAAACACATAATGCCGAGCCTGCACACACAACAACAAAACCAAAACAAAAGAAACGTTTTGAAGATATCAAAGACTGGGAAATAGATAAAATTACAAAAGCCGTAATCGAAGGAAACGGCGACATTTATGAAACTCAAAAAAAACTTAAAAAAACGAATGTAAAAGACAAAGATTCTTTAACATTTGTCCAAAAATACATAGGTGAAATTAACTCGGTTGTACTTGAAAAATTGCACGTATCACCTGAAATGAGCGAGTTTTTTGAAAATTATGCAAGCCTTAATAAATCACAGGCAAAAAAACTTGAAGAATACTGGAAACAACCTGACGTAAAAGAATTACGCTCCGAAGTAATGTCTGCAACGATTAGATTTTTCTTTGATGTCTATGGTGTTGACGGCTCGGATGATGAATTTCAAGAGCTTTTGGAATATGCAAGGGGCATAAAAGCTCGCCGAATTGCAAAAATGGAAGAACACAGCCGTATCCAAGCAGAATATGACAAGATGTTTGAGGAACTGGACAAATTAGAAAAAGAAAATTCATTACCTGAAGAAAACGCCGTTGTTGATGAAATAACAGACCCCCAAGACGACATTGCAGATAAAATAACAAGAGAAGTTTCCGCAAGAGCCGGTGAACCGGGGGTAAGAGTTTTGAATTACGTTTTAAGCGACAATTCAAAAGTTACAATAGCAGTTAATTTAGAAGAAGAAGTTAAAAATCGTGTTAAAAATGAATTATATTACTATCCTGAAGAATACGGTGAAAATTATGCAAAATATGTATATGACAAAAAACGTAGCGACGATATATACTTTTTATCATTAATCTACGGAGCAGGTGATTGGGAAAATAAATATGATGTTATATCCAATAACGAAAATGAGGATATGGCAAGAAACATGGTACAAGTGAGAAAATTTGCAAAAGAATATCTTTATCCGAGAGAAAAAGTATATGAAATAGGTCATAACATAATAACAGGCTATGAAGATAAACACAAACTCGCAACCGCAGCCGTACAACAGGCATTTTGTGAGACAATTCATAATCATATAAAAGATATTAGAAATAATCTTACAAGAATCTCGGTTAGAGTAACCCAAACAGAGATTGAGAATTTAAAAAACGAAGAAGTATCATTTACGGATACGTTGGTTTCCGTAGGCAAAAAGCTGAAAAGTATAGTTGACGAATTTACTACCTACGGATTAGCATACAGAGGTGCCGCACAACTTAACGAAGCACTTAAAACATTTATGCCCAACGAAGACAGCGAAAAGTTGAAAAAAGAAATTGAAGAAAGATACAAAATTTACAATAAAAAGCTCGATAAAAGAGAAATAACGGATATAACAAAAAAAGTTGCAATGTGTTTTGCAAAAAATCACGACATCAGAAAAACCGCCATGAACGATGATTACAGTAAAGCAGTAATGAGTGCAATAGCATCAACTATGTCAAGAAATCCAAAATACACAAAAATGGTAATAGACGAACTTTGCAGATGCCAAATTATAAAACCGGAAATGGGCGATTTAAGAGCATTTTTGCGAGATGATGTTTCCAAAGATATTCTTATCGGGAAAGCAGAATTACTTATGAGTGATTTGTTAAACAATGACGACACTGCAAATGATAATTTAATAGTCAATCTTGACCAGCAGTCTTTAGACATGATAATAAAAGCAAAATTTCCCGATTTTTACAACAATATAATGATGATAAGATTTCAGCAGATGATAAGAAAATTATAAAAAAAGACCCTTATTACAAGGGTCTTTTAAATAATTTTTATACACAAACGAACTATTGAACGCTTGCTTTTTCTTCATCTGTAACACCTTTAATCGTAAGGTTAACACGACCTTTTTCATCGATTTTGATAACCTTAACAACAACTTCTTGTCCGATAGTTAAATGGGGCTCGATAGTTTCAATTCTCTCGCTGCAAACTTGAGAGATGTGAACCATACCGTCTTTGCCTCCGCCTAATTCGACAAAAGCACCGATAGGTATAATTCTAACAACTTTACCTTTTATAACCATACCGACTTCGGGTTTGAAGGTTAAATCTTTAATCATCCTGATAGCGATTTTAGCTCCTTCTTGGTCGTTAGAAGTAATTGTTACAACACCCGAATCCTGAATATCAATTTCAGCACCCGAAGCATCAATAATAGCTCTGATTTGCTTACCGCCGGGTCCGATAACTGTTCCGATATCATCAACAGGAATTGTCATTGTTGTAATACTCGGTGCAAACGGTGACATTGGTCCGGGTTCTGTTATTGCTTCTCTCATTTTGGAAAGAATATGCAATCTGCCTTCTTTTGCCTGAGCCAAAGCCCGACGTAAGGTATCGTTTGCAATACCTTTAGCTTTCATATCCATTTGCAGCGCGGTAATACCGGTATCGTTACCCGTAACTTTGAAGTCCATATCACCCAAGAAGTCCTCAATACCTTGAATATCTGTTAAAACAACGGGTTCTTTTCCTTCTTCGGTAATCATACCCATAGCGACACCGCCAATCATACATTTAACGGGAACACCTGCATTCATCAACGCCATTGATGAACCGCAAGTAGATGCCATGGAAGTTGAACCGTTAGATTCCAAAACATCTGATGTTACACGAATTGTATAACCGAATTCTTCCTGAGTCGGCAAAGCGGGGATATTAGCACGTTCTGCCAAATTCCCGTGTCCGACTTCACGTCTTCCGGGTCCTCTTAACGGTTTAACTTCGCCTACGGAAAATCCGGGGAATATGTATTTGTGCATATAAGTTTTTTCGGTTTCGGGGTCAACTCCGTCAAGTTCCTGTTTCATAGCAGGTCCTGCTAACGTTGCAACAGACAGAACTTGAGTTTGACCTCTTGTAAATACCGCAGAACCATGAGCTCTGGGAATAACACCGACTTCGCACCATATAGGTCTGACTTCATTTGGTTTTCTGCCGTCTGCTCTGACACCTTCATCAAGAATCATTGCACGCATAATTTTTTTCTCGGCATTTTTAAATTCTTCCGCAACAAAGTCTATGCCTGTTTCTTCGATTATTTTCTTTATGTAATGGTCATCAGGCAAAGCATCGACTTTTTCTTTTACAAGATTTTTAGCTTCTTCAAGTTTATTTTGACGATATTCGCGGTCGAAATTGTGATAAGCGTCAAAAATCATATCATGAGCCGTTTCATCAATAATCTTTTTAAGTTCTGATGTGTCGTAAGGGTTGACAAATTCTTCTTTCTCAACTCCGCAATCTTTAGCAAAAGCCAATTGAGCATCACACTGTTTTCTTATTTCTGTTTGTGCAAATTCAACAGCAGCCATAATATCGTCTTCGGTAACAAATTTGCAGCCTGCTTCAACCATAATAACGGAATCGTGAGTTCCTGCAACAACGATATCCAAATCGGACTCTTTGGCTTGCCTATGTGTCGGGTTAGCAATTAAATTACCGTTTTGGTCTTTAGAAACACGAACGGCACCGACAGGTCCTTCAAACGGAGCACCCGAAAGCATAAGAGCGCAAGATGCACCGAGCATTGCCAAAGTGTCAGGCTGATTTTCCTGATCGTAGCTGAATAATTGCGCAACAATTTGAATATCATTCCTGTAGCCTTTAGGGAATAAAGGTCTTATAGGTCTGTCAATCAATCTTGAAATAAGGATAGCTTTATCGCTTGCCTTACCTTCAGAACGATTATATCCGCCGGGGATACGACCGATTGCAGACATTCTTTCTTCATAATCAATAAGTAACGGGAAAAAATCTATCCCAACACGAGGTTCTTTGCTGACACAGCAGTGAACAAATAACATCGTATCACCGCATCTGACGGTAACAGAACCGTTTGCGGATTGACCGTATTTTCCGGTTTCAACAGTTACGGTTTTTCCGCCGATTTCAAGTTGAAAACTTTTAGTTTCAGGTTTCATAATTCAATACCTTTTCTTTCTGCGTTCTACCTAACGCCTAATGTTATACACTTCCTTTTACAAAATAATTATATAACAAACAGAAATAAATGTTAAAAATCAAAAAACGTGTGGTTCATAAAAATTTTTATGATATATTTAAAAAGAAACGGCCTCGTAGCTCAGTAGGATAGAGCAGTGGTTTCCTAAACCAAAGATCGCGCGTTCGACTCGCGCCGGGGTCAATTTTTTTTGCCCTAAATATTATTCCCCGTTTTTTCTTAATATTTGTTAATAAATCCAAAAAACAGGCAATTTTTGCCCGAAAAAAACGTTTATATATATAAGGAAATTAAGGGGAAAATATGAGTTTTCTGGATTTAACAACAAATTTTCACAGCAGAATGTATTTGAATAACCAATACAACTTATTCACAATCTTCAACACGGGTTATTCAAACATATTTTCATACCCCGTAAATAACTTCAGTTATCAAAATATATTCACATATCAGCCATATCAAAGTTATAATTATTATAACAACATATTTTCCTACACCCCGTCATTTAATTTCGGCTATAATAATTTGTTCAATTGCCTGAATTACGTTAACGATTACTCGCTAACGCCATATATCAGCAGCTTAACGATTGATACGGCAAATCCGTACAACATTTTCGGTTATAATAATCCGTACTATAACAGCGCGAGTTTTAATTATTCGACAACAACCGCGACAACAACGCATAACGACGATTTTTTAACGGTAACAAAGAAAAGAAAAAAGAATAAGAAAAAAACAGAAGATGTAAAAATTAATACAAAAGACATATCTGCTTGGGAAAAAATAGGATACAGTGCCCAAAAAGGTGTTCAATTGGCGAAAAACGCATTAAGTAATGCGGTCGGATTTACGGGATATTGCGCAAAATTCGTTAAAAACGCAATATGCAAAAGTAACTTAGGAGAATACGAATACGGAAACGCATGTGATATGACGGCAATAATGAGAAGAAACAAGAACTTCAAAGAAATAAATCCGGACACGGTTGATGTAAACAATTTACCGCCGGGATGCGTACTTGTATATGACAAAGGAGTCCGCGGATACAGTAAAAAATACGGGCATACGGAAATAACAGACGGAAACGGCAGAGGAATATCAGACGGAATATCACATCATTTAAGAAAACCGTCGGCAATATTTA
>CANQSZ010000008.1 GCA_947626645.1 Candidatus Gastranaerophilales bacterium
AGTTTAACCATAACCGGCGGCAGCGGCTCTGTTTGAATTATGGTCCCGTTAGTAAGGTTTGTAATTATACCTTTTTCTATATCAAGTTCAAGTTCATCCCCGTCATCAATTGAATCCGTGTCACATTCGATTGCCAAAAGCCCGATATTTATTGCGTTTCTGTAAAATATTCTTGCAAAAGATTTTGCTAAAACCGCACCAACTCCGGCGATTTTCATAATCAAAGGCGCATGTTCTCTTGATGAACCTAATCCGAAATTCCCTCCGGCAACTACAAAATCACCTTTTTTCATGCGTTTTGCAAAAGTTTCATCGGCATCTTCAAGTACATGCTTTGCAAATTCGTTTAAATCCGAACGTAAATGATACAGCCTTCCCGGTGCTATGTGGTCTGTCGATATGTTATCCCCGAATTTAAACGCTTTTCCCTTCATAAATATCTCCTTTTTCTTATATTCTACTCCAAAAAATATTTTGGTGCTATTTATTAAAGTCCTGTTTTTTCGTTGAGCTTGAAATATTCAATCAGTTTCAAAATCGATACCAACTCGTTATAAAGATAATTTATCGATTTCGGATTTTTTAAAGAGGTATTTATTGAGCCGATTTCAAATACGTTTTTGTTTGTGGGTAATGATATCATAAGCCTGTTTTCATCGAAAAATGCGCATTTAATATGCTTTGTATCAAATGCGGTTTTGATATTCAGAAATCTTTCCATAAATGCCGTTGTTACAAGGTATCTTGCTTCAACTTGGTCTGATGAATAAACATTGAATTTTTTTGAAAAAACAGGGTCTTCGAGTTTAACTTCTTCCAACACTTCTTGCGAATCCTGTCTGGATTTTAAAATCATATAAATAATAATATTAATTACAATAATTATAATAACCAACATCCACCACGAGTCGTTGGGGTTTTTAAACCAGTGTTCAATCAAAATATAAATCGACGTAGAAATCGTAATGAGCATATTAAACCCTAAATTACTTTTCCTTGTATAAGAACCCTTAGTAGCAACTACTGTGCGGTTTTTAATCGGTTTATTGAAATCAAACATGGCAATCACACCTTTAAAAACGGGAACAACGTATTTTTTATTCCCGCTGCGTCTAACATCTTCCATTTCTGTTTCGCATACGGTGAAATTAACATTGTTAAATGTTCCGAAAAACTCATCGTCTGTTCTTCTTGTGTTAAAATCCATAAACAGCCCGCTTGCGTTTAGCTCCTCGTCTGATAACAATAAAGACTTATCGCTTTTAGTGTTTTTCCATTCAATATTGCCAAACACTTCAAGAATTTTTTTAAGACATTTCTTTTTTATTTTATAACGAAATTCACTGTCGCTTTTAGACATTGTCGTAAAATATTTTATCGGCACAAAAACCGTTACAACAGGTGATAAGATTACTATTACAAAGTATAACTGCGAAGAAACAATCGGCATATTTGTTGTAATTGGCAGAAAAAATGCTGCTACACCGACAATCGACACGATTAAGGTTAATATTCCCAAAAACAAATTCTTTTTAAATAACTGCTTTCTTTCGGGTTCAAAACTCTCAAGTATGGGGTAAATTTCTTTTGTGTATTTTTTATAAAATTCTTCCGCGATATTGTTAATCTTAATTTCTTCCATAAGTTTCCCCTTGTTTAAAGTCCTGTTTTTTCGTTGAGTTTAAAGTAATCTATCAATTCAAGTATTGAATATATTTCGTTAAAGAAAGAATTAATCGATTCGGTATCTTCTAAACTTTTATACAAACTTCCTATTTCAAACAAATCTCTGTCGGTTGATATGGCAATCATTATCCGACCTTCAAAGAATGAACATTTCAAAAACTTTGCGCCGAATGTCGTTTTTAAATTATACAATCTTTCCATAAATGCCGTTGTTACAAGGTATCTTGCTTCAATTTGGTCTGAAGAATATACACAAAATCTTTTTGCAAATTTTGTATCTTCAAGTTCAATTTTTTGAAACTGCCTGTTATTTAAGTATCTCATTTCACTGTATTGGTAATAAAACCGCTTTATTAAATACCCCGAACAAAATAAAACACCAAAAAATAAAAAACAAAACGGTGTAAATAGATGTTTATTTATACCGTATTTGTATAATATTTCAAAATTGCATAAAATATAAAAGCAATAATAGCTTGCAACAAACATCACTGCGGCTGCAATTCCATTTTTATACCAATATATTCCGGTATTTGCATCGTGTTTTGTTATCACTATTGTCTTTTCTTTAATTTCTTTGTTGGCTGGAAAAACAATGACAATACCGTTGAAAACTTTTGTTTTAGTCCTGACAATTTGTTTTTCGGCGAATAATGCCGTTTCACAAATTCTAAACGGGACATCTTTATATGTTCCTTTAAATTCATCATCTGTGGAACGCTCATCAAATACGGGAAACAATCCGCTGTCTAAAAGTTCACCGCTTCCAATCATATACCCTGTGCCGTCATCCGCGATATTTCTTGAAAATCCCGTTGTGCTGTACCATTCAATATCCCCGATAGCTTTTTCAATCATTCTGTTACATTTTACTTTCAGCTCAATCCGAAAAGATTTTTCTTTGTCTTTTGCGTACCAAATAAATAATGACGGTATCAAAATTATTGCACCGAAATCATATAACAGAATCGTGCGGAATTTTCTTGAGGGAATTGGCTTTGATGGGGTTTTTCTTACGGTCGAAATTATAAATTTATTATCCGTATCTTCTTTTGGTGAAGGTAAAAAATCAGACAGCGTATTTATTAAAATCCCGACAAGCAATACGAAAGCTAAAATTCCCACAAGAAAAACTTTTTGCTTTTCCGTTTTTCTCTTTTGTTCAAATTGCTGCAGTTTAGGCAGAATATCGGTACTGTAAGTATGGTAAAATTTTATTATTCTTTCGTTAGGAGCCATTCTTTTTCTCAATTTCTTGTTATATACGGATAATAAGCAATTTTTTTATATAATATCATATTTTTCAATTATATGTTATAATATTAAGCAAGGAGAAAAGATGTACTTTACAAGACTGTGTAAAATAACGTTTATATGCCATGGGGCAACTATTTATTCAGAGGAAGGCAGATTTTCCGATGCCGAAAATTATCCGCCGTTATCGGAACTGGGCGTTGAGGAAATGAATACCATGACAAATTACCTCAAAGCAAGAGGTGTTAAAAACGATGTAATATACTGTTCTCCGTCTGTCAGAACCGTTCAATCGGCAATGATGGTTGCAAAACTTTTCAAACAGGATTACGTTGTAATTGACGAATTGAAAACCAGAGAATGCGGGAGCTGGAACGGTAAAACTTTCTCTCAACTTTTGGAAAAATCTCCCGAAGGGTTTACTCAAATTATCGAGCACCCCGCACAAAAAACCGTCGCAGGCGGCGAAAGTTCAGTTGAATTTATCGCAAGAGTTAAAAAAGTTATTGACGATATCGTTGCCAAAAATACAGGCAATCGCGTAATTGTCGTTACTTATCCCGATGTTATTCAAGCGGCAATTTGTGCCTCTTTGGATATTCCCGCCGATAAATTACCAAAAATATTTATAAGAACAGGAAGTGCTACCCAAATCAGCTACTACGAACATTGGGCCAGTCTTGTTTATTCGGATCATGTTCCGCTATAATTTTTCTTTTCCCGTTAATCTTTTTGCTTCTTGTATTAAAAATTCTTTCCCCGGTTTTATATCAATAAAATCCCACGGAAGTTTTTGGGAGTATGAATAGTTTTCAACCGCATAGTAATCCGTGTCGATATTCGTTTCTTTTGCGGCTTTTTTGAACGCTCCGAGTTTTCCTCCGAGTTTGTATGCCGTTATAAGGTAATCCGTCAAACTTGAATCGCCCCTTGATAATACCGCTTGATAATAGTCCCACTTTGCGCTTGATATATTTGCCTGAACTCCCAGCTTATGCAGTTCTTTTCGCAAGTAATTTGATTTTTCTTCAAGTGTTTTTTCACCTTCTCTGCCAAACCATTGGAAAGGGGTGTTCGCTTTTGGAACAAACGTTGAAAACCCGAAGGATATATCAAAATTCTTATGTTTCGATTTAATCCTTTTTACAAGATTGATAATTTCTTCGATATCCTGCATTGTTTCTGTCGGAAGTCCAATCATTGCGTAGAATTTAATGCCCTTTAATCCGCAAGATATTGCCGTTTCTATTGCTTGGAAAATCTGTTCTTCTTTGAGGTTTTTGTTAATTACTTTTCTGAGCCTTTCGCTGCCTGCTTCTATTGCAAGGGTAAGATTTTTTTGACCCGCATCCGTAAGCGTTCGTACGATTTCCGGAGTAAATGCGTCAACTCTGAGTGAAGATACACTCATTTCTATTTTTTGACCGCTTTTAATTTTGTCGTCAATATATTTGCAAATGTCTTTAAATCGCGGATGTGCGGTAATTTGTGCGCCTAAAAGTGCAATTTTATTCGTATGTTTCAACCCTAATTCAATTGTTTCTATGATTTTTTCGTAATCAACAAATCTCAAGGGAAGATTCATATAAGATGCAAGGCAAAATCCGCAACGGTTTGAACAACCTCTTTCGACTTCCAATATAAACGTACCCGCAAAATAGGCATTGGAACTTATTATCGGGGTGTAAATACATTCGTCAAGTTTTTTTGTTACCTTTTTTACCCTTTGTTGGTTTAGCGAGGGTACGTAAATTCCCTCAACTTTCGATAAAATTTCGAGTATTTCTTGTTTGCTTTTTGATTTGTTTTCGGCACATATTTTGACTGCTTGAATATTTGTGTCCTCTCCGTCGCCTATAATAAGAAAATCAAAAAATTCTTTGTAAGGTTCGGGGTTTGAGGTAACAACGGCACCTCCCGCAAACAATAGCGGGTCTGTTTCTTTTCGGTCTTTTGCCTTAAACTCATAGCCGTTTTTTTTCAAAAAGTGAAATATTGCAAGAAAATCCATATCAAACGTGAATGAATAACCTATTAAATCAATTTTGTCTTTGTGAATGTGCGTGGTTTTCGTATCGGAGTAAACTCTTTCGATATTCACCCCTTCAAGCATATCAATTGCCCTATATAGCCATAAGTAACCCAATGTTGCCATAGCAAACGATTCGGGTCCGGGGAATGCAAACCACATGTTAAAGTCGTAATTTTTTCCCGAATTTCTGTTGTACAAGTATATTTCTTTTAAACTATTTTTCAAGATTAGACCCTGTTTCTGCCGAGTTAATCGGGGAAAGATATAACTCATCTACTAAAACACAAACTGTTGCGGCAATCGCAGGTGAGAGTATTACTCCCAAAACTCCCAAAAATTCCTCCGCCGCAAAAAGTGCAACAAGTATTGTTATCGGATGCAGTTTCATAAATTTTCCGAACAAAAACGGTCTTATTACATAATTTGATATCTGCTGAATTATAAGGAATAATACAATAGCAAGTATAATTTTACCCATCCCGAGAGGAAATGCTACCGTTACTATAACCGCTATTGCGATTGTCGGTCCTAATACCGGTATGATTTCACAAATCCCCGAAATTAAACCCAGCAATATCGGATACTCTATTCCCAAAACCGCAACCGCCAATGTAACCATTACACCAACCGTTACCATTGATAATACCTGCGCTCTGACATAACTTCCGACTTTTGTCGTTATGTTATACAGTATATTCCCCGCTTTTTCTTTCAAATTCGGCGGGAAAAATTCAATAAATTTGTCTTTTAAATACTCCTTGTCGAGCAGTATGTAATATATGAACATGGTTAATGCCAAAACTATAAATACCGTCTGTGCCGCACCAACTGTTATATTCAACGACTGATTAAATACTTTCTGCGCAATATTTGATGTCGCCTGTGTCAAATTTTCCAACGGTACCAATTCCGATAATGACCTTCCGTATAATTTTGTATGAGTTACAAACGCATACAAATTAGCCGCCTTTTGCGGCATAAGAGATATAAATAACTCAATTTCTTTATAACACATTACTATTATCGGTAAAATCAACGCAATTAACGCTACAATCGCTGTTAACACCGTTACTGTCGCCGATAATGTGCGGTTTTTTATCTTTGTATCAAGTTTATTCACATAAGGATTTAGTGCTGCTGCTATTACAAACGATGCAAATAATATCATCAATAACCCCGATATTTTCGGGATTAAAAACAGTATCACTATCGCTAAAATTGTGAAAATAATCGTTTTTATATTAAAAAATTTTTTTATCATCGCTAATCTCTCTTTTTTTGATTAAGTACAACCTGTATCATACAAAAAATTATATTAATTTTCAACTGCATTCTCTTGTCCATGTTTAAGTATCTGTAAGCGTTTATATACCATGATATATACTTCCGTATTTAAAGATTTTGTTACATTTCTTAATAAAATCTTTTAAAAAAGGCAATTATTTGTAAATAAAATACTTTATATATATACGAGGTACACTAACACAAGGATGCAAGAACAATGGGATTTCTTCTCGGCGCATTTGGAAAACTAAACGCAGGTAAATATTACCGTTCTCTCCAACGAAAGATGATGAACATTCAATCGAAGGCGAGAAGAATTACTCGCCAAGTCGAAAGAATGGAGAAGCAGATTGATCGTGCTGAAAAAACCGCATTGAACAATCTTACCATGCAAGCAAATAGCCAGTATGCACTTGCTTCTACTCAATTGAACGGCAATTTGGCTGCGTCTTTAGGGGAAGAATTATTTAATAAGATATTCCCCGACGGTCAAAACGGTGCACCGCAATTAGGCGATTTAACTTCTGACGAAAGTTCTAAATATAATTCTGTAATGTCTGCATTGCAATCTTCTTTGGCAAGCATGAAATCTACAAACGAAACCAACATCGCATATCAAAAACAACAGATTGAAGATTATTTTGAAATGGTTCGTGAACAACAATTAGAACCGTTAAAAGACGAAGAAGAATTACTTCAAACAGAAAAAGAATCGTTAGAATCACAAATTCAACTTGCAAAAGCGGATTACGATGCTTGCAAGCAAATGGAACAACAAGATGCAAAAATGATTGCACCGAACTACACCGGCGGCGGTCAATAATAAATAATAAAAGTTTCAACTCCGAAAAAGCTCCCTTTAGGGAGCTTTTTTCATGCAATCTTTTGCTATGTAAACTTCTTTACAAAACCAAAATCATGAGTTAAGATTAATGACATGGAAAATACTAATTTAAATGAGAAGATTAACGAGTTAGTCGTTAAAATGGCTAAAGAGCCTCAAAATATTGAGAATTATCACGAATTATCCGAGTTGTATTTGCAGCAAAGGGATTATGACAAGGTTATGTCTGTTTTGGACAGTCTGTTGGCAATTAAGCCCGATGATGTTCAAGCACTTGTCGGAATGGGTACGATGTGGTTTTACGAACGTGATTTCAGAAAATCTCTTTCGTATTATAACCGCGCATTGGAGGTTAACCCCAAAAACTTTCTGATTTATTACAACATGGGTAACGTTTTTGCGGAGTGGAAAAACTTTTCAAAGGCACTTTTCTATTATAATCGTGCTATTGACTTAAATTCTTCCAATCCCGAAATTTACAATGCGATTGCGCTTTTATATCAGGATGAAGAAGATTATGTCGAATCAAAAGCATATTATGAAAAAGCACTTTCACTTGACCCTGAAAACGTCAATGCGCTTATCGATTTGGGTAATGTTTGTTTTAAAATTTACGATTACGAAACCGCTTTGAAGCTGTTTAAAAAAGTTTTTGTTTTAAATCCCGATAATGAGTTGATAGCGGTTTGTATCGGCAACTGTTTAACTCTTATGGGCGAAAGAGAACAGGCATATTCGTATTACGAAAAAGCTCTGACGATGACAGACGATAAGTATCCGATTTATATTTGTTACGCTATATCTTTAACCGAGTTTAAAGAAATTGATGTTGCTCAGCAAATGTATCGTCGTGCGATTGAGTTTGATTCCAAAAAGTCAAATGCCTACGTTCTTTTGGCAAATTTGTATTCGAATTTGGGAAATCAACCGGAAGCTATCGATTTATACCGCAAGGCACTACAGGTTGAGCCGAACAATCCCGAAACGTATTCGCTTTTGGGCAATTGTCATTACTTGAATAACGATATTGAACAGGCAATTTCATCTTATCGTGCGGCTATCAGTATTGCGCCCGATAACGATGAGTACAGATTGATTTATTCTCAAGTTATGGAAGATTACGTGAAATCTGTTCGTGGCGGTGCGTAGCGATGTCGAGTTCTTATAGTATTCGTTTGTCCGATAAGATTATTTCTTGCTTAACTTATCTGACCACAGGTTGGGCAGGGGTTATTTACTTTGTTTATCTTTATTTGAGAAAGAAAGTTCCGTCAAGATTTTTGCGATACAATGTTTTTCAGGCAATTTTTATTTCACTGTTGTTTTTTCTTGTGTCGGAAGTTGTAGAAATCATGTGTAATTTTTTGTCGGTTATTCCGATTATAAAAGTCATAGTGTTATTTTTTGTATTTATCTTTAACCGACCCGTATTGTTTCAATATTCATTAATTCAGGTATTTATTATCGGATTGTTTTTGTATATGGCATTATGGTCATTGATGGGAAGATACCCTAAAGTTGTGTGGGTGTCAAAAATTATTCAAAACGCGGCACAGTAGTTTATGCTTACAAAACTGCTTGACAATGAAGTATGCTTGATGTTTTATATAAGTGTATCAGTCGAAATTTTCTTGCCGGATTTGACGGCTGATGTAAAACACTAAGCCGGGATGTGACGCCCAAGCACCCGATTAGCTTATGTTATAGGGCAAATTGGTAATATAAAGGAGAAATTATGCCAACAATTAATCAGCTTGTACGTTCCGAACGTAAAATGCTAAAATCAAAAACCAAATCTCCGGCTTTGATGAATTGTCCTCAAAGACGCGGGGTTTGCACAAGGGTTTACACAACAACCCCCAAAAAACCAAACTCGGCACTCAGAAAAGTTGCCAGAGTCAGATTAACCAACGGATTTGAAGTTACTTCATATATTCCGGGTATCGGTCATAACTTACAGGAACACAGTGTTGTTCTTATAAGAGGCGGTCGTGTTAAAGACTTGCCGGGTGTTCGTTACCATATTATCAGAGGCACTTTGGATACGGCGGGTGTTGCCAACAGAGCACAAAGCAGATCCAAATACGGTGCTAAAAGAGAAAAAGGAGGTAAGAAGTAATGTCCAGACGTTCTAAACCGGTTAAAAGAGTACCTTTAGCCGATCCTGTTTACAACAGTGTTGATATTTCAAAATTTATTAACAGAATTATGAGACGCGGCAAAAAGTCGTTAGCTGAAAGAATTTTCTATTCTACAATGGAAAAAATCAAAGAAAGAACGGGTGAAGATCCTATTCAAGTATTTGAAAAGGCTATGGCTAATGCTACACCGCTTTTGGAAGTTAAAGCTCGCCGTATCGGCGGTTCTACTTATCAGGTTCCTATCGAAGTTAAGGCTGACAGAGGGTTCGCTCTTTCGTCTTCTTGGCTTATTGAATCTGCCAAGAAAAGAGGCGGTAAGTCTTTCATAGATAAGTTAACAAACGAACTGATTGACGCTTCAAACGGTCAGGGTTCCGCTTGCAAAAAACGCGAAGATACCCACAAAATGGCTGAAGCTAACAAGGCATTCGCTCATTACAGATATTAATTTTGTAATGGTTCGGATTTATTATAAAGGCACTTGCTTTTGGCAGGTGCTTTTATTTTGTGCGAATTTTTTTTAGGTCGTTTTGTACGGTTGTGGTTGTTTGAATATTGTATTCTTTTTTAAACGTTTTAAACACCGAAGGATTTATTATTGTCGGCGGGCAATCCGACATGTAGATGTTTCGGGCATTGTAGTTGTTGAGGGTTATTATGTTTGAAATCGTCATTACATCGCATTTTGTGAAAAAGAAAAATATCCGCTCATCCGTTATCGGGTGTTTTGAAAACAGTTTGTTGATTATCCCCGTTGCAAGCGGCATGTAGTTGCCCGTGTTTATTGTTAATATATTGTCTTTGTTTTCGGTTTCGGTCGTAAAACTCAGGGCATATTCGTCTTTTTGCAGTTTTGAAAACAGGCTTTGGAAGTATTCTTTTTGAACTTCGGAGTATATGTTTATACCTATTATAAACAGTCTTTTTATCTCGTTGTTGTTGAGTTTTGCAATAATTCTATCCAAGTTTTTGTCTAATTCTTCTTCGTTATAACCAAGCGTTGTATAGGGTTTAATTTTGCCTTTGGAAAAGCCTTTGGCTTCTTTTGCGCAACGGATTAATTCGCTGTAATCGTTGTCGATTATTTCGATTACACCTTTTTGAATTATGTAATCATTTGAAAAAAGTCTTCCGCGGTACAGGTATTCGGGATTTTTTCTTGAATTTTTTGTAAGAAAAATTGACCCGGGGAAGGTTGCAAAATCTAAAATCGTGTTTTCGCTTAAATCTCCGTAGTGTCCCGCCAAATTTTTGTAATTCCTGAAATCTTGCAGAGCATGTACTATCATTAGACTTGAATGCGTGTATATGTCTATGTTTTCATCTTTTGTTTGTTCCAACAGATTTTTTAAATCCAAAAAATTGTTTCCCGAAACAAGTATCGCTTTGCCTTTTCTTGTTGAATGTGATACTTGCACCTTTTCTATTCCTCCGAATTTTGTTATTAAAATCTCGCTGATTTTTAATCGTGCCTTGTAATCCGTTATGGCAAGGTTTTTAATTTGTTCTCGAAGCGTTCGGCAATGTATTTTGCTATGGTTGAATATATCCAGCGATTGCAAAATTTGTTGATACATTTCTTCGTCAAATTCGTCGAAATCACCGAGTTTTATTAAATTTATACATGCACTTTTTATGACTGAGTGAAGTATTTGGGCTAAATTCTTTTGTGAAGTGTTGGTTTTGGTGTAATTGTGCAGAAAAATTTTTTCTCCGGTTGATATCGCTTTTGATAATGTGGTTGAAGCGTCAAATTCCACCTCGTTTTTTATTGTGGTACAGGGAATATTCATATTTGAACAGAGTTCTAAATAGGCATTTTTTGTATCTTTTAACAGGTAGTAATTTTTTATTGCCAAAAAAAACAGTTGTTGTTCGCTAAATTCGTTTATTGAAACAAGTGCCGCAATGTCGTTGATTATGCTGTATTTTATCGATTTATTTACTGCGCCCGATTTTTCAAGTTTTATAATGTAATGCGCGGTCTGTTTAATAAAATACATAACCAATTCTTGCAGCGAGGCAATATTCGGCGCAATTGAACATGCGCCTCTGGATGTACATTCGTTTGTGTCTATGTATGTGTTTTTGTATTCTTGGTAGTGCATTTTAGTCCTGCTCGTAGTTTTTCAGATAAGAAATTATCATATCTGAATCGTAAATCTTTTCGTTTGTTTCTTCGTTAAATAAAAACGGCACTTGATCAATTCCCCCCAGTGCCAATAATCGCAGTGCGTTATCCGAGTTTGCGGTATCAAATTTGTGATATTTAATGTCGTTTTCTTTCATGTATCCCATAACTTTTTGGCAATACGGGCAGCTTTCCATTATGTATAAATCTAGCATGTTTTTCCTCCTTGGTGTGATTATTATAAAAGTTTATAAGATTAATAAATCCGCTATGAGAATAGTTTTAAAATTTAATCCTTGGCAATTGCAAAAGTTAATTTTTTATTCTAAACTATGCTTATGGATAAGAAGAACATACTTTTTGTTTTTGGTACAAGACCAGAGGTTATAAAACTTGCGCCCATCATATTGGAAATGCGAAAATATCCCGAAAAATATCGGGTTATAATTTGTAACACGGAACAGCAAAAAGAGCTTTCAAACCAAACCTTGTGCTATTTCAATCTTCAAGCGGACATAAACCTTGATTGCATGCGTCCAAATCAGTCGCTTGCAGAGGTTCAATCAAGAATTTTGACCTCTCTTGATAAGGTTTTTAACGATAATAAGATTGATGCAACAATAGTTCAAGGCGATACAATGACGGTTCTTTGCGGGACATTGGTCAGCTTTTACCGTAAAATCCCGATTTTTCATGTGGAAGCGGGTTTAAGGTCTTATGATATCTTTGAACCTTTTCCCGAAGAAGTTATGCGCCAAATGACTTCCCGCGTTGCCGATTTGAACTTTGCTCCGACCGAGAAAAACAAGCTCGCGCTTTTAAAAGAAGATATCCAAGAAAATAAAATTTATGTTACGGGCAATACCGTTATCGATGCTTTGTTCTGTCTTTCCGATGAAACTATGGCGGAAGCCGAAAACTTTTACAAATGCAAAAATATTCCCGTCGATGATAAGCTCGTTTTAATAACCGCTCACAGACGCGAAAATCACGGTCAAAGAATTGACAGGATTCTTGATGCAATTGAATATCTTGTTAAGGAATTTTCAAACCATCATTTTGTAATTCCGGTTCATCCGAACCCAAACGTCAAAGATAAAATTTATTGCAGACTTCAAGGGTATAGCAACGTTTATCTTCTGCCGCCTTTGGATTATCCTTATTTGGTTTATTTGATGAAAAATGCCAAACTAATCTTGACCGATTCGGGCGGAATACAAGAAGAAGCACCGTCATTCGGTTGTCCGACACTTGTAATGCGATACGAAACAGAGCGCCAAGAAGGTATCAATGCCGGAGTTTCCGTTCTTGTCGGGGCGGAATGTGACAAAATTATCTCTTTAAGCTCAGAAATCCTTCTTAAATCAAAAGAACAATCTCGTCTTAAAGCATCTAACCCTTACGGCGACGGTAATTCCGCTAAAACTATCGTTGGTATTATTGAAAAATATTTTTCTCAAGTTTAAAATAATAAAAAAGCAAGTTATTAAACTTGCTTATTGATAAAATGTTTTAGGGATATATTTAAGTTAAGGTTTATTTTACTGATGAAGTCAATCTTTCATCTATTTTTCTGTCAATTTTCTTTAATATCTTTCTCATTTTCATGTCTTTTCTTGTGTTTATCATCGGATTTGAAATGAGTTCGTTTCTGTATTGTTTGTATAATTCTATTTCGCGGCTTTTAATATCTTTTTTGATTAAGATTTTGTCGTCTTCTTCCGTTATCTCTTTTGATACTTTGAACATTACGCAAAACATCGCAAGAACAAATACTGTCCAAAGGATTTTATCAACCGGTGCTTTTTCACCCACAACGGCACTTTCGCCCGTTACGGGTTCTGTTATAACAGTTGAATCTTTAATGTTTTTTGCGCTGATATAAATTTTCAATTTGTTTGGCGCGGTATTTTCTACTACAAGATTTTCTATGTTGCTTACGTTTTTGTATAACGCATTAACCGTATCGGATGAAGTTATACCTTTTAATTCAAGTATAAGCTCATTGTCTGATGGAGTTTTTTTGACAACTTTTGCAGGTCTGTCTGACCCGAGAATTATATTGTATGATTTGTTGTTCTTTTCAAGTGTGATTGTGTGTAGAACATTTCCGTTAGCCCAACCGGCTAATGTCGTAAATAAAAACGTAATTAAGAATCCGAATATTAAAAATAACTTTTTCAATTTCTTTTCCTCCCTAATCTACATTTTCATATTAATACTTTATTTTCGCAAGGGCATCAATCCATGGGTTTAGAAATCTCGTTCCATAGCTCTAATTTTATGTTACGAATTGTAACGAAAAATTATCCATGCTGAAAAACCGTTATTCAAAAATTTTTTATATAGATGTAAGACACGAGAACAAGGAGAGTCAAATGATATTATTATTCGGCGACAAAGCGGCAAAATCAACTTCCACAAAAAAGAATTCCAATATTAATTCTCACCCTGTTGAAAATTCCGGAATTTTGGCTATGAGTTTAAGTGATGCCAAAAGTTTGTTGACAATGGGCGAATTTGATACATTTATTTCTTCAAACCCCGTTGCAATAAATTATGCGCTTTATGCGGATACGGATTTTTCTTCCGACGGGTCGGGATTTTTGAGCAGCTATTCGGCAGCATTATCCTTCTTAGGCTCTGAGGGGGGATTTTCTGATGGCGGTTGTTCCTCATTTGCAGGTTCATGCTCCGGTTTTTCCGGCGGTTCGTCGGGCGGTTCGTTTGCTTCGGTTTGTTAATTTCGTTTTTTATTACGATGGATGATAAAAGAAAGGACAGATTAATTTTCTGTCCTTTTGCTTTGTTAAAAATTGTTCGTTTTTATTTTTTTTATTTCTTTTTTCAATTGTAAACTTATGTAACAAAAATACTTAAAACCCTAAAGTTTTAGAAAAAAATGCCGATATACGAGATAGAAATGTTACTAAGGAAATCGAAAGGATACGCTTAAAAATGGGAATGGCAGCATCACAAGCAAGATTATTAACAATCACTGCGCGATTGTCTGATAACGAATTGCGTTCGCAATCCATTAACAATGCGAAGATGCGTTTGGCTGCCGAAAGTGCTCAGGCTAGTGAAAACTATATCAATGCCTTAAACGATGCAAATTTAATGTTCAGCAACTATGACCAAACAGGCTTGGCTCAATCACAGTTGTTGTCTTATAACTCATTGATGATGTACAGTTCGTATAACAATCAATACGGACTTGTTAACGCTTCCGGTCAACTGTTGGTCAGCGAATCGGAAGCCGCTATGTTCAGGCTCGCTAACGGTAACTTGAACGCTTATTTGAAATCTCACGGATTGGAATATACAACCACATATTTCGAAGAAGTAGGGGCTATCGTTAATGAAGATTACCCCGAACCGTTTAATTATATTGATATCGAGACATTACAAAAAATGTATGAGGCTTACGGAAGTTATGAAAGTTCTTTGGAACTTGAGAATTACAAAACATATTTCAGAAATTTTGTATCAGCTTCCGATACCTTGTCTCAGTCAATGAGAGTTGTTATACCGAAGTTTTTAACTTCTACAGGCGAACCTCAGTTGTCGATGGTTGACGGGGATGTTCAATTTCCCTATGGCGGTAGTAGTGTAGCAGAGCTTTATACTTCTTTTATGGCTGCTTTCAAAAGCCCAACCAATCCTTACGGTCTTGAGTATTTAAAACAACACGGCTATATTACGGAAGAAAATTATAATTATTTCAAATCAATTCTTGATTCTGTCAAGTTGGTCAACACTCCCGGTAGTGACCCTAATAACCCTGACGTCTTATCATACACATCTGATTCTATGACTTTAGATAATGGCGGTATCTACGCTGAAACAGACAGTTTAACCGGTAATACGACTTATTATTTTGATGATATTTCTATTGTTGTTGATTCCAATAATAATGTCGTAAGTTGTTCGCCTAATGGTCAATATTATGAAGAAAATACTGACGGCTCGCAAGGTTCATTGATTGGAACATTCACTTGGGGCAAAACATCAGGTTCGTTAGCTGAAGTTATTAACAGTCTTTCTGTTGCGTCTCCTGACGGCAATTTGACTTCTCAATACAGTGCTACGGTTGATGAAAACGGTGTATTATCAATAAATCACAGAGATTTGTACAAGCAGAAAGGATTGAATTTAGCAAAAGAGCTGTTTGACGGTATAGCATCTACAATAGTTTCCGATTTATCTTATGATGAATACTTCAATATACAAAAATTCACCGATGATTTGTTAAACGGTCAAGCCGCATCGCTCGGTGTCGATTTGAATATGGAAGTAACCGAGGGTGTTGTATTGAGTGATGTTTTAAATAACTACAATACGGCAAAAGAGGAGTATTTGAAATTTATTTCGGATGAAGATTGGCAAGCTATCGAAGATTTGCTTAACAGCGGAGCTGTTACCGCAAAAGATTTATATGATATAGATTTTGTACTTAAGATGTTAAAAGAGTACGGTTTAGATATGTCTGAGAATTACAAAACCGTTACAAACGAATTCGTGATAGATAATATGATATCAATATACGGCGAACCGAAATACGCTTGGATTGATGAAAATGATACGAACAATACGGGCAATGCCGATGCAAAAGCTCAATGGTTTACTAACTTATTTAACAGAATGACAAAAGGTTTCAAAGAATTGGAAAACGGCTTGGCATCATCATACAAGTGGCTTGAATACGCTTTGGAAAGCGGTATTGTTTCTATGGAACAGGTTGATAAGTCTTTCAGATGGAAGTCGATTGATTATAAAACCTGTTCAAATATCACCGAGCAAACAGATAACACTGCCGCTATTGCAAAAGCTGAAGCCGAATACACAAGAGCGATGAACGATATTGATGCCAAAGACAGCAGATATGATATGGAATTGAAAAATATTGACACCGAACACAGCGCGCTTCAACAAGAATACGAAGTAATCAAAGGTGTTATTTCCAAAAACATTGAAAGAACATTCAAATTCTCTCAACAAGGTTAATGATATTTTAGTTAATAAATATTAACTCGGTTACCTATTTTATTGTATTTAATCTTTGATTATATACAATAATTGATATAAAGCATTTTTTTTAGAAGAAAGGTATCATTACCGATGATAAAATATGACTACGGAAACTCCGATTATACAATAGCGGGTTCTGATAACGGTCTGAATATTTCTGAGGCTTTTGTAACCTATAAAGACCGTATAGCCGAAATTATAACCGATTTGAATAAGAGAAAAGATAAGCCCGGTCAATTTTTACAGTGGATGAATTTGGGCTATAGCGAAGAAACGGTTTGGTATGTAAAGGAGTTTGCCGCGCTTGTTGAAAACAGGTTTGATAATATATTGGTTCTCGGTATAGGCGGTTCAGCCTTGGGCGGGATTGCAATTACGGAGGCTCTTTTAAAGCCTTATTGGAATTTTTTGTCTAAAGAACAACGCAACGGGCTACCAAAGATTTTCTTTCTTGATAATATTGACCCTGATTCAATTTCGGGGCTTCTTGATATTTTGGATTTAAAGAAAACTCTTGTAAATGTTATTACAAAATCCGGCGATACGACAGAAACGATGGCACAATTTATGATTGTAAAAGACCGTCTTGAACAAGTTTTGGGTGACAATTACAGAAGAAATATCGTTGCCACAACCGATAAAAGAACGGGAATTTTACGTCAAATCGCAGAGCAGGAAGGGTATAAAACTTTTGTTGTTCCCGATGATGTCGGGGGAAGATTTTCGGTTTTTTCCGCGGTTGGGTTATTGCCGCTTGCACTTGTCGGTATTGATATTGACGAAATCATAAACGGTATTAAGGATATGGATTTGGCACTTAAAAATACCGATATTAACCAAAATATTGCGGCACAAAACGCGCTTATTCATTATCTTTTGGATGTCCGCAAAGGGAAAAATATTTCCGTTATGATGCCGTATTCGTCAAAACTAAGATATTTTTCGGATTGGTATGCGCATTTGTGGGCTGAATCTTTGGGTAAACAGTATGATAATGACAACAATGTCGTAAATGTCGGCTCAACACCGATTAAAGCCTTGGGAGTTACCGATCAGTATTCTCAATTGCAGTTGTACAATGAAGGTCCGAATAACAAAATTATTACCTTTATTCGGGTTGAGAATTTTGATACCGTTGTTGAAATCCCGAAAATTTTTGAATATACGGGGATTGGTTATTTGGGCGGAAAAACAATAAACGATTTGATGAATGCCGAAGCCGATTCCACAAAAGTTTCGCTGACCGATTACAAACGCCCGAGTGTAACCGTTACATTGCCGAAAATCGACGGTTATCATGTTGCTCAATTGATGTATATGTTTGAAGTTCAGACTGCAATCGCGGGTGCGTTGTATAACATTGATACGTTTAATCAACCGGGGGTTGAGCAGGCGAAAAATTATACCTATGCGCTTATGGGCAGAGCCGGTTATGAAGATTCCGCTCAAAACTTCAGGTCTAAAATTTCCGTATAGTTGATTTTTAGGTATTTCTTATTAAATATAAGGGGATTATGAATTTAAGAGTTTTAAAAATATTTATTGCTATTTTATGCGGTTGTACGTTGGGTTTATGGAGTTCAAGCTGCCCGTCTTTTGCGGATAATTCCGAAAGCACCGTTTTAAAAGGTTCTGTTATGATTGTTCCCGATTCTTTTTACGGTGTTTGGCGGGTCGTTTCAAAAAGAGTTGATACGGATTCGCCCTACACTTTTAAAGAAAATAACGTTGATTTGTGGAACTTATCCAAGCGCGGTAACGTCATAACATTAAGTAACCCTTTTACCGGTGCAACTGCTGAAATTAATGTCAACAACTCAACCGGAAACGATATAACATTTATAAAAAAGGGAAAGTATGACAACAAATATTTGACTGATACGGTTGAATTAAAATTGGAAGGGAACAAATTTGAAGGATATGATACTTTACAATTAGATACTTTTTCGGATGTTAATGGTAAAATTATCAAAACAGAGACGGCAAAATATTCGATAAAGGGCGAAAAAATTGCCGGAGATTCAAAATAAATAAAAGAATTGAGGATTGTGCGATGCAAAATTACGAGTTTGAAACGGTTATATTAGGGGGCGGACCTGCGGGATTCAGTGCGGGCTTATACGCATCAAGAGGTGCGGTTTCTGCTGCAATTGTTGATGTCAGTATGCTTGGAGGTCAACCATCCAACTATTTGGAATTGGAAAATTACCCCGGATTTTGCAAAATCGGCGGTTTTGAGTTGATGGAAAAATTTGAGGAGCATGCCGATATGTTTGGGGTGCAAAAGTTTCCGATGCAAGAAATTGTCTCGGTTGATTTGTTGTCCAATCCCAAGGTTATAACAACCAAAGAGGCTGAATTTAAAGCCAAAACGGTAATTCTTGCAACCGGTGCAAAGCCCATGAAACTCGGCGTCTCGGGTGAAGAAGAATTTATCGGACGCGGGGTCAGCTATTGTGCCGTTTGTGATGCGGCTTTTTATAAAGATAAAGTTGTTGCGGTTGTCGGCGGCGGCAATTCTGCCGTTGAAGAAGCCGTATATCTTACAAAATTTGCTTCTAAAGTTTATCTTATCCACAGAAGAAACGAGCTTCGCGCCGATAAAATTATTCAACAAAGAGCTTTCAAAACCGAAAAATTACAAATAATTTGGGATACGGTTGTAACAGAGATTAAAGGCGATAATCTTGTTAATTCCTTAAGCCTCAAAAATGTTAAAACCGGTGATGTTACGGATTTATCCGTTGACGGAATTTTCCCGTATATCGGTATAACCCCGAATGTTGAGTCGTTTAACGGTCAGGTATCACAGGATAAATCGGGCTTTATTCTTGTTGATGAGACTATGAAAACTTCTATTGACGGGGTTTATGCGGTCGGTGATGTAAGAAAAACTCCGTTAAGGCAAGTTATTACGGCAGCCTCTGACGGCGCCGTTGCGGCTGTTTATGCGGTTAAGTATCTTGAAACTCTTAAAGAAATTACCGTCTGATTTTTTAGCAAAAAAAGTTTTGTTAGGGTTTTATTATCTGTATGAAAGTCAATCCTGTTTTGTATAACGTTATAAATTTTCCGATAGTTGCTCCAGCGGCTCAGGGTCGTGCTTATTATTCGCCAAAACCTGTGCCTTGTGATAGAGCGGAAATTTCTTTTTGCTCGCTGCCCTTGCAAAACCCCGAATCACCTCTTGAGCCCACTCAACCGTTACAATCTTCTATTGCGCTGGCACAATATACGGATTCGGTGCATTGTCCTGTTTGCGGGGTTAAAATGTTGAGCCAAAATACGTTATCGTCATTAGTCGATTCGGCTTCGGGGGTAAAATCCGCGGCTGAATTGTTATCGCTTATTCGTAAATATGGTGATTATTTGCCCCGTTACTTTGAAGATATTCTTAAACCCGATATTGGTGAAGATGTTGATTTAAACAAGATTTCCGTTCGTGATTTTTTGAAAATGAAATTTGATGTTTCCCAAAATGAATATCGTAATGTTGTTGATAAATCAGTTGAATATTTAAAAGGCTGCGCGGATAATTTTGATACTTCCGATAAAGAAAAATTGTTTGAAGTTGTTTCTTCGTCTGATATTTATTCACCCGAATATTTCCGAACTCAAGTTGTTACGACTGTTCAAGGATTTAATCTTTCCCCTAAAGAAAAATATGATATTTTTAAAGTTATTATGCCTGAATTAACAGCAAAATCACGTTATAACGGGCTTTTTAATGATGCTTTTGATGAGAATATTTCCAATGTGAATTTATATAAAAAATTTATCTGGAAATTGTTCCGTTTTTCGGTTCCGAAATTGGCGAAACTTTCTATGCTTGAAATTGATAATAACAACCCTTTTAATGAGGTTCTTTTATGCAGCGGATGTAACGCAGGGAAGAAAAAATCTATGTTCTTTGACAGATGCTCATCCAATGCGGATGAACTTGTGCATAATATGAAAAATTATCTTTACGATATTATTTATTTGAGTGCAAGAAACATGCTCCCGCCCACAAAATATTATGAGAGAAATTTTTGCTATAAAGTAAATATGTCTTTAAAAAACATAATGGGTCTGGTTCCGTTTGATGAAGAAAGAGTGGCTCATTTGTATTACTTATTTTCGCGTCGAGGGGATTTTCCTCCGATTGAACAGGCACAGGTCGATATACCTTGCGCTTCTTGCGGTTCTATTATGCTCCCGCATGTCGTACGCGACAAAATTAATTCTGAAATTAAGAGTGCTAATTCTATTGATGAATATGTCAATATCTTGAAAAAGTACGATAAGTACGTTAATTCTTCGGTTCGATTTGTTGCCGATTCTTTTATTAATATTGCAGAAAATTATCCCGATGTTTCGGATGATGAATTTATGACTCGACTTCAAGCCGATGTTGACAAATATTCTTTTTCAAAAATTTATGAATATATCGAAAAATTTGAAAAAAGTGTTACTGAACGCGAGTTTTGCGATATTGTCAATGAATATTCAAACCGTTTAAAAAATTACATTTCAGAAGGGAAAATGGATTTTAATTTTACAAATCTTTATGCCAATGTCTTTGCTCACAGATTTCCGGCAGACTATTTACCGAATGCGGTCTTTATCTTAACAACGGATTTAAAGAAAATCTGCTTTGCAAATATAATAGCCAAACCTACCGAATCTGATATAAGTTTGGATTTAAACCCCTTGCGCTCTGTTTTATTTGGAATTTTCAAAGCTGACGTGGCGACCGTTGACCATTATGTACCTAAAGCAAAAGCCGGTGATAATCAGAAAAATAACCATATTGGTATGTGTAAAATCTGTAATACCTTGAAAGGTAAAAAGTCGCCCGTTGCTTGGGCTCTTAACTCCCCCGAAGTTAAACAAAACTTCATCCTGCAACTTAAAACTGTCGATAAAATGGCTAAAGACGGCTTGCTTACCGGTTATGACAATTGGGCTAAAGATATGGCTCAAATCTTTTATGATTCAACCTATAAAAAGTTCGATATAAGAGACGAATTTAACGATTAATTTTACGATGTAAAGAAGATATTAATATTTTTACTCCGATATAAAGATTATATAAGGAAATCCCAATTTATATTAATTTTAATTTATAATTATAATGTAAATTACATAAACGGAGATTTTATTATGCAATCAGTAAACAAAATACTTTCGGAATTAGAAAATGCAGATAATACAACAAAAAACAAAATCGAAAACGAATTGGTAAGCATAGGTGTTTCTGTTGTGCCTGAATTGGTAAATCAATTACAAATCGTAAGAGGCATTAAAAGAGGCGTAGTTGCAATGACATTAATTCGTTTGGGCGATGTTTCGGTTGAATATTTGAAAAAAGCTGCTCACGATAACAAAGATTTTGAATGGGTTGCACAATATTTAATCAGAGAAATTGAAGGCTCTGAAGCTGCATAGCTTTATAAAAGAAAATAACTATAGAAAGATTGGCAGTTTTTGTCAATCTTTTTTTATGGTAAAATAAGTGTTGATTATGAGAGAATATAACGATTTTAAATATACGTGGTTATTCGGCGGCGGTGCGATTAGAGGGGCTGCTCATGTCGGCGTTATTCGTGCATTGGAAAATTTGGGTATTGAATTTGACACTTTGTGCGGCTCATCCGTGGGGTCTTTGGTCGCGGCATTGTACGCCGTGGGGTATTCGTCAGATGAATTGGCGCAGGTTTTTCTGTCGGTTAATTTCGAGTTGTTCAGAGATATATCCTTAGGGTTTAACCAAAAATTTGCGCTCAGCAAAGGCGAAGTTTTTCTCGAGTGGTTCAGAGATTTAATCGAAAGGAAATTTTACGGCGATAATTACGTCAAAGGTGAATGTAAAAAAGTAACTTTCAAAGATATTAACAAAAAACTTGTCATAATAACAACGAATATGAAAGATTTTTCGTGCCGCGAGTTTTCGTCGTTTGAAACCCCCGATTTTGAAATTGCTCTTGCAGTGAGAATTTCATGCTGCATGCCGGGGTTGATGAGAGCGGTTACTTTTGAAGATGAATTGCTTGTCGATGGCGATTTGATGAAAGGCAAACCCATGTGGTTTTTGTCCGACAATCTCAAAAATTCACCCGACAGAATTTTGGAAATTCGTTTAGAAGGCTCTTTTTCGGGTACCGATCAAAATCCTATCGAATATGTAAACGGTATGTACACCTGTATGACCGCTTCTGAAACCTCGTTTATTCAAAAATTGTACGCTAACAGAGATAAATTCGATTACCTTGTTATTAATACCGGAAATGTCGTTGTTGTCGATTTTAATTATCCGACGGAAAAACGTCAGGCGATTATTGATGAGGGTTACAGGCAAACCGTTCAATATTTCACCAAAGATTTGCCCGCCAAAAAACTCAAAATTATTGATATCTATTCTAAAATCCTTGATATGCTCAGAAAAATTCAAGGGTTTATGCTTATCAAAAAATACTATGCCGCAAAAAATTCTTTGGCGGAATTGTTTATATTTTTAATATCTGTTAAAGATATTGTTGATTCCGAAATTTACGATGCGTTGTGTTCGTTCCAAAAACTTCTGTTTACAAATGTAAAATCAGGACTTTTGGGGCGTTCAAAGTGTTTAAATTCGCGTGTTGTTTCTGATGTTTTAGCGGGCATAATTACCGATTTAACCTCTCGAATCACCGCTTCGGAAAACTTTTTGGCTAAATTTCGGGTTTGACTTTGGAATTTGTTTATTATACTATTTTTTCGTAACCTTTTCGGTTATTGAAAATTCAATATGCTCCAGTGGCGGAATCGGTAGACGCGTTGGACTTAAAATCCAATTGGGCGTATAACCCAGTGCCAGTTCAAGTCTGGCCTGGAGCATTTTAAAAGGGACTTATTTTTTAAGTCCCTTTATTTATTATAAATTCATTATAAATAATTTGATAAGATACTTTTTACGTAATTTTGGGTCTCTTTATAAGGCGGAACTCCGGAGTATTTATCTACCGCGTTTGGTCCTGCGTTATAGGCAGCAAGTGCCAATATAATATTTCCGTTGTATTTATTAAGCATTGATTTAAGATATTTCACACCGCCTTCGACATTTTGTGCAGGATTATACGGGTCTTTTACCCCCAGTGATTTTGCGGTTGAAGGCATCAATTGCATCAATCCCATTGCGCCGACTTTTGAGGTCGCGTTGGGGTTAAATCCCGATTCTTGTTTTATGAGTGCTTGAACAAGTTTTTCGTCAACTCCATGCTTTTGTGCGACGTTATTTATCATGCCCAATAATTGTGATTTAGTTGCGGTTGAGTTTTTTGAATAATCGCGTCTTGCATCGTTCACTTCTCTTATCGCATTGAGTAATGTCGAATCCGTTATCGAACTTGTATCGATATCGTCGCTATTATAAATGTTAGCGTTGACATTCATCAGGGATTTGGGGTTAAGCAGAAGTGAGCCGAAATTTGACTGCGTCGTGCTTGCTAAAACCTTTTCAAAAGATTCAACATTGTTTGCACTCGGCGGGTAAATTGTATCAAGTGCGTTTGCCTGTGCGGTCGGTTTTGGATTAAGTTGTCTGTTTATGCTGTTTACATAATTGTTTATTTGGGCAGCTCTTTGCATTGCTTGATTTCTACCGCCGGAATTCAGTAAATTTTGAATCATTTCCGAAAACATGTTCTGTCCTGCCTCCCATTTTCTTTTATTTTACACGAGGTTTTAAATTAATGTATCCTCTATTTGGTTTAAGGATAATATTTTAAAAGTCAACGGTTGGGGAATTTACTTTATAAACATGCAATCGCCGTAGCTGAAAAACCTGTATTTGTTATCAATCGCTTCTTTGTAGGCTTGGAATATAAAATCTTTACCCGCCAAAGCACTTACAAGCATTAAAAGCGTTGATTTGGGAAGGTGAAAATTTGTTATAAGATTGTCAATAATTTTAAACTCGTACGGCGGATAGATAAAAAGTTCCGATGCGCCGTGGCAAGCCTTGATTGTACCGTATTTTTGGTATGCGGTTTCGAGTGTTCTTACTGTTGTTGTGCCGACGGCGGTTATCTTTTTGCCGTTTGCTTTCGCACTGTTTATCGCATCTGCGGCTTCTTGTGTTATTTCAAACGTTTCCGAGTGCATTTTATGCTCTAAAATGTTTTCGCATTTGACGGGGCGAAATGTTCCCAAACCGACGTTCAGCGTTATATATACAATCTCAACACCTTTTTCTTTCAGCTTTTCAAGAATTTCTTTTGTGAAGTGTAATCCGGCAGTGGGCGCAGCCACAGAACCTTCGTCTTTTGCGTAAACCGTTTGATACCTTTCCATATCGAATTTTTTTAATTCTTCGGAATTGGTTTTTCTCTCGATATATGGTGGAAGCGGAATATTGCCGACTTTGTGAAGAATATCCGTTAAATTTCCTTCGTAAATCAGTTCAACAAGCCACTCGCCTTCATCGTCAGTTTTTTTAAGCGCACGTATTGATAATTCGTTGCTTATTGTTATTTGAGTGTCGGGTTTCACACGTTTTGACGGCTTTATGAGCGATTTCCAAAGTTTATTATTTACGCATTCCAACAAGAACACTTCTATTTTAGCACCTGTATCTTTTGTGCCGAACAATCTTGCCGGAAGAACTTTTGTGTTGTTCAAAACCAGCAGCGTGTCATTGTCCAAATAATCAACGATATCGTAAAAATGCTTATGAATTATTGTTTTATCCGTTCTGTTTAATACCAGCATTTTGGAGTTTTCTCTTTTGTCTGCGGGCATTTGGGCAATTAATTCTTGCGGTAATTCATAATCAAAATCAGATAATTTCATTTATTTTTCGTTTACTTTTTTTGCGTTTTTTAATTCGGTGTCTGTAACCGTATCTTTTTTCTTTTCTTCTTCATCGTCAATTTGTTTGTTTATAACGACTGTTTGAATAATTTGAATAATGTTGCTTGTAATCAAATACAATAAAACACCGGCGGGGATGGGGATTATAACAATGGTTGCTATAATCATCAACGGCATAAACGTTCCCATTGATTTTTGGAGTGCTTGCTGAGTCGGGTCGGTATTTTCCGTTTTTGTCATCGACATCATAACTTTTTGTGCCAAATACATTGTTAAAGCGTATAAGGCAATTAAGATAACAACATCCCAGTTGAGCGATTTGTTAACCGGAATAGTCGGAACCGATGCGCACATGTTGCCGTCTTTTCTTACAAAAGTAACGGTTTCGTTTTCTCTGATGTTACTGTTTGTAACGACAACTTCGGCTTTTTCGACCTGTTCAAGTTGGCTGAATTTAAGTTTTATGTGGTCTAAGCTGAAAACCAATTCGACATTTTTGCCGGGGGTTAATTCGCCTTGAATTTCGAGTGCTTGCGCCGGGTCGGTAACTTTGACGTTTTTGATGGTTTCGTTTGGAAGATAGATTGTTGCGGTGTTTGAAAGGATAAATTTATCACCTTTTGCCGCACCTAAAACTCCGTTATCGGAAATTCCCGCAGTGGCTCTCATTGTTGTTGCCAAACTTTTTATGAATAAAAATTGTTGATTTCCGGCGGTTTGGATAAATTGAGGACTAATCAATGCCCAATATAATAAGATAAATACCGGCATTTGGATTAATAACGGCAAACATCCGCCCATAGGGTTAAATTTGTGTTCTTTGTATAACTCCATCATTTTTTGCTGCATCATTTGGGGATTATTTTGATATCTGTCTTGTATCGCTTTTAATTTTGGTTGAAGTTTTTGCATCATTTTCATAGAACGCTGCTGCTGAACATTTAAATGCCAAAGCGCACCTCTTACTATGATTGTCAGAATGATGATTGCAACACCCCAACTTCCTACAAGATTTGCCAGTTTTCCTAAAAACCATATTGTCGCTGATATAAAATCCAATTTATTCTCCTCTCATTTTTATTTAGCTTATTATAAAAGACACCCTAAGTAAAGACTTTGTAAACTTTGTAAAAAGATATTTAACAGACACTTTCGGCAATGGCTTTTCAGAAGCTAATTTGCAGAATATGAGAAACTTTTATTTAATTTATCCTGAATTTCCCAGACACTGTCTAGGGAATTTGTCTTGGTCAAATATAGCAAGGATTATAAGAATTGATAACCCTGAAGAAAGAAATTATTATTTGAATGAAGCTTCATCGCAAAATTGGTCTTATCGTCAGTTAGAACGAAATATTAAAAGCGGATATTATTACAGGTTGTTATCAACTCAGGAAAAACAAAATAATACCGGAAAAACATTGCCTGCTGTAATTAATGCAAAAGAATTTATCAAAGACCCTTACGTATTAGAATTTCTTAATTTACCTGAAAATATTGAAGGTAAGGAAAACGACATAGAAACTGCACTAATTAGCAATTTGCAGAAATTTTTACTTGAACTTGGTAAAGGTTTTTCTTTTGTTGCACGTCAATTCAGAATAAGCACTGAAACAGACCATTTTTATGCGGATTTAGTATTTTATAATTATCTTCTTAAATGCTTTGTTGTGATTGATTTAAAGACAACAAAATTAACGCATTCGGATATCGGACAGATGGATATGTATGTCAGAATGTTTGACGAACTTAAACGAGGCGAAGGTGATAACCCGACGATAGGTATAATTTTATGCACAGATAAATCTGAAACAATGGTTAAATATTCGGTATTAAAAGAAAGTCAGCAGATTTTTGCAAGCAAATATAAAACAATTTTGCCATCTGAAGAAGAACTTGCCGATATGATTCAAAAGGAAAATATAAAATTATTAACAGAACAAAATTAATTAAATGCCATTCAAAAATTGCGTGCTCAGGATGTAATCCTGGCATCCCACAAAAAAGACTAACTCCCGTTAGTCTTTAGAAAATGGTCGGGATGACAGGATTTGAACCTGCGACC
>CANQSZ010000009.1 GCA_947626645.1 Candidatus Gastranaerophilales bacterium
GGTCATAATAGGCGATCCGAAAGATTACAAAGAAACGATGAGAAATGCTTGTGTAATCGTTGACCAAGACGAAAGACGCGAACTTATAGTACAAAAAGCCAAAGAAGAAGCACAAAAACTCGGTGCCGTTCCGTATTACACAGACGATTTGTTGGAAGAAGTAACCTTCATAACAGAATATCCGGTTCCCGCGGTTTGTGAATTTGACCCGAGATATTTGGATATTCCCGAAGAAGTAACCGTTACCGTTATGGCGGTTCACCAGAGGTATTTTGCACTTCATAAAGACGGCAAACTTATCAATAAATTTATAACAATGACAAATTACATCGGCAATGAGTTTAAAAACATTCAAGCAGGAAACGTCAGGGTAATTAAGGCAAGATTAGACGATGCGGTATTTTTCTTCAACGAAGATACCAAAAAGCCGCTGGCTGATTATGTCGAAAGCCTTAAAGGCGTTACCTTCCAAAAAGGAATGGGTACAATGTTTGACAAAACTCAAAGGTTAATTACTCTGTCAAAATCAATTGCGGATGATTTAAAAATAAATTCAGCCGATATAGAAAGAACGGCACTTCTTTGCAAAGCCGATTTAACAACAAATCTTGTGTTTGAATTTACCGAACTTCAAGGCTTTATAGGTTCCGATTATGCAAAAGTCTCGAAAGAAAACGAAAAAGTTGTACAGGGTATAAAAGAACATTACTTCCCGCTGAACTCTGAAAGCGAGACGGCAAAAGGGATTGAAGGGCAGATTGTCGGAATCGCCGATAAAATTGATACGGTGTGTGCCGTATTTGCAGCGGGCAAAAAGCCGACCGGCTCATCAGATCCGTTAGGAGTAAGACGTGCTGCTTTGGGGGTTATAAAAACAATTCTTGATGCTAAATTGAAAATTGATGTTGATAAATATATTAAACAAGCACTTAAGATTTTGCCGGTTCAAAGGGATTGCGCACAGGAAGTTAATGAGTTCTTTATCCAAAGAATGATAATATTCTTATCGGAAAAATACAATAAAAATGTACTTGAGGCATGCTCGGTTAAAAATCCGCTCAAGGATTTGTCGGATTTTGTCGAAAGGGTTGAAATCGTTAAAGACTTAAATTCAGCTCAACTCGTTGAAAATGCCAACAGAGTAATAAGAATTATTAAAGATTCAAAAAGCACCGAAATAAACGAAAACTTCTTTGTTGAACCTGTTGAAAAAACATTGTATGAAAAAATTTGCAATATGAACAATAATGTTGATTATAAAACGTATCTTGCAGAGCTTGAAAATCTAAACCCGACAATTACAAAGTTTTTTGATGACGTTCTTGTCATGGATAAAGATGAAAATGTTAAGCAAAACAGGATTTCGTTATTAACATTACTGAAAAACAAATACGATTATTTAACCGATTTTAGCAAGTTATAAGCGGATTTCGAGGATAATTGTTAATTTTTGTAAATAATAAATATTAAATTGTCAATTATTTTTTTTAGGATACTTTAAAATAATACAAGAAGGTAAATTGACCAAGAGGTAGCAGAAAATGTTTAACCGATTAAAAAACTCAAAAATAGTACAAACATTAAAGGAAAGTGTAAGCCCGAGATTTCGTTGGCTTTCATATTCCGATAAGAATAAATCAGATAAAAGCACCACTGACTATTTAGAATCCGTAAGCGGTGTAAATCTTCAATCACTTTCTGACGAACAAGAGCTGGAAGCAATGGTCAGAACCCAACTCAAAAAAGAATTTCCTAACATTGAAAGCATGAAATCTTATGAGTTGTTAGTAGATGCTGTAATGCACAACATCAGAAAAAAACAGCTTCAAGCCGACGATAATCTTGATATTGAATAAGATTATCAAATCTATTTAACAAAAGAATAGTACCCGCAAGGGTATTATTTTTTTTGTGCCGATGAATTATTCTCAATAAAGGAGAATTAAAAAATGAAGGCAATAATAGGGATACAAGTGGATAACAGGGTTTCCGAAGCGGTTAAATTACAAGAGATTTTAACACAGTACGGCTGCTATATAGGAACAAGGTTGGGGCTGCATGATATGGGCGAATACAAATGCCTCAATTACGGAATTGTAATTATTGAAGTTATTGATAAAATTAACGAAATTTACGACACGCTTGCAAAGCATTGGAATGTACAAATTATGAAATTTTAAAATTTGTAAAAATTTCGATTGAAATATGGATTTTTTTCTTTCGATGTGGTTTAATTGCAAGAAGGGGAAAAAGGGGGAAATATAATGAATCAGGTTAGCCTGAATAACAGTTATGTAAAAACGAGCATTTTTTACATAAACGATTTTCACGGAAAGACAATAAATATGGAGCGAACGGTAAATGCTTCAAACGATTTCAATTCCCGAAACAAAAACAAAAATATTGACAGTTTAAAATTATCATCCGGAGACATAATGGTTGGAGATGACATAAAAACCAATCAACTGGCAGTTTTATTTCAAAATATAATCGGCATAACATCAACGGCATTGGGAAATCATGAATTTGATATAAGAGAAAAAATCAGCGGGCTAATCCCGCTGATTTCTTATAATTTGCTCAGCTGCAACACAAAATTTAGCAATAAGCACCCGCTGGGAAGTGTTGTTGCAACAAGTAAAATTGAAGAACACAACGGTCATAAATACGGAATAATAGGAACAACACCGCCGGATTTATACCAAAGAACAAAAGGCGGAATTACACATACCGAAGTAAAAGTTTATGATGATGATAATACTATAAAAGCCATTCAACAGGAAGTTAATAAACTTCAAAAACAAGGGATAGACAAAATAATACTTCTGTCGCATTTGGGAAACAGTCTTGAAAGAAGGGTTGCAAGAGAAACCCAAGGAATTGACGTAATCCTTGGCGGACACACGCACGAATTGATAACAGGGGTTAAAGAAGGCGAAAACCTTTTTTATTCAAAAACCTCGGAGCCTGTTGTTATAACCCAAGCAGGCAGAGACGGAAAGAATTTCGGAATCCTCAACCTTGAATTTGACCCCAAAGGAATAATCAAAAAAGTTCAAAACAATATAGGTTACACAAAAGACTTCAACAGAAACCCAGTTGTGAAATACATTTTTGACAAGATTATGAACGAAAACAAGGTCTGGGGAAAAATAAATTCCGCACCGCCTGCGGTTAAAAACGACTTGATTGATATAAACCCGCATGCCTGCTTTGTTGCAGACTGTATGAAAAAAGAACTCAATGCGGATGTTGCAATACAATTTTCGGCAAATATGAGAGGGTATTTTGAAAAAGGGAACTTGGATACAAGACAGCTTAGCGATATTTTACCGTTTAAAAACAAAATTATGAAGGTAAAATACACCGAAAAAGAGCTTGTTGATGCTATTAAATTCACATCAAAAAGTTCGTTCAATTCCGCATCGAATAAGCCCGGGCTGCTGCACACATCGGGATTAAATTATACGATTAACAAAAACGGCGAATTGATTTCGATGGACTTTATCGATAAAACCGGCAAAACAATCCCGATTGACGTAAACCACCCCAGAGAAGATAAATATTATGAAACAATTGTGGATAACTATATCGGAAACGGAAACGACAACTTAACGATGCTGAACCACCCCGAAAGAGTCATCACAAAATATCCGTTCGATGCCATACAGTGCGTTGAAGATTTTGTGAGCAAACACCAAAAGGTTGATATTGAAAATGACGGAAGAATAACCATTGAATAATGAATTAACCGTATTTAATCAATTATTATCTCTGTTTCATTACGGTAAGTTACATAGCCCAAGTTCGATTTAGGCGGCTTTTTAAGATATTTTCGTTTAGTATAAATCACGCCGATTTTTGATGAATCTTTTGCGGAAGAATAAGTTTTGGCATAATTTGCACATTTCAAAATCAATTCATCTGTTACTTTTTGCGTTTTTAAAAGCACATGAGAACCTGCACAATCTTTTGTATGAAACCACAAATCCTCGTCAGCTGCCAATTTTGATACTATATAATCGTTTTGTTTATTATTTTTTCCGATATATATAACCGTTTCATTATCAAGCTCAATTTTTAAGGGTTCTGAAACAACTTTTGCAGCTTTGGGTATTTTAACATCTTCAACTTCATCACAAATCAGGCGAAGTTCGGCAATATTTTCGGATAAATTTATTGAATACAAAATTCTTTGCTGATAATCCTTTTGCAAAACAGCCTCATCAACAAGTGCGGACAATTTTTCATTAGATGTTTTTGCCTTGTTATAGAGTTTATAAAATTTATTTGCATTGTCTTTCAAGGTTAAAGTATCATCAAGCGCAATATCAACCTGTTTTTCGCTTTCCCAATCATAAACTGCGGCATGGGAAGAATAATCTTTTAAATTGTACAAATTTGCCATAATTAAATCACCGAAACGGCGATATTTTGAATAATCGGAATTGTTTGAAAGCTGCGTTTTCATAAGGTTAATTGACTTTTCCAGCTTCTTGATTTTTTTGTTTACGATTGCAAGATAATGACTTTTCAGAATATTAAACTTTTCTTTTTCGGTGTGAAACGTAAAATAAGAATCAATCATGGAATTAACATCGGGGAACAAGATAGGATTATCAAGCAATTGAGAAAACAGACAAAATTGCGAAAAATCATTTGAAACGGCAGGCGAAAGATTTTTCAACGAAACATAATTTTTTAAGTCATCCAAGGATTTTCCGCGGCATTGCCTTGCAAATGCAGAGGAAAAGTTATAAAAAGTTTCACTGACGGTATTCCAATCAATTTCACCTTCGTAATTAAGGATATCGGTTTTTATTTGCTTTTGCGGATAAATGTAGGGAATTGAACCGTAAACTTCTCTTTGTCTGCTTTTTTCCTGACCGACGTTATGCGCACAGCCGATAATTATTCCCGTATCACAGTTGTATAATATTACATTGGAATATTTGCCCATAAGCTCGATTGCAAGACACAGATAAATTTTATCGCCAAGCTCGTTATATGTTTCAAAGTACAATTCCAAAATTCGCTCGTAATCGGGCTGATTAATTTTAATGATTTTGGAATTGCCGAGATACTTTCTTAAGAGCATGCAAAACATAGGCGGCTTTTGGGGTATTTCGACATACCTTTTTTCAAGATTTTCTTTTGAAGCAAAGCAAACATGAAAATTTTGCGGATTAATATTTATGTAAAACGACCGATTAAGGGAGTTATTACGCAACGAGAAGATAAATTCTCTGCGCGTGGGTTGTTGAATTTTGTTTATCCTTGAATTGATAAAAAAATCTTTTTGCTCTTTTATAAAGGCTTTCAGAGTAAGACTGTCGAATGTAATCATACAAAAAGTTTACTAAAAAGCACCCGAATTGTCCATTATTACAAATGTTACATAAAAATAGTTATTTTTTTGTGTTTTTGTTAAAATTATAATTGCGATATAAACAGATTTAAAAAGGAAATTAAGAGATGATTAAAACAAGCTATAAAGACCACGAATGCGGAAAGCTGAACTTAAGCAACATAGATGAACACATAACCCTTTCAGGCTGGGTATCATGCATAAGAGATTTGGGCGGAATATTATTTATAGAATTGAGAGACAGAAGCGGATTTTTCCAGATAGTCGCAAACCCGCAGATTAACCCCGAAGTCCATAAAATAATGGAACATGTAAAAACCGAATACGTTATAAAAGTAAGCGGAAAAGTTACAAGACGCCCCGAAGAAACGTATAACGAAAAATACCCGACAGGTCAGGTCGAAATGTATCCCCAAACTATGGAAGTACTTTCCGAATCAAAAGTTTTACCGTTCGTTTTAGATGATGATAATGTCTCTGAAGACATAAGATTAAAATACAGATACCTTGATTTAAGACGTGAATCAATGTTATCAAAACTTGTAATGCGCCACAATATTGTTCAGGCAATAAGAAATTATATGAACAATTTGGACTTTTTGGAAGTAGAAACACCTATATTGATAAAAACCACCCCTGAAGGTGCAAGAGATTATTTGGTACCGTCAAGAGTGCAAGAAGGGAAATTCTACGCACTTCCGCAATCACCACAGATATTCAAACAATTACTGATGGTCGGCGGGATTGAAAGATATTATCAAATAGCAAGATGTTTCAGAGATGAAGATTTACGAGCTGACAGACAACCCGAATTTACACAGGTTGATATAGAAATGTCTTTTGTAGAACAACAAGACGTGATAAGAGTAGTAGAAGGTCTGATTGTTGAAGCGTTTAAAGCCGCAGGTGTTGAAGTTAAGCCTCCGTTTATTCAAATGCCTTGGCAGGAAGCTATGGACAGATACGGCTCGGATAAACCCGATACAAGATTTGGGCTTGAATTGTTCGACATAGGAGATATAATTCTTGAATCAAACTTTGATATAGTTAAAAACACGCTTCTCAACGGCGGAATTGTAAGAGGTATAAGAGTCCCCGGAGGTGCAAGCTATTCAAGAAAAGATATTGACGATATAACAAAAATTGCCGTATCGTTCGGCGCAAAAGCACTTGCAAACATTATCTACCTTGAAGACGGCAGTGCAAAATCTCCGGTGTTGAAATTTGTAACGGAAGAACAGGCAAAAGCTATTCAACAAAGAGCAGGCGCGGTTGCGGGTGATATAATCTTCTTTGTTGCCGACAAACCGAAACTTGTTTATGACATTATGGGAAGATTAAGACTTCATTTCGGAAAAACTCTCAACCTCATTGATGAAGCGAAACACAATTTACTATGGGTTGTAGATTTTCCGATGTTTGAATGGAGCGATGAGGAAGGCAGATTTATGGCTATGCACCACCCGTTCACCTCGCCAAACCTTGAAGATATCGACAAATTGGATTCGGGCGATTTAGGTAATGTTAAATCAATCGCTTATGATATAGTTTATAACGGAACGGAATTGGGCGGAGGAAGTGTCAGAATACACTCCGGCGAAGTCCAAAAGAAAATATTTAAAGCACTCGGTTTAACCGAAGAAGAAGCACAGGAAAAATTCGGATTCATGGTTAATGCACTTCAATACGGAACACCGCCGCATGCAGGACTTGCAATCGGTTTGGACAGACTTGTCGCACTTCTTGCAAGAACCGACTCCATCAGAGATGTAATCGCATTCCCGAAAAATGCAGGGGCAAAAGATCTTATGAGCGATGCCCCCGGAACTGCTTCAATTCAACAGTTAAGAGAGTTGCACATAAAAAGCACCGCAAACTTGGGTAAATAAAAAATATAAAAATATAAATTATCAAAGAAAGACCGAAAAATTTTTCGGTCTTTCTTTGATTACAAATGCTTTTTAATAAAATTGTGCGCATCAATCACATCGTCAAACGTAATCGCATCAGCACCTTCAACAACATTCAGCGGGGTGTGATTATCTGCCTTGCGGTTGAAATTGAAAACAATTTCGCCAAAATCTTTTGCACATTTTTTACAGGTTAATCTGCAAACCAAAATATCCCCAAAGCGTTCCAAAATTTCTATCGAATCTTTTGTGAAATCATTTTTGCACCTTGAACAACAAAGCCCCGAAAAAAGTGTCTTTATATCCTTTTGCGTAAAATTTTTCATATCAATATTTTATATTAACTTTTGTAAATTTTTTAATTTATTTGAAGTATATATTGTCATTTTAGCTCAAAAAAAGGGATTAATACACATGTAACCAAAGGAGGTTATCATGGCAATTAATCTTATTCTTTTCGGTTTCATCGTATATACTGCGCTGATAGTAGTACCGAGCATTTGGGAAGAACTCACAACCGAAGGATAGATTTAAAAAATTTTTCTCAACATTTTGCCAATAACCGAGTTGTAGATTGTTTTTAGTGTGAAAGTTACATTTAATCTGTTTCCTGTATAATAAGATTATGGATTACTTACGAAACAAATTTGACATAATAGTTGTAGGAGCAGGACATGCCGGATGTGAAGCAACATTAGCCTGTGCAAAATTAGGGATGAAAGTTCTGCTTTGCACGCTCAATTTGGACAACATTGCCCTGCAACCTTGCAATCCCGCTGTCGGAGGTCCGGCTAAATCGACTTTGGTAAGAGAAATTGACGCACTTGGCGGGGTTATGGGTGAGGTAACAGATGCAACGTATTTGCAAATGAAGGTTTTAAATTCCTCAAAAGGACCCGCCGTAAGAGCATTAAGAGCACAATCGGACAAAGCCGAATATTCAAGATATATGCGAAACCTTTTGGAAAGCAACGAAAACATTTACTTAAAACAATGCTGCATAACGGATTTGTTGGTTGAAAACGGTGAAATTTGCGGTGCTGTTGACGAATTTGGGATAGAATACAGTGCAAAAGCAATAATATTAACAACCGGAACATCGCTTGAGGGTAAAATATTTGTCGGATTGAGGTCATATTCTGCTGGGAGACTGGGGGAAGCAGCAGCAATCGGACTTTCGGATTCACTTCACAAGCTCGGAATTGAAACACAAAAATTAAAAACCGGAACCCCCGCAAGAGTTGACAAGCGAACCATTGACTACTCAAAAATGACAATCCAACCGGGGGATGAAGAACTCAGTTTCTTCTCATTCAAGCCCGACAGACCGATTAGAAAGACTTATCCGTGTTATTTGACAAAGACTAATGAATTGACCCATAAAATTATAAAAGAAAACCTTGATAAATCGCCGATGTACCAAGGATTGATACATGGAGTAGGACCCAGATACTGTCCGTCAATAGAAGATAAGATAGTCAGGTTTGCTTCTAACCCATCACATCACATTTTTATCGAGCCTGAGGGTTTAGGAACTTATGAAACGTATATTCAAGGGTTTTCAACGAGTTTGCCTGCCGATGTTCAGGTAAAAATGATAAGAACACTTCCCGGACTTGAAAATGCGCATATAATTAAGCCTGCTTATGCGGTTGAATACGATTATGTGCCTGCTGTGCAGACAACTCATTCATTGATGTCAAAAAAGATAAAAGGGATGTTTTTTGCGGGTCAAATTAACGGAACAAGCGGCTACGAGGAAGCTGCCGCACAAGGATTGGTTGCGGGTATAAACGCGTTTAATTATATCAACAGAAGCGAAATGCTTGAACTTTCAAGGAGTTCATCTTACACCGGAACATTGATAGACGATTTGGTAACAAAAGACATCCACGAACCTTACAGAATGCTAACATCCCGCTCGGAGTACAGGCTGCTTTTAAGGCAAGACAATGCCGATGAGCGATTAACCGCAATCGGAAGAAAAATCGGGCTTATTGATGATGCTCAATTTGAAAGATTTGAAATCAAACAAAGACTAATCGCACAGGAAAAATCAAGACTTGACGGGCTTAGAATTGTTCCGGATGAAAAGATTAACGAGGTTTTAGCCAAATACGAAGAACATTTAGACAGGACAATAAGAGCCTCTGAACTTTTAAAACGTCCCAAAATCAGCTACAAGGTAATCCGAGAGCTTGATGAGGAAACAAAAAATTTGAATATTCCCAAAGAAGTTTATGAGCAAGTGGAAGTCATCGTAAAATATGACGGATACATTAAACGGCAGCAAGAGCAGGTTAATCAGGAAGGGAAACTTGAAAAATTTAAAATTCCCGAAAATATTGACTACTTTACAATAGAGCATATTTCAACCGAAACCAAAGAAAAATTATCAAAAATAAAACCGAAAGACCTTGCTCAAGCATCGAGAATCGGCGGAGTTAAGCCCGCAGATATTTCAATATTGATGGTCATGATTGACAAAAACAGGATTAAAAAATAACATCAACTTCTTTTTGAATATAGCGTGAAGTCTTTAAAGGTGATTTATAAAGTTTCAAATCACTAAACTCAATCATTTTCTTATCGGCGCAAACAATTGTTACGGAGCAATTTTCAAAATTTTTGGCAACGATATCGGCGGGTTTATGAGTTGAAACACCGTCTAAAATCTTGAATTTATAAGGGTTAGCGATAAAAAATTTATTTTTATAAGTGATATAACAGGGTAAAAAAGGGTGGAGCGCACGAATTGTACGAGATATTTTTTCAGCGGGCATGGAAGAAAAATCGAGCATTCTTTCATCGCCTGAGATATTCGGAAAATACGTCGCGTTTTTTTCGCTTTGAATAATCGGGGTGGTAATTTTACCGTTCAAATCGTTTAAAAATTCCGTAACAAGGCTTCTTGCAACGGGTGCGGACTTTTGGCGAAGTTCTTTTGAGGTGTCGGAATCAAGTATTTCGACTTTTTGTTGTTTTAAGATTGCCCCGCTGTCATAATTTTCATCCATCAAATGCAGCGTAACCCCCGAAAACTTTTCGCCGTGCAAAATTGTCTGCATATAAGGGTTAGGTCCTCTATATTTGGGAAGAAGCGAAGGGTGAACATTCACCGTCGCAATTTTGGGGATATCAAACGTTTCTTTTGATAATTTTTCTCTCCAAGTTCCGACAATTATTAAATCAACATTTAACTTAATCATCAACTTGCGAAATTTTTCACTGTTGGCGGATTTGCAGTTAATTTGCGGAATTTTCAGCTCTTTTAAGAGTGTAACTTCAGGCGCGGGACAAAAGAAATCTTTGAAAAAAAGTTTCAATCGGGAATTACATGTAGTTTCATAACGAAATACACCCGCCAATTGAGCACCCGAATCCAAAACCCCGAGTACGATATTTGCAAGCATAAGACCTTTACCTAAGACCACAACTTTCATAAGACCTATTATAAACAAAAAGTGTATCGAATAAAAATCCGATACACTTTTTAATATTTTAATTCAAATTACGCTTCTTCATTTGATAAAGCATCAAGCGCTGATGCTTGAAGTTCTTTCAAGTCGTTGTAGTTTTTGGCATATTGAGCATTTTTGTTTCTGGAATATTTAGCCGAATGCCCGATGCTTGTCAAAACTAACAACAACGGCGACCAATTCAAAACGCCGGTTGAAAATTCTTTAATAGCCGACGGTACTTTATCAAGCAATTTGGAAGTTTTGTTTAAAACCTTACTATTGTTCAATTTAGCAGATACATCTTTTAAATCTTTAATATCTTTGGCTGCTAATTTGAGACCTTGCGGGAACTTTTTGCCAAGCAGCTTTAACGCACCGAAACGAGCACCGTACAAAGCGCCTATACTTACACCGACAGTTCCGAGCATTGAAAGAAGCGGATGATTTTCGCTGAATTTTCTGGAGGTCTTACTGTGTTTGTCGAGTTGGTTTTTAGCACCAAAGACTAAATCAATTAAAGCAAATGTTCCGCCCCAAGACAGAGTTGTTGCTGCGAAATTTTTTAATCTCACAAAACGCGAAATATTCAAATTCGGCAATTTGGTTTTTGTCAATGCTGCCAAATCTTTAAGATTAGTAACCGACGGTTTTCTGACGGCTGCCGCAACCCCCGCAGCTAAAGGTATTGACCACATTATTGCGTTTGAAATACGTTTGTGTCTTTTTTGGCTCTTTTTGTCAAATGTTTGAACATAAGCCATTTTTGCTAATGTTTCATCATCTAACGAACACATAGCTTTAAGTGCTTCTTCTCTTGTAAGAGTACCGTCAGCACGCTGACCCTTGAAATTATTCAAAGAAACTGAATTTACTTGCATACACACCTACACCTTTCATATTTTTATTATATATATTTAAAACCCAAAAGTAAAATTTTTTGCTGATATATTGCCGATTATGAAGAAATCTTTACAATTTGAAATGTTTTTTATATTATCAGGGAATGAAGCATTTTTTTATTCACACAATGGGCTGTAAATCCAACCAATTTGAAAGTGCAATAATAATGGAAAACTTGAAAAATAACGGATTGGAGCAAGCAGACGACATAGAAAATTCCGATTTTTATATACTCAATTCGTGTTCGGTTACACACAAAAGCGACAACGAAGCAATGTATCTTCTGCGTTGTGCAAAAAATAAAAACCCGAATATTACAACCGTTCTGACCGGCTGTATTGCTCAAATTGAAAAAGAAAAGCTATTACAAAACGACTTTATCGATTTTGTAATAGGAAACGACGAAAAGCTCGATTTGTACAAATATATCAGCACAAACCAAAGATTTTGCGCCGGAAACATTTTAGACCAAAAAGAATTTACAAAAGCAAAACTGAATGACACGACAAAAACCCGCGCGAGTCTGAAAATTCAAGACGGCTGCGACAATCGATGCAGCTACTGTATAATATGGAAAGCCAGAGGAAAAAGCCGCAGTGCCGATTGCGATTTTATAATTGACCAAATAAACAATTTTTCACAAAACGGGTTTAAAGAAGTCATGCTCACAGGAATCCACATTGGACAATGGGGCAAAGATTTCGGATTAACCCTATTTGATTTACTCAAAGAAATCGAACAAAAAACCACAATTGAAAGAATAAGATTAGGCTCACTAAACCCGCCCGAAATCACAAGCGAAATGCTCGAGTTTTTAAAAACCTCAAAAAAATTCTGCCCGCATTTTCATCTTTCTCTGCAATCGGCTAACGACAAGACTTTAAAATCAATGAACAGATTTTACAAAACCGACGATTACCTGAAACTAATCGATGATATAAATGGAACATTTGATTTGCCGTTTATCGGAAGCGACATTATAACAGGCTTTGCGGGTGAAACCGACGATGATTTTGAAATTACCGTTAAAAATCTTGAAAAATCGGGGCTTACGCAAATCCACACGTTTCCGTATTCGCTCAGGAAAGGGTCAATCGGCGAAAACTTGCCCGACCAAAACCCCGATAGTGTCAAAAACCAACGAGCAACAATCGTTAAAGAAATCTCAAAGAAAAAATTGTCCGAATTTATTAACAAAAATATCGGCAAAATTCACGAAGTCCTGATTGAAAAACACCCCGATAAGCACACCAAAAACCTCAAAGGGCTTACAAGAAATTATCTGAGCGTACAAATTAAATCTAATCGGCATGATTTATTTAATACCATCCAAAAAGTAAGAATAACAGAATATAAAAACGGAATTATATACGCGGAATTTGAAGAATAAAAACAAAACAAAGCCCGAGGCTAAACCTCAGGCTTTTGCTATTTATTTAAACTTTTAAACCTCACAGAAAGGACTTTCATCAAAAGTTCCGTCGGGGATATAGTCTTTATCGGAAATTTCTAAATTGCCGATATTTTTAGTATATTTGGGTGATTGAAACGCGAATTTATCACTCAAAGCGTTAAGCCCCGGAACAGTTCTTTCAAATCCCGACGAAACGGATAGAGTATCGCCGCCAAACCCGAAACCAAACAGTCCGGTTTTATCTTTAACCTCCGATGTTTTGCCCGTTGGTGCTGCATTTTGAATATTTTTTATGCCGTCTATGCCGTTTTTGCCGTTTAAACCATCAATACCCATTTTTTTATCTCCATTGTTATACTCTCTATACTTTAATAAAGTATTTTGGATTGTCAGAATTTCACAAACGGAGATTTTTGTTACAAAACTTAACTAATTTAGAAATTCGTATAAAGAAGCGGATTCTTGAACGGAAACATTTCCTTCGGGAACTTTTAAAACTTTGGCTTTAACCGAGCGGTTAGCGTATTCGATAGTAATTATATCGTTTTGTTTAATTTGCTTAGAGGGTTTTGCCGCGTTGCCGGTTACCAAAACTCGCCCCATATCGGAAACTTCATTGGCTACCGTTCTGCGTTTAATAAGTCGTGATACTTTTAAAAATTTATCCAGTCTCATAATGTGTATTTTAGCACATATTTTGATTTTATGATATAATTTGTAACAGGGAGAGGTTAATATATGAAAAAGTTACTTTCAGTTGTAATAATATTTATGTGCTTGGTTGCAACAAGCTGCATAAAAGCATCGGCAGAGAATATTAAATTTGTACAGGTCGCAGATGTTCACCTGTCAGCAGAATCCGATTACTCTCAAAAAGTTTTGGAAAATGCCGTTGAAGATATCAACAATCAACCGAATGTTGAATTTGTGGTCTTCACGGGCGACAACATCAACAACCCTACTCCCGAAAATTTGAGATGTTTTGTTAAAATCGTCAGAAAATTGAAGGTGCCTTATTATATAGCACTCGGAAATCATGACGTTTACAAATCAAAAGACATGTCAAAAATAAGATATTTCGAGATTTTAAGAGAAAGAAACATATTTTACCGACAAAGAACACCTAACTACAAATTCAAAAAGAAGAACTTTGTATTTCTCATAGTTGACGGTGCAAAAGAGGTAATTCCGGGGTCTATAGGGTATTATAGAGAGGACACGCTTGCTTGGCTTGATAAAATGCTTACCAAATACAAAAGAAAAGATGTCGTTATTTTCCAGCATTTTCCGGTTGAATACCCCGAAGGGGTTGAATCGAGCTTAAAAACTCATAAAACTTACAAAGTTGAAAACTACAATGAGATTCTTGCACAACACAAAAACGTTCTTGCAATAGTCACGGGGCATTTCCACACCAACTCCGAAACCATGAAAGACGGAATTTATCACATATCTTCGCCGTCTTTAATCGGGCTGCCGCAGTCTTACAAAATTATTGATATCATTACAACAAGAGATTTTTCACCGATTATTTATACTCAATTAAGAGAATTTCCAATAAAAGATAATCTGTAAGCTATTTAAAAAACCTTTTAAACAGCTTGGAAATATTTTTTCTGAAGATAACACCGGTTAATAAGACTGCGCCGACAATTGTCAAACCGGTCGGGAACTTGCGTTTATTTAGGGGGTCGGATTTTTTTCGTTTTTGGTAAATATCCGATTGAAGCTGACTATAATTTTGGAGAGTTTTTTGATAAGAATAAAGTTCAACCCCCGGCAATTTATCGGGCGGGTTTAATACGCCGATTTGATGTTCGCCGTAGTGCATCGGATTGTTTAGCGGATTGTCTGTTTGTAACTTTTCTACCATACATTAATTAAAACAAAATAATCGGAAAAATTGCCATAGTATTGTAAAAATTTATTACGCAAAAAATAAATGCTTGATTTCAAAAAATTTTTAATATATAGTAAACACATAACCGCAGACAATTAGCAGACGAAAGTCTTTAAAAATAACAGCTAATCGAGGTTACACAAAAAGTAAACAACAAAAAATACAGACTTATGTGTAAGATTTTGCGGTAAAAATTGAAAAAGCAAAATCTTTTTCAGTTTAACAGGTCGATAATATAAATTGCGATTGCACCTCGGCAATCGCGGCAGAAATCAAAGGAGCAAAAATGTCAACTAAAGCATTCAAATCAGAAAAAATTGACGAAATTAAAAGCAAAATCGAAAAAGCTCAAGTTGCGATTATTACCGAATACAAAGGATTAACCGTAGAGGAAATCACAAAATTAAGACGTGAAATCCAAAAAGACGGCGGCGACTATATGGTTACCAAAAATACTTTGGCAAAAATAGCGGTAAAAGGAACCGAATATGAAGTATTAACTGAAAAATTAACAGGACCTGTCGCATTGGCATTCGGTTTTGAAGATCCCGTAAGCCCTGCAAAAGCACTCAAAAAATTCATCAAAGAAACAAAGAAATGTGAACTTTTAGGTGCGGTATTAGACGGAAAATTACTCTCCGCAGAAGAAACAAAAGCATTGGCAGATCTTCCGACAAAAGAAGAACTCTATGCAAAACTTCTCGGGTCAATCAATTCTCCGGCATCAGGAATTGCAAACTGTGTCAATTCAGTTCTTACTCAACTTACAAGAACAATGGCGGCAGTCAGAGATCAAAAAGCAGCTTAATTTTTTTCAAAGAAATTTTCAGCCCGTACGGCTTTAAAGTACGAACAAATTTATTCAAGCCAATGTGCTTAAAAACGTAGTAAAACAAAAATTAAAATAAAGGAGAAAAACAATGAGTGTAGAATCAATTTTAGAATCAATCGAAAAATTAACATTATTAGAAGCAGCAGAATTGGTAAAAGCAATGGAAGAAAAATTCGGCGTATCGGCAGCAGCACCGGTTGCAGTAGCAGCAGCACCGGTTGCAGGCGCAGCAGCTCCGGCGGCAGCTGATGCTGATGCAGAAGTTTCTGTTGTTTTAGCTTCTGTTCCGGCTGATAAGAAAATCGCCGTATTAAAAGAAGTCAGAACAATCACAGGCTTAGGCTTGAAAGAAGCTAAAGACTTGGTTGAAGCAGCTCCTAAAGCAGTTAAAGAAAACATCAAAAAAGAAGAAGCCGAATCTATCAAGAAAACTCTTGAAGAAGCAGGCGCTGTTGTTGAAATCAAGTAGTTTGATTTTAATAATAAAATATGTTAAAATGAATGGGCAGTCTTTTGATTGCCCGTTCATTTTATTTAAACGAGGGTATTTAATATGATAGATAAAACATTCTTATTTTGGGCAATAGTGCTTATGTTAATATTTATCGTAAGAGATTACATAAAAAAGCATTATGATATAGACATGGACAGCATCCAATTGTTCAAGCCAAAAGGCAGCATGGCAAAAGAAAAAGAACATCCTGTTATTAACAAAGGAACAGGACACCACTCAATTACGCTTGTCGATGCGGGAAGAAATTCCGCGACCGTTATGGCTACAATTAGACAAATCACCGGGTTTGATTATGATTCGGCTAAGCTCATTGTTAGCTCCACCCCCTACACTTTTATGACTTCAATTTCGGATAAAGAAGCGGCTCTTACAAAAAAAGCCCTCGAATTTGTAGGCGCAAAAATTGAAATAGCTTAAAAATTATACAGAATATAAAAACAAAAAACAAACGCATTTAATTAAATAAATTAAATGCGTTTATTTCTTATATCCCCATATTCATTTTATGCTATACACTAAGAACAAAACCGCCTTTGTCAGCGTTTTTCAAGGCTTCACCGTCAATTTTTGCTCTGAGATTTTTGATATATTTGTAAACATAATCTCTTGGCAAATCCAACAAAGCCGCCAAATCTTTTGCGTAAACAATTTTATTTTTGTTAGCCGCAAAATAATCGAAAACTTTTTGCTCTCTGTCTGTCAGGGCTTTTTTGAAAACTATTCTTACATCATCTCGCAAAGCATCACCCGTTTTAGCCGCGGATAAAACTACTTTTGCCGCAGATTTTATTGCCTTGGTCTGTTTAAGTGCAGATTTTGCGTGTGCGGTTTTTTTCGATATATTTAACTTGGTTTCCTGTTTAGCATCTTTTTTGCCGGATTTTTCATCGGGCTTAAGATTTTTGGCAGAGAACGGTGAAACGTATAAATCTTTTTCTTTTTCATAAGCTCTATCAGCGATTGAGCTGAGTCTTTCGGCTTTTGAAGCCCATTCCGTTTCATTTGACACCACCGGTTGCCCGTGAAGAACTATATCAATTAAATCATTCGTAGATTTCTTTTCTTCAACTTTCTTCCCCAATCTGGCTGCAAATTCTTCTAAAGTAATCTTTTCCAGAGAACTTCTCCATTGTTTAATCTCTTCCTTGCTCAGATATTCTGACATTCATTGTCTCCTTACACAAATTTATCCTAAATACATTTTTCTATATCATTTAATTTATCATAAAACATCTGCTATGACATAAAATGTTTCACAACGTAAATTTTTATTTAATTTGTTAAGATTTTCACCAAATCGGTTGCATTTTTATATTGATAGTGAAAACATAAGCAAATTAAGATTTTTCAAACATCCTGGCATTGATTTTACCGAACTTGGCAGACAAATTATCGATAAAGTGAATTAAATACAACTCGGGTTCCAAATCCTTTTGATCTAAATCAATAATAGCTCCCCAATCGGCACGACCGTGATGCGCAGCAATCATTTTGGCAACTTTTTTGAACCCCGCATTCATACAAACGCAATAACCGTATTGAGAATGCGATATCCACTCCTCCTTAAACCCCGGAGCATAATCAATCAATCCGGTTTCGGTGTCGATTGTGTATTCAAAAATTTTGCCGAAATCGTGTAACAAACACGCTGCGTATATCGTATCAGGGTTCATTTTATAAGAAAATTTTGGCATATTTAATTCCGCAAACTCTGCGCATTCTACCGTATGAACCAAAAGTCCGCCCACATAATTATGGTGCATAAGCCTTGCCGCAGGCATTATCTTAAACTTATCGCCATACTGCTCAAACATGCCCGATACAAAACTTTTCAACTTTTCATTTTTAATTTTATCAATATAAGATAATAACTTTGAATAATATTCATCAATTTCGGATGAATCAAGTCCGAGTTTAGCCTCTTTAATAAGTTCAAGAGCGGACACAAGACAGTTATTAAATTTTTCGCTGAAAGTTGCCGAGACAATTCTTACCAAATTTCCCGATCTGAAAATCTTACTGTCAAAACGATTTAAGGCTTCTTCCCACAAAACACAGTTGAGCAGTGAATTATCTTCGGTGTTTCTCAACTGAAGTTTGCCCATTTTAGTTCCGGCTTTTGTATCACCAACCGAATAAATTACAACTTCGTAAATAACTTCCGTACTGAACATAGCATATCCCTTTTCTTATAATTTTTTAGCAAAATATTAACACGAAATAAAATCCCTTGCAAGAAGATTTTACAATCTCGCACGGTTATAAATTTGCACCGCTGTGGACTTCGTTTTCGCCTAAAATAAACACCTTCCACCCCGCAGGTGCTTCTTCTTTTACGGGGCGGTAAAAATCTTTTACCAAAATTTGCTGAGTCTGAATCGGAGTGTAATTGTTTGTCCTCAACCAGTTCTCCAGATTTTCGGTATTTTTAATGTATTTTTTCTGCTTAACAACAGGGTAAAAAGTTTTTTTCTTGCCCGAAATTTCGCAAAGCATAAGATTTATCATATCGCCGTAATTGACTTCGTAGCCGCTGTTTGTCGTAATATCAAGAATATAATTAAGATTGTCGGAAGTGGTAACAGAGCCGTAGGCAATAATTTTATCACTTTCATCAATAACAAATCGGGTTTTGTAATAATCGGTAAATCCGCCAAAAAACGGACTGCGAAACTCTTTTGCATACCTTACAAGAGAGGGGCGGTAAATATTTATCAATTCCGAATTATATAAATCGGCGATTTTATCGGCGTCGGAATCTTGTGCATAACGCCAATGAAGATTGGGCTTTTGAGGATTGGGATTATCGACTTTCCACAATGTTTCCGATGCACACTGTCTAAATCCGCATTCGTTTATAAACAAATTAAACAACTCGTCATGGCACTCATCAATTGTTACGGTAAAAGATGTCGCACCTTTTTGCCCGAATTTTTTAACAACAAAATTTACAAGCTGTTTTCCTATATCGTATAGATTTTCTTTGAAAATCAGACGGGTAATATTTATTTTATAAGGATTACCGGCGGTGCGAATCGTTGTAATCAAACCTAAAATTTCCTTCCCGTCAACAAGGATGAAAGATTCTGATTTGAATTTGAGATACAGAGGAAGAACGGCATTAATAATTCCGACAGGTTCTTCCATCAATGACTTTGCGAGTTTATCGTTGTCATCCGTACACAAATACGAAATAAGTTTTTTTAGCTTAGGATAATCAAAGCAAGTCAATCTTCTTATCGTAATCATATAAACATTATACTATAATGAATTCATCGGGGCAAACAATATACAATAAATGAAACAATTTTGTAAACTAACCTTTCTTAACCGACCAAAACTCTTTATTCAAAAGTACAAGGAACGGTATAATTTCCAAACGTCCGACGAACATATTAACAATAAACAAAATTTTGGAAACGATTTTCAAAGACGAATAATTACCCATAGGACCAAAGACATGCCCAAGCCCCGGACCAACGTCTCCCAAAGAAGATATGGCAGCTGTTAAACCGATTACAATATCATCTTCAATAAGTGTTAAAATTATAGCGGAAATTGCCCAAATACCAAAGAAACAGAAAGTGAAAAATAAAGTCTGTTTAATAACATCGGGCGCAACAACTTTGTTATCAATTTTTATTGCAATAACGGCGTTCGGATGAAGTATTTTATATAATTCGTTTTTCATATATTTAAAAACAAGAATCCATCTTGTCATTTTCAAACCGCCGCCGGCAGAACCCGAACAAGAAGAAATAAACATTGCAATAAACAATATCATCTTTGAATTGAAAGACCACAACTGATAATCCTCAGCAGACGAACCCGTCGAAGTTGCAAGTGATAATATATGATAAAACCCCGAAGTAAACGAACGCAGCAAGGTAAAATGTTCGGCAAAAAACAGAACGGAAGTTAAAATTATTGAAAACAGAAAAATTATACCCGTATAAAAACGAAATTCCTCACTTTTCCAAAACAAAGACAATTTCCGCTTTGTCAAAACTCTTGATTGAAGTACAAAACTTATCCCCGAAAGGAACATAAAAACAGTAACAATCCAAACAATAATATTAGAGCCGTAACCGCCGATACTGGAGGGATTAGGAGAAAATCCTCCGGCAGAGATTGTGGACATAGCGTTACAAACAGAATCAAACGGCTGCATGCCTGCAAGCCACAAGCAAATAAAACATAATAAAGTTAAACCCGCATAAACAATCCACAGAGCAGATGCGGTATTTTTAATTCTCGGTGTAAACTTATCTTCCGTAGGACCGGGGGCTTCGGCAAAAAACATCTGCCTGCCCGCAACCGCAAACTGCGGTAAAATTGCCACGAACAGGACTATAATTCCCATACCGCCGAGCCACTGAGTAAATGAGCGCCAAAACAAAAGAGTTTTAGGGTAATTAAAAGTTTGTAAAATCGTAGCACCGGTCGTGGTGATACCCGAAACCGCCTCAAACAAAGAATCAATGAAAGACAAACCGTAATGCAAATACGGAACCGATGCCACAAACCCGAACATTATCCACGATAATGATACAATCATCAATGCTTCCGTTTTTTTAATATCGTTTAGCGCATCTTCATCGACATTTTTACAGAATATTTTTTTTGTCAAATTTCCGACAATTAAAGCCAACAATCCCGCGGTAACAAAAGGTGCAACAGCACCCCATTCTCTGTAACACAAAGCAACAATTACCGGCACAAACATCACTATTCCGATATCTGTCAGCACCAATCCTAAAGCATTTGCAACATAATTTAACCGCATACTTCTAATCTACCTTAAAATATTCTCTTACATCATCTGCCGTATCGGCCTTTGTAAATATAATCAATATATCGTTATGTCTGATAACGGTATCACCGTTAGGGATTGCAACGTGGTTTTTTCTCTGAATAATACCGACAATTGCGGGTGCGGGAAATCTTAAATCCGAAATCTTTTTGCCGTTAAATTCATCGGAAACAAGAATTTCAAGAACTTCGGCTTCGCCCTGTTCAACCGTTGCAAGAATATCAATATCGGTATCGTCAATATCGTTTCTTACTTCGTTTATAGCGGATTTTTTAGACGAAACCGCAATATCAATACCGACTTTTTCAAAAAGCGGAATATTTAAAACTTTTGTAACACGCGAGATTACACGCTTAACACCAAGCTGTTTGACTAACAGAGAACACAGCAGATTTCGCTCATCGTTATGAGTAACGGCAATAACAACATCGGTAGAAGCGATACCTTCATCATCAAGAAGTTTTAAATTGGTGCCGTCGCCGTTTATAACAAGAGTTTTATTCAATTCCTGAGACAAAAACTCGCATCTTTCGTAGTCTTTTTCGATAATTTTAGTTTTAATCTTCATATCTTCAAGATTTTTGGCAAGCATAAATCCGACATTCCCGCCGCCGATTATAACAACCGATTTAACCTGTTCGTTTTCATGGAAAAAAGTTCCCGCAAGAATATCAAGAGAATGCGAAGTTCCCATAAAAATCAACTTGTCATTTTCGTTAATTTCCGTTAAACCGTTAGGAATGAACAAAAAGTTATCGCGTTTAACACCGACAATGATTGTATCTTTGGTAAATCCGCAGTCTTTAACCATTTTACCGACAATTGAAGAATCCGAATTAACTTTATATTCCAAAAGTCTTGCTTTTCCGTCGGCGAAATTTTCGACATCAAGAGCATGCGCAACGGTAACCACTCTGAACAATTCCTGAGTTAAAAGCTCCTCCGGCCAAATTACATAATCAATGAAAAAATCACCCAGATAATCGGCGGTAGCATCAAATCCCATTGTGTTTCGGTATTCTTCTTTTGAAACAAAACAAATGGTTCTTATACCGCTTATTTTCTTAGCCGTAAGACATGCAACAATATTAGCCTCATCCAAAGCCGTACATGCAATAAACACATCGGAATTCATGATATCGGCGGATTTCAATATCGCAATATCCGTCGCATTACCCCTGATAAAACTTATATCCAATTTATCAAATTCATCAGTTCTGTTTTCTTCTTTATCTATAACCGTAATGTCATGGTCTTCAAAAAATTCCGTTGCCAGTAAGCATCCTATTTCTGTTGCACCATATATAATTATTTTCATAGTTTCTTAATTTCCTATAAAACCTGTAATTTGAAATAAATACAACGAGCCGTAAATAATTCCGTTGCGAATAAATATTAACACAAAAACCGCAACAATCGGAGACAAATCAAACGGACCGACCGGAGGTATAATTTTCCTGAATAAATCCAAATACAAATCAACAGAAGAACGTAAAGCATTCAAAATCGGATTACCCCAATTAAGCCCCGGAATCCATGTCAGAAGGCATCGTGCAAATATCATTAGTGTATATATATAAAAGCAATTTGCAATCGCTTCAATTATCTTTATTGCAATCATTATCAAAATCCTCACTTTCTTGATTGGCATTTTCTTGTTGGCGGTAGATTTCATCCATATTTTGTAAACTTTTCAAAAATCGGTCGCTTGCCAAATAAAACGGTCTGCGTTCATAAAATTTATGATAAATTTTCGACAACCCCATCATAACAAGCGAAGTTAAAATCAAAACCAAAGCCGGAGAAATAAACATTCCCATAACCGGCGGAATTAAATAAAACCCCGCAAATTTGAAAATGTAATGAAACAACGGATAATTCGGATTTATATTCGGAATCCACGATAAAATACACGCACCGAGAACAAAATATAAATACAAATTAACCAAACGGTATAAAAATACAATGAATTTACCCATAAAGCCTCTAAATATCAAGTTTTGCCGAATTGCAACAATCGCAATTTAATTGTTGTTCGGGTATATTTTCAATCATAGTGAATAATAAAGATTTTAAATTAGCCACATTATTATTAAACACTTCCATAACGGCATCATGAGAAACCGGAGCGACATCGCCCACAAGCCCCGCATCATAATCCGTAATCAGCGAAATATTTAAAGGACACATATTAAGTTCCTTGACAAGATACGCCTCAGGGTATGCCGTCATATTAATAACTTCCCAGCCCTGTTTTGTAAAAAATGCGGACTCGGCTTTTGTCGAAAACCTCGGACCGTTTATTACAACAACAGTGCCTTTATCGTGAATTTTTATCCCCAAATCTTTGCCTGTTTTAATCGCCAAATCTCTCAATTCCGGACAATACGTATCGGCAGGCGAGGGGTGTTGAACAACAGGACCTTCGTAAAACGTTGTCTTTCTGCCGTCAGTCCAATCAACAAACTGATCGCAAATAACAAAATCCCCCGGTTTAACGTCTTTTTGCAAACTTCCCGCAGCACAGGGCGAAATAACTCTTTTGCAGCCTAAATGTTTCATAGCCCAAACATTGGCTCTGTAATTAACCAAATGAGGCGGAATGGAATGATTCCTTCCGTGTCGGGGCATAAATGCCACTTTATGTGCTCCGATTTGTCCGATAAATACGCTGTCGCTTGTTTGACCGTACGGTGTTTCAACTTTTACTTCATCTATATCTTCCAAAAAGTTATAAAATCCCGAGCCGCCAAATACACCTATCGCTGCTTTATTCAATATTTCCATTTATTTATCTCCAATATAATCCTTACGTGTTCACAACTTGAAATAAATAATATCCCATCACAGAAATTTTACAACAGTTGTTTTAATTTATCAAACCATAAATAAAACTTCACATAGGACTAACCCGAGTAACTTATAAAGAATAATCACCCGAGCAATAGCATATCATAAATATTTCGGCTTAAATAAAGATAATCTTTTTCATACTTCCAGCTATTCTTAATTTAAACGAGGGCAATTAGTCCTCTTTTTTTTAATAAAAATCCGATATTAACAAAACACAAAAAATATGATAAAATAAAAACAAAGGGAAGAGAGGATAACCATGAAAAGAAAAATTTTAGGGATAATAATAGTAATGTTTGCGGCAATGCAGATGACAATGGCAGCACCGTTCAACGGAACGGCAAAAACAAAAAGAATCCCCGCAGGAACAACATTATCGTTAAAAATGCTTAATACACTAAGCACAATAACAGACACACAAGGTGCGGGATTTACCGCAATGCTTTTAACCGACCAAAAAGCTGATGATGAGGACGTGATATTGCCGATGGGTTCAATCGTAAGAGGAAACATCAAAGGAATAAGCCCGTCAAAAAGGATGTCCAAAGGTGCGGTATTATATTTGGATTTTGACCATATAGTAACACCCAACGGAAGACAACTTCCCTTGACTTTGAATATCACAGGTCGTGCCGATATGACTTACGACGGCGGAATAACGACCACAAGAGGGTATTACGATGCGTGGAAACAAACCTGTTCAAAATCGGGACAAATTACCAAAAACGCAATCGGCTGGGCTGAAGATACGACAAACGACAGCGGTTGGAAATATGTAACAGTTCCGATAAGTGCATTTGCCGGAGCTTTCGGCACTGCGGGTTATTTCGTTTACGACAGTATTGCGGATATGATAAGAAAAGGCAAAAATGTTCAGATTAACAAAGATGAAGTGTTAAACGTTATCCTTGTTGAACCTGTTGATGTGCCGGTAATTTAAAAATTTTTACAGTATATGTCAAAACTTGATAAAATAGAAGAATTGCAAGAGATTATACAGCAAGACTCGACGAATTTTCAGGCAAGGCGAGAGCTTGCGGTATTGCTTATGGACTGCGGGTACAACGAAGAAGCGCTTCAGCACCTTCTTTATTTAACACAAACTTTCACGCAAGATGACGGACTGTTTTACAACCTCGGGATTGTCTATGAAAAAATGAAAAAATTTAACAGGGCAAAAGAGGCTTACACCAAGGCAATTGAGTTAGCTCCCGATTTAATTGATGCAATTTATAATCTTGGGTTGGTTCATTTGGAATTAAAAGAATACGACAGTGCGATTGAGTGTTTTGAAAAAGTAACAGCAACGGATTCCGACGATTCTAATTCATATTTTAATATTGGTCTTGCATATTTAAAAAAAGACGACTTGGTAAATGCGCTTGACTATTTCCAAAAAACGATAGACCTCAATGATGAAGATATATACGCACATTTTTACTTGGGAAACATCTTAAAAGAACTCGGGGATACAAAAGCCGCAAAAGATGAGTTTAATAAGGTTTTAAAATATTCACCCGACTACAGTTGGGCATATTTTAACCTTGCGGTGATAAATTATGAAGAAGGAGATTTTGAGCAAGCAAAAACAAATCTTCAAAACACAATCGAATTTAACCCCGCAGATGACGAAGCCTACAAGATTTTGGCAAAAATCCAATGCAAGGAAGAAAACTACTTTGAAGCGGTTGACACATTGAATAACGCTATTACAAATTGCGGCGCAACGGGGGATTTATACTATATGACAGCCCAAGCCTTTGCATTAGCCCAAGACTTTATCGATGCCGAAAATTCATACAATCTTGCGATAAAAAATTTCCAAACCCTTACAATTCCCGTTCAGCTTGTCAAAGATAAATTGAACAAAATAAAAGAATAATTTTTTTGTGATAAAATAAAAACATTGAAAAAATCAATGAGGAATTTTTATTATGAAAATGTCGAAATTATTTGTGCAAACCCTGAGAGAATACCCCTCGGATGCGGAAGTTATATCTCACAAGATGCTTGCACGCGCGGGATATATAAAAAAACTCACCTCGGGAGTATATAATTTTCTGCCCCTGATGTGGCGGGTTTTGAAAAAAATAGAAAACATCGTAAGAGATGAAATGGACAAAGCAGGTGCGCAAGAGCTTTTAATGCCGTTTGTTCAACCGAAAGAATTGTGGGAAGAATCGGGAAGATGGGACGCTTACGGCAAAGAATTGATGAGATTAAAAGACCGTCATAATCGTGAAATGTGTCTCGGACCTACTCACGAAGAAATCATCACGGCAATCGCAAGAGATATACTGAAATCCTACAAACAACTCCCGACAAATCTTTACCAAATCCAATCGAAATTCAGAGATGAGGTAAGACCGCGTTTCGGGCTTTTGCGAGGCAGAGAGTTTATAATGAAAGATGCCTACAGTTTCGGCACCACACAAGAAGAACTTGAAAAAGAATACGAAGTTATGGCACAAGCATACAGAAATATATTCAAAAGATGCGGGCTTGATACAAAAATGGTACAATCGGATTCGGGTGCAATCGGCGGAAGCGTTTCACACGAATTTATGGTTATCACGGACACCGATGCCGGTGAAAATGACGTATTTTATTGCGAATGCGATTATTCGGCAAACTCAAATCACGCTAAATCAAACTTGCCTAAGGTTAATACCGTCGGCAAATGGGAAAAATCACAAGTCGTTTCAACACCCGATACGCATTCCATTGAAGAATTATGCGGATTTTTGAAAATTGAACCTTACGTGATTTTAAAAACTCTTGTATATATCGCCGATTCAAAGCCGGTTTTGGCACTTATCAGAGCGGACAAATCGGTTGAAGAAACAAAACTTATGAACGCGATTAACGCAAAAGAAATAAGAATTGCGACAGCCTCGGAAATAGAAGAATTAATGATAAATAACGGGTTTGACGCAGAAAAAGGATTTATCGGACCTAACGGAATGAAAAACGTCAAAATCGTTGCCGATGAAACGGTTAAAGAGATGAAAAATTTCGTTGTCGGAGTAAATAAAAAAGATTATCACATGGTCGGTGCAAATTTCGGAATTGACGTTGAGATGCCCGAAATTGTTGCAGACATTAGACTTGTTGAAGAAGGGGAATTTTGTCCTCAATGCGGAAAGCCGCTGAAAGTTACAAGAGGAATAGAAGTCGGAAACATATTCCAGCTCGGAACGAAATACTCCAAACCGATGAATGCGGTATATCTTGATTCTGACGGAAAAGCAAAACCGTATATAATGGGCTGCTACGGAATAGGAATTTCAAGAACGGCAGCGGCGGCAGTTGAAG